>CAZDYP010000235.1:3714-6178 GCA_964509505.1 uncultured Anaerolineae bacterium | reverse complement strand
ATTCGGCGTTATGCAATTGATGAACAAACTGTAACCTCACCCCCTTGCGAGCAAATTGGTGAGAACTTGACGCAGCACAGATAACACCAAAGGCGCGATTGTCCCCTTTGTCGATCACGCTTTTGACAGGATAAGCGATGTGCCATACAGTTTGCAATACAAAATGTTTGGCAGTGATACTAAATTCTAGCCCATGACCCGCCGTTTTCATTCGTCTTCGCCCCGTAAAACACGCGCCAGCCAATTTGCCGCCGCTTTGGCCGAGGCGCTCCATCAACTTGAGTTGACCCACCAAGACCTCGCCAGCTCGCTCAACGTCACGCGCTACGCGGTGGACTCCTGGACACGCGCTGCGAATCCAACTTTGCCTTCAGGTCAAAATCTGGAACGCCTATGTTATCTACTCGAACAACGCCAAACAGGTCTTGGGCAACGGCTCGCGCAGCTCGCGGGCAGCGAATGGGTCTCGCCACACTCAACCTCACCCACGCCCGCACGCCTTCACTCAACCTCGTCCTCCTTGCGCGTCCCACCCACTAGCTTCATCGGACGCGAGCACGATCTAGCTGAAATCCAACAGATGTTCACCATCACCCGCCTCGTAACCCTCACAGGCACGGGGGGCATTGGTAAGACGCGCCTCGCCATGCGCCTCGCCTCTGAGTTAGTTACAGAATATGCCGATGGGGTGCGCGTCGCCGAGCTCGCCTCACTGCATGATGCTTCGCTTGTGCCGCATGTCATCACAGCTGCACTGGGCTTGCTTGAAAAAGCCGACCAAGCCTTGCTCGACACACTCACCCTGCACCTCAAAGATAAACAGCTCTTGTTGGTCATAGATAATTGCGAGCATCTCATCGCCGCTTGTCGTTCACTCGTCACGCATCTGTTGCACCACTGTCCGCGGCTCCACATCCTCACGACGAGCCGCGAGTCGCTGCGGATTGCGGGCGAAGCGGTGTGGACCGTCCCACCGCTATCGTTGCCCAAGTCACACAGCGCGTCACCCCCTTCAGGGAACATACCGCTCAAGCGTCCACAACAATACGAAGCCGTGCGCCTGTTCATCGAGCGCGCCTTCTTCACGCAACAAGGCTTCGTGCTCACGCCACAAAACAGCGCAGCTATCGTGAAAATTTGCCAACGGCTCGACGGCTTGCCGTTGGCGATTGAGCTCGCGGCGGCGCACACACGCGATTTATCTATCGAAGCAATAGCCCAGCGTTTGGATGACCGTTTTCAATGGTTGACTAGAGACCAGCGCGACCCTGTGCAATCACAACATCAGACCCTCCGCGCGGCGTTGGATTGGAGCTACGACTTGTTGTCGCCGCCCGAGCGTGTGTTATTCAAGCGACTGTCCGTATTTGCGGGACAGTGGACCTTGGAGGCGGCTGAAGCAATTTGCGGCGCGGAAGGCTCGCTCGCTGAGTTGCACCAACACTTGAGCGAAAAATCGCTCATCCACGTCGAGCGCGCGGGCGCAACCACACACTATCGCATGTTAGAGACCATCAAGGCGTATGCTAGCGAGCAACTGCGCGCCAGCGACGAAGCGACGATCTTGCCCCAACGCCACGCGCGCTATTTTCTGGAGCTGGCGGAACGCGCCGAGCCTGAGCTGACGGGCGCGCAGCAAGCGACATGGCTACAACAGCTCGCAGACGCGCACGACGATTTGCGCGCGGCGCTCGATTGGGTACTTGCTCGTAGTAACGACTTCAGTCGTTACCCTCCTGAAGTCGCCACGCCCCTCCCGCTTGACGAGTTGGCGTTACGTTTCTGCGCCGCCTTGTGGCGCTTCTGGCAAGTGCGAGGACATTTAAGCGAAGGACGTGCGCGACTCGCAGAGGCGCTGGCGCGCACCCAAGCGATGCCGCCAACCCTATGGCGCGCGGCGGCGTTGAATGGCGCGGGCGTGTTGGCGCGACAGCAAGGCGATTACGAAGCCGCACGCGCACTCTATCAAGAGAGTTTAGAGTTGTATCGCGCGCTAGCGGATCAAAAAGGCCTAGCGACGGTGCTCAACGATTTGGGCATCATTGCCACCGCGCAAAATGATTATGCGTGGGCGCGCAGATTGTATGAGGAAAGCCTGCTGATCTGGCGCACGTTGGGGCACAAGCAAGGCATCGCCACGTCGCTCATTCGCTTGGGCATCGTTGCCTTTTGGCAAGGCGACCATGAAACGACGCGCGCGCTCTGCGAAGCCAGCCTCGCCATCTCGCGCGAACTCAACGACCAAGTCGGGATCATCCTCTCGCTGAATGGACTTGGCGAAGTCGCGCGCGCACAAGGCGACTACGCGCTCGCAGGCCGCTATTATCAAGATAGTTTGCGCTTGAGCCACGACATTGGACACAAATGGGGCATTGCGGCGGCGCTACACAATCTTGGATATGTCGCGCACCATCAAGGCGACTATACACAAGCCGCTGCCCATTTCAGCGAAAGCTTGCCGTTG
>CAZDYP010000235.1:0-3614 GCA_964509505.1 uncultured Anaerolineae bacterium | reverse complement strand
CCATCAAGGCGACTATACACAAGCCGCTGCCCATTTCAGCGAAAGCTTGCCGTTGTATCAAGAGCTGGGCGATAGGTGCGGCGTCAGCGAGTGTCTCGTCGGGCTCGCGGGCGTGTATGGTATGACAGGCAAACCTGAACGCGCCGCGCGCCTCTTTGGTTCAGCCAACACGCTACTCTCGACCCTCAGCGCGCCACTCTCTCCCAACGACTCCCATGAGTATGAGCGCAACCTCCAGCTCACACGCGCGCAGCTGCCTTCATCGGCGTTCGATACAGCGTGGCGCGAAGGCGAAGGGATGGAGCTTGAGCGAGCGATACAGTATGCGGTGGAGGTTAGAGATTAGAGATTGGTTAGTGTCTTGAGGTTTTCACAATTTCAACACGCAACCTCCTGAGCTTGTCGAAGATGCTGATTTTCACACGACGACGAATTTGCGAAAACTGCGTGACACTACCGCGCTTGGAGACTGGAGATTGGAAATGAAAAGTAGAAACCCGGTTTCCGACGGAGCCACTCCGTCAGAAACCGGGTTTCCACTGAACCCTCCTTACTGCCTACTGCTTACTGTTCACTCCCTCATCTCACCAGCAACGGCAAATATACCTTCGCCAGTTGCACGGTGAATACCCACTTGTAATCCGCGTTCATCGTGCGATTGTCTTGCGCTTTCACGCCGCTCACACCGCCCTTCAAGGTCGCCGTATAGACTGCGCCATTCGTCAGCAGCGCATTCGGCTTGAACTGAATCCCCATCACATTCAAGCCATCCAAATCATACAGATAGATCAACGTGCCTGCGACGACGTTGCCGTTGCTGTCTTTCACGTTGAAGGTCGTCGTGTTCAATGGCATGGTGCTGGTGAGCATGATGGTATCAAATGCCACCGAGACACTTGACCCCGTGCCTGTGCCGTTCGGTTCAGGCGTCCATGCGCGTGGACTGAGCGCCCACGGCTTGCCCGATACGGGTGTCGCCCATGCGCTGTAATTGCCATCTATATCATAGGCGCGGATGCTGTAATAGATGATTTGGTCATCCTTTAAGCCCCACAACTTCGCATCTATTTGATTCGTGCCAGTGAAGATGATTTCTTTATTGCCCATGTCGCGCGTATAAGCGAATGAGGTTGTGATGGGCGTCGTGCCGAAGCCGATCACATAACCCGCGAGGTCGTCTTCGGTGTTTGGATTCCATGTCACGTTGAGCTGTCCCGCTTGCGCCGTCGCCGTCAAGCCCGTCGGCACCCCAGGCGGACGCGCATCGGTGATAGTCACCGTCGTCGTCGCCACTGCCATCACGGGCGCATGTTTGCCATCATCCACTTCGACGTAGATGTTGTATTTGCCGCTGGGTGTCTCACTCCATACCCACTGCGCGGCTGTCGTCGTCAAGGGCAAACCGCTCGTGACGACGAAGGTGTTAGTCGGTGTTTCACCATACATCACAGTAATTTTCGCATCGGGATCATCTACGTCATTGGCTACGAAGTTCACGTACATCTTGTTGCCGTCAGCGCCGGGCGCGCAATCCATCGTGATACCCGACGCGATAGAACCCGCACAGTAAGCCGAAGTAATCGTGACGGTTGGCTTTCCATTCGCCACAATCATATACGTCGTGTACGTGCCTGTCGGCGGTTCGTTTGCAAGGCGCAGTGTGTACGTGCCCGTCGGTGCGTTCTTAATGGTGTACCAGATGTCGTTGGTGCCTGTGATGGTCGTGGTAAAGTCCGTGCCATAGAACACATCCACATTGTTCGCAGAGGCGGGCGTCAGGATGCCTCGCCCTGGCACACCCAACGTCACCGTCGGCGGCGTCGTCACCGTCGGCGGATAGGTGATGCCAAACATCACGGTCGTCGTCTTGGTCACGACGTAAGGGATGATGACCGTGCTAACTTGCTCAACCTCCGCGCCGCGCGCCACCGTTTCAAAGGTACGCAGATAGCCGGGCGCTTGATTAGCGATGCGCTCATTGATGTCGCTTGAACGCAACAGCTGATAGTCGTCGGCATCCACGCGCTTGACGCGATCACTCCCCGTCTTGTTGAAGTCCACGAACAGCGTGATGTCGAAGCCGAGTATTTCAAATGTTCCCAGTAAGCCGGTTGTATCCGCGACGCCGTTGTTGTTGATGTCAAACTGCCCCGCCTGAAAACTGATGCCTGCAAAGGTGCGGTCTTGTTTAGGCAGATTGCCAAACTGATTCTTCTGCAAGCCCACCGTCAACGTCGCCGTGCCACGGAACCGTGTGACGTTGCTGACTTTGCCGACGTGCACATCTGCCGAACCATGCACGAAGAGCACATCTACGTTGAAGTTCACATGCACGCCCTTGCCGCCATTGAAACCTGCGCCGTCGCCCACTTCCACCGTCGCATTCGCTACTTGGAAAATCAACACCTTCAGCTGCGCGCCCAACGTCATCTTGAATGGGTTTACCTGCAACGACGCCGTGCCATTCAACGTCACGACCGGAGTGCCAATGGTAGATGGGGGTGGCGGTACTTTCAGTTGTGACTCCACGACGATGCCGACGCTAATCGTCGCCGTGCCTGTCTTCAGCGAGAACGCGCCGCTCAAGCCTGTCAGCTCCGCGCCTGAACCAGCGATGGGAATGCCTGGATGCGCCGTGAAGGCAACCATCACATCGAGCTCATCAAGATTGCCCGTGGCTGGCACCGACACGACCGTGACATTCGCGGAAATTTTCGTGTTGCTCGTCGGATCCAACCCCGGCAGCGACATCGTCGCGCCGCCCGTGAACTTGTAGGCTTTCGCTGTGCCGATTTGCACCTGCGAGAAGCCGCCACGCAGCGCCGCAAAACTTGTGCCTGCAATCGTCAACGGCGGTATCTCGATTTGTCCGCCTGTGATTTGCACATCGCCGTTGCCCGTGATGACAAGCCCCGAAATGCCTGTGCTTAAACTGCCTGTGCCAGCAGGCAACGTCAGGTTGGCGCTCTGGGCTTCGAAGCCACCATCGTCGCGGAAGCGTGGCGATGCGAGCGCGATGCCAAAGCCCGCCAGCTTGATCGCAAACGCGGTGAGCGACGCCTCGAAGCGTTTGAGACAGCCCGGCGGCGCGCCCGTGCCGCATTGTGGCTGCACGTTTTTGCCGCCGCGCAAGTTCATCACCAACGTCGGGCTGATGCTTCCGCCGCCCACCAGATTCACTTGCATGGCGCCCGTGAACGTGAAGACGATGGTGCGACTGATGACGGTGAACACGCCGTTGATGCTCGAGCCTTGCAACACGCCACTCTTGATTGGCGGCGCGGACAGGTTGCCGCCTTGCACACTAAAGATGAGCTTGCCGGTGTTGTCGGTGCCGAGCTTGAGGTTGTTCATGCCGCCACCAACGCCTGCGCCGAAATTGCCTGACCAAACAATCTTCGCCTGCCCAGCTTGCAACCCGAAGAAGTTTTGAATCGGGTCGCCCACCATAGACAAATTGGTGAATTGGAAGTTCATGGGGCCCAGCGTCGTCGTCAAGTTCGCCACCGTCGCCACCAAAATCGGCTTCAACACACGCGGCGCGGTAATGAGGCGTGTGTCGGTGACGAACTTACCCGCAATCGAGACAGAGACCGATAAGTCTTTCGTCGCCG
>CAZDYP010000234.1:0-6205 GCA_964509505.1 uncultured Anaerolineae bacterium | reverse complement strand
GGTGTGAAGGGCTTGCCGTTCTAGTGCAAGATGAGGTCAGCAGGATAAAGGAGGAAGGATGAAGGATGCCCCCCCTTCATCCTTTTTGTTTCTCAGAGCCAGCGCTGCACAACGTATCACTTTTTATATCCCTCAGTAGCATTTACTGTTGCGCCCGCTATGGCTTAGAGCAGTTTCCTGTTTGGATGTACAGGTCTGAGACCTCACTGGTTTCTAAAATCTGTGAGGTCTGGCTGTACACTCAATCAGAATTTGATCTAATAGTAACGGTTACAGGCAACGCGACGTTTTTCTATGCGGATGTTGACAGTACCTTATTGCTCAAAGGAGATGCGGTGACTTATAAACTGAACCTCTGGCTAGTTTTGGCGGTAGGCATCATCACGTTGACTCTGGCGCAACCACTACGGGCGGAGTCGCCTGCGGTGCCTAATAGCGCGCCAGTCACCATCACGGTGAACACGCTGCAAGATAAACTTGATCCGAACGATGGCAAGTGTTCGTTGCGCGAGGCGATGGCGCGCGCGTTCAACAGCTCGGTGAACGTCAACGAATGCACGGCGAGCAACAGCGGCAACACCCTCATCCAATTCGCCGTCGCAGGCACAATCGTGTTGACCCATGCGGTGAATCATGGTTCGCTGCCTGACACCATCAACACCGTCACCCTCATGGGACCAATCACGATTGATGCGACGAATGTGCCCTCCATCATTTTCGATGTGGAGGCGAGCGGGCGGCTCAGTTTGGTCAACGTCACCATCAAGAATGCAACTTACACCGCCATTGATAGTCGTGGCGATTTGAAAATTGCGGGCGGCAAGTTCGAGAACAACTCGGCGGGCGGCGCAGGCGGCGGCGCGATTCGCAACGATGGCACCGCGACGATTGCAGGTACGAGCTTCATCAACAATAAAGCCGTGCAGAAAGACACTAACGAAGCCACCAAAGCCGGCGGCGCGATTCGCACGACGTGGGTACTGACCGTCGCAGGCAGCACGTTCACGGGCAACGTCTCCGATGCGGAAGGCGGCGCGATTGCGTTCATCGCGGGCCGTATGGAGATTGCCGATAGCGCGTTCACGGGCAACGTGACGAAGGGGCAACTGCCCAATTTGAGTTACGATGGCACGGGCGGTCAGACAGGCGAAGGCGGCGGCGCGATTTCGTTGCGCGCGAATGCGAATACCTATCCCAGCACCATCAAACGCAGCACGTTCTCCGGCAATGTCGCATTGGAAGGCATTGGCGGCGCGCTTGTCCACAATGGCGGCATGAAGTTGACGATTCAAGATTCATCGTTCCAAGGCAACCATGCGGGTTCGCCGGGCAAGCTCGGCGCGGGCGGCGCGATTCACAACATGAGTGAGATGCTGATCAAGCGCACGATGTTCGTGGCGAACAGCGTCGAAGGCGATGGTGGCGCAATCGCCAACCGAGACAATGGGCAGCTCACGTTGCGTATGGTTGGTTTCACGGGTAACAACGCCAGCGGTAAGGGCGGCGCGCTTACCACGCTAAACTTGATTGGTAGTGTGGCACAACTGAATGCGCTAGCAGTCGCCATCAATGGCAACATCGCAGGCGACAAAGGCGGCGGCATCTATAATCATGATGCAAAGTATGACAAAGCCGAATTTCGTTTGGCAGTGTTCGCGGGCAACTTGCCGCAGAACTGTCGTGACAAACAGGAGAGCGATCAAGACTTTCCACCCGACGACAACATTCCCGACGATGACGAGGTCTGGCCCATTGACAGCAAAGGGCAAAACTCGTTCAGCGACAACTCGTGCGATAAACCAGAATCCACTGACCAAAGTAATACCGACCCGAAGCTCGATCCGGTGCCTGCGGTGAATGGCAGCACGGTGCCCGGCTTGTTGACCCAAAAGCCGTTGCCCGGCAGTCCGTTGATTGACAAGATTGCGCCAGTGGATTATCCAAGTAATGACCCTGATGTGGGCAATGAGGATATTCGCGGCTTGCCGCGCCTCAGCAATGGCGATGGCATCGGGTTGCCGTTGTTCGACATCGGGCCCTTTGAGGTGGACGATGCCGCGCCCGACTTCAGTTCGTTGCCCGTGCCGGGCAGTGTGATCACGGTTGGCACCTCCACGATCAATGTGCCTGTCACGAAGACGAATGCCTTGCAAATTTTCAACTCAGGCGACCTGACGCTCACGCTGTCGTCGGTGGCGTTTAGCGGCGCGAATGCGAGCATGTTTGCTATCAGTCCCATGCCTGCGAATGTTGTGCCCTTGGGCAGTACGTCGCATGACATTCGCTGCACGCCAAGCGGCGCAGGCACATACACTGCGACGCTCTCGTTCAACACGAATGATCCCGACGAATCGAGCGCGAGCTACACGGTGAAGTGTATCGGCACGGCGGCGCCGACGGCAGGCTTCAGCTCCGACCCGAATCCGCCCGGGCCCAAGAGTGTCGAGACAGAAGTTGGCACGTTGAAAAACATCTTGATTACTGTGAAAGAAACAGGTTCGGCAAATCTGGTTTTGTCGAATGCCATCTTGACCAGCACGCCGCCGGGCGAAATCCAGTTGCTCACTGCGTTCCCATTCACAATCGTCAACGGCGGCGCACAGGTCAACGTAACTGCGCGCTGCAACGCCACAACGACCGGCGTGAAGTCGGCGGTGCTATCGTTCAACACCAATGATCCCACTAAGCCAACAGTAAGTTACAACCTCAGCTGTCTGGTGAAGAAAGCCGTTGATCCTTTGTTCCCTATATATTACTGGTCAACGGCAGGGTTGACGCCTCCTTCGTATGGACCATACGGCATCGCGCTCAGTCCCGATGGTAAACATGCTTACGTGGCGGATGAAGGCAGTCATACAATCGTCGTGTACAATGCACTAAACAATGGTCAGCAAAGCACATCGCTAGGTTACGCATCCACTTTCGATAGCGCGACTTTGAGCGCCACGAATCGCTTCACGTCGCCGTTGCAAGTGGCGGTAAGCGCCGATGGCAAGAATGTGTACGCAACGGGTTGGGTCGGCGATGCCATCGCCGTGTTCAGTCGTGATGGCGAAGATGGCAGCCTGACGTGGGTGGACACGATTGACGAAGGGGATGGTTATGGTTGTAGCTTCATCAACCCATGTAATTACTTCGTGGATGGCTTGGATGGCGCGTATGGCATTGCTATTAGCCCCGACGGCAACTTCGTGTATGTAAGCAGTATCTTTGATAACGCGGTCAGCGTGCTGCGACGCAATACGACGACTGGCGCGCTCAGCACAAAGATCACATTGGGCACCCTCACGGTCAAGAACGCTTCATTCGTGCAGAAATATACCCATGCCAATCTCAGCGCAGCGTATGGCATTGCGCTCAGTCCCGATGGCGCGCAGCTCTACGCGACCAGCTATGTCGGTGATGCCGTGTTGGTGCTAACCCGCGACCCAATTAGCGGTACGTTGACGACAGCGCAAGTGATTACGAGCGGTATGGTTGCGGGATTGGATGGCGTGTTCCGCGTCGTCGTCAGCAAAGACGGTCGCTTCGTTTACACGGCAGGCGGCAACTCTGGCACAGGCGGCGTTTGCACCTTCGCGCGCAATGCCATAGATGGCAAGCTGACCTTCCAGTCGTGTATTGCCGACAACACAGCGATGGCGTTGAATGGCGCGAGTGATCTCGCGCTCAGTCCGAATGGCAAATGGTTATTTGTCACGTCACGCCTTGAAGATGGTGTGAACGCCTTCGCGCGTGACCCCGACGATGGTTCGTTGTCGTTCGTCGAAATGATCACAGGCACAGGTGGCACATTGCCGCCATTGAGTACGGCGCGCGGTGTGGTCGTCGCGCCTGATGGCAAGTACGTTTATGCGACAGGACATGACAACGATGCAGTCGTGTCACTACCTATCGCCAACCCCAAACCCGTTGCTACCTCGTTGTTGCCTGCTGCGAAGGTCGCAGGCTCGGCGGCATTCTCGCTTACGGTGAAAGGTGATGGGTTTATCATCGGCTCCATCGTGCGTGTGAATGGCTCCAATCGTACGACGCTCTTTGTGAATGAAACGGAGCTCATCGCATCGGTGCAAGCAAGCGATGTCGCGGCCGTCGGCAATAAAGCGATCACGGTGTTCAATGCCACACCCGGCGGCGGCACGAGCAATCCCGTCACGCTCACGGTCGTCGCGACCGCCAGCGACCTCATCCCGTCCATTGAGAGCATCAGCATCTTGGGCTTGGTCGCGGGCAGCGCTCCCGTCAGCATCACGGTCAAAGGGAGCGACTTTGCGGCGACGGCGAAGGTCGTGTGGAACAACGTGTTGCTAGTGACGACCTTCATCAGCAGCACGCAACTCGTCGCGCAAGTCCCTGCTAATCTGTTGAATCAACCCGGCATCAACGCTATCACCGTCGTGAACAGCGGCGTGTTGCCGAGAGCCGAGAGCGCGCAGGCAAGCAGCACACCCGCGACGCCTTTCGCGTTGGATGTCGCGCCGCCGAATGAGAATCCCATCCCTTCGCTCAACACGCTGAGTCCAAACAAGGCTGAACAACTCAGCGACATCACGCAGCTGGATGTCACGCTCAATGGCTATGGCTTCGTGTTGGGCGCGGTGGCGCAATGGAACGGCGAGACACGCCCGACGACACTCGTCAGCGCCACGCAGCTGAAAATTACACTCAGCGCGGGCGACCTCGCCGTGGTAGGACCGCAGAGCATCACGGTCATCAATCCGCCACTCGGCGGCGGCGTGTCCAATGTGAAGACGTTTGAGGTGTTGGCGTATAATCCTGTGGCGGTTTTCAAGAACTATCTGCCGTTGGTCGTCAGGTAATTCATGAGCGCACCCTTGCGAAGGTTTAGAATCTTCGCAAGGGTGAAGGATAAAGGATGAGGGATGGAGTATAATACCTCATCCTTTTTTGTTGGTATGATGTTAAACCTAAATCTGAAATCAAAAATTTTCTTGAGGAGGGGTTTGATGGAACACATTCGCAAAACTATTGCTAACGCCGCGGGGCCCATCGGCATTATCAGTGCCGTCATGGGGTTCATCGGCGACGTGTTGCAACCCCTGGCTAACTTTGCGCCATGGGTCGCGTTGCTGTCATTTATCACGGCGGCGGTTGCGTTTGCGGGTTTCTATCGTTTGTGGCGCACGCCCGGCAAAGATGCGTGGGAACATCCATTGCTCGGCGTGTGCGTCGTGGCGAGCGGTTTCACCATTATCTTCACGCTGCTGTCGTTTGTCTTTGTCGTGGGACCTGAGCGTGGCTATCTTGCGGACAACATCGAACCGATTGCCCAGCTGCAAGCGCAGTTGCTCAATCTACAAGAGGACGTGACCAAAATCAAAGAGACGACACAAGCGAGCGCCACCGTCGTCGCTGCGCAAGCGACGAAGGTCGGCGCGCAATCCACCGTCGTCGCCGCACAAGCGACGCAGGTGGGCGCAATTGCGACGACACAGGCGCAAGGCTTCGCGGACATGCAAGCCGCGCTCGCCGCATTGCAATCGGGCAAAGGGCAGCTCATTAACAATCCGCAGACGCCGCAAGATTGGTACGCGAATGCGCGGCTTTATCAGCTGCGCGGCGATACGGCGAATGCGATCAAGTCGTATGAGGGTTACTTCGCGTTTGGGCTTGAGTTCGTTGACCCCTATCTCGAATACGTGGCATTGCAAAAAGCCACCGAAGGCATCGCGCGCACACGCCAACTCATCGGCGACCTCGTGTTGAAGAAGCCCGACAGTCTCACGCGTCCGCTCATCCAAATCACCTTGCTGGACGCGCCTACCGAACGCTTGCAACGCTTGATAGCGCTCGCCGCGCGTGCGCCGCAATATGGGCCTGTGTTTGACGAGCTAGGGCAAGAGTATGACCGCGCGTTGTTGGCGACGGCGACGGGCGACCTCATCAAGAAACAAGCCGAAGCGTACAACACGCTGTTCAAGTTGGAAGAGCAACAAGGTTTCACGCGCTACTACATTGACAAGACGGTGGCAGAGAAGCGACTGGAGAACGCGCGCAAGATGGTGGCAGCGTATGCGACTGCGAGCACCGTCATTGCGCAGACCGATGTGCAAGTCTATTACTATCCCAACGGCGTGCAGTTCATCGTCATTCTCACCGAGCAGAACGTGAAGCAGCTATTGGTGAGCATTGACGACCCGCAACCGAAAACGGATACAGGCAAGACGACGGTTGGTTCGCTGAC
>CAZDYP010000233.1:1674-6228 GCA_964509505.1 uncultured Anaerolineae bacterium | reverse complement strand
GCGTATGCGCTTGAAAGGTTGAGGGGCAATCGTGGGCTTCGGCAAGATTCAACTCCCGTCTAGCCTCAAGGCGGAAGGGGCGTTGCTCGCGGCGGAAAACCTTTAACGCATGATGACATCGGCGAATAATGATTGGGCAACAGCGCATTATCCTGCTCGGTTCGTATGCATACGGGCAGCCACATGCCGACAGCGATATTGATATGCTCATCATCAAGGACACACCTGAACGCGGCATAGACCGTATGGTGCGCGCTCAAGAGATTGCTTTTGATTGGCAGCGGGTTGTGCCATTCGAGCCGATTGTCTATACACTGCAAGAGGCACAACAGGAGCTCGCGGCTGGCGATGGGTTGTGGCGCGAGATTTTTGAGAAGCGCTTTTCATAGCCTCACACTCCCCACGCTTCAGGGATGACACAACACCAAGCGGGTTTCTCAAAGAAACCCGTTGGCGCTTGTCACTGTTGCTAATCTCACCTATACTGCCGTCAAATTTTTCAGAGGAGCGAGCTATGCCCACCAAGCAAATTCTACCAAACTTTTATGTCATTCCATTGGGCGTCGTCAACACCTTTTTGTTTGATGATCACGGCGAACTGACGTTGATTGACACGGGGTATCCCAACAGCGCCGACAAAATCGCGGCGGCGATTCGCGCATTGGGCAAGCGCGTCGAAGATGTGCGCCACATTCTGTTGACGCATTGCCATCCCGATCACGTGGGCAGTCTCGCCGACTTGAAGCGCATGAGCGGCGCGAAGGCTTATGCCCACGCGATGGATGCGCGCGTCGTGCGCGGACAAGAGCCAATGCGCACGCCAATTCCCTCGCCAGGGCTAATGAGCAAAATCATGTTCAATATCTTTATCAAGATCACCTCGCCCGTCATCCCCCACACCGAAGTCGAACACGAAGTTGCCGACGGCGAAGAGCTGCCCATCGCGGGCGGACTGTGCGCGCTGTTCACACCAGGTCACAGTCTTGGACACCTTGCGTATCTGTGGCCCCAACATGGCGGCGTGCTGATTGCGGGCGACATTGCCAGCAACATGATGGGCTTGGGCTACAGCATCATCTACGAAAACTTTGCGGAGGGGCAACGCACACTGGCGAAGATCGGACAGCAAAAATTCGAGGTCACCGTCTTTGGGCATGGCGGCGCGATCATGCAGGGCGCGGCGGGGAAGTTTCGGGAGAAGTGGGGTTGAGAAAGGATTTGCTTGATGCCTAACAAATTTGTCATCACCGATCCTGTATTTATCAAAGACGCCAATCAACCTGTGGCGGTAATTTTGCCAATTGCCCTGTATGAATCGCTGTGCCACAAAGCCGGCGTCATGCCCGCGCATTGGGCGACGGGCGACCATGCGCCAGGCTTCACCGCCGATGAGTTCATCGCGTTGCAACAGACGTTGGAAACCGCGCCCAGTGTGGGTGGCGAATTCATTGATGTCTCGCCCGTTATCATTGATGATGACACGCCACCTCACCCTGACGCCATCGAAATCGTCGTGCCTGAGGCACCTGCAGTGGATGTTCCTCCTACAAGTGATTTTGCGCGCGAGCAGGCAACCTTCGAGCGCTTCAAGCCGTCGCTCAAGCAACGCTACCCGAATCGTTGGGTCGCGCTGGTGGGCGATGAAGTAGTGGCAGTGGGTGACGATGAGTTTGAATTGGCGGAGCTCGTCAACGAGCGTTATGGGCGCGATGTTGCTTATATTCGTCAGGTGAGCGACGCCTCTGACAGCCCACCGATTTATCATCGCACCGTGCAGCGCTAGTGGTGAGGCCAGTTTGCCCTCTCAACACACAGGCGCAAAGAATCACAAAACACACACAACCTATCGTGCGTCGTGAGCTTGTCTCAGGAAAATTTTCTTCGTGTGCTTTGTGAGGCTTAGAGTCTTTGTGTTAAAACAGTCGTTAGAACGAAAGTGAAACAACTATGGTTCATGTAGAGGTTGTGATTATCGGCGGCGGCGTGATCGGCAATTCCATTGCGTATCATGTCGCGCGACAGGGGCGCAAGGTATTGGTCATCGAGCGTGCGGCGATGGTTGCCAGTGAACCGACCGCATCATGGGCAAGCGCAGGCGGCGTGCGCCGACAAGGACGCGATCCTGCGGAAGCGCCGTTGGCGAGCGAAGCGATTGCGCGTTGGTCTTCGTTGGAAGCAGAGCTCGACGCCGCCGTGCATTATCGGCAAGGCGGCAATGTGCTCGTCGCCGAAAACGACGACGAAGCGCAACGCCTCGTCGCCTTCGTCCAGAAGCAACATACCATGGGCTTCGCCGATGTGCGCCTGGTTGATCGCAAGGAGCTGCGAGAGATTATGCCGGGCGCGGGTGCACACATCCCCGCCGGCAGCTACAGTCCTGCCGATGGACAAGCCGACCCTGCGTTGACGACGCGCGCATTTGCGAATGCGGCGCAACGCTATGGCGCAACTTATTGGACTGACACCATTTGTCGTGCGTTGGTGATGAACCAGTCGCGCGTTACGGGTGTGCGCACGTCACGCGATGACGTGACCGCAGAGCAAGTCGTGTTGGCGGCGGGGGTGTGGACGGATGAATTGGCGGCGGCCATTGGTTTGCAGTTGCCCATCACGACGCGCGTGCCGCAGATGGTGCTCTCGACGCCTGCGCCGCAAGGCTTGTTGACGCCTGTGATTGGCGTGATGGGACGCGCGTTGTCGCTCAAGCAGTTGCCCAATGGCGCATTTTTGTTGGGCGGCGGTTGGCCCGGCGATGCCACGACGAATCGGCGCGGCTACATTTTGCGTACTGCCAGCATTGAAGGCAATTGGTCAGTCGCGTGCGACATCTTGCCCATCGTGCGACAACAAATCATCGCGCAAGCTTGGTGTGGGCTGGAGGCGCAAGCGATTGACGGGATTCCATTCATCGGCGCGACGCCGAATTACGAGGGCTTGAGCGTCGCCGTTGGTTTTAGTGGCCATGGGTTCGCGCTTGCGCCCGCAGTAGGTCGCGCGCTCGCCGACCAGCTGGCGGGCAAAGCGACACCTGAACTCGCTGGGCTGAGTCCCGCGCGCATCGCTCAATGGTCAGAAGAACAAATCGAGGCGTTTATGCAGTCGAAGCACGACCACTATGGTTAGATGGTTGTCGCTGTCTCCTCATCTCCTCGTTTACCCATTGATCCGCATCTCCTCCTGATATTCCAAATCCGTATTCACCGCCCAGACATCATGCTGTTCGCCACACAGGTTGCGCGCGGCGAGGATGCCCGTCAACATCGAGTGGTCTTGGTTGTTGTATTTGTGCAAACCGTTGCGCCCCACCGTCTGCAAGTTGTCGAATGCGTCGAGATAACCGCGCACGATGGCGAGGTTCTCGCGGTACGTCGCATCATAGACAGGATACGCCTTCTTCATGCGCTTGACGGCGCCATCCATCACATCCGCCGCGCGCGCCAGTCGCAAAAATTCCAATTCGCGCTTGGCTAGCTCGATCAGCTCCACATCGCTCATGGACCACAACGTATCACCTTCGGTGGCGAAATACTCAAAACCCAAATGGGTCATAGCCATATCAGGCGTGAGCGCAGCGCTCCACTGCTTGAAATTCTGGATGCGTCCCACATGCGTCTGGGGTGTGTGGATGTAGAGCCATTGGTCGGGAAACACCTCGCGTTGCCGCAAGATGAGCAGCGCGACGAGGAAATCGCGATAGCGCAACGCACTCGCCGCGCGACGCACGTCGTCGGGCGCGGGCGGGTCGAGCATGGCGATGAAGTCGCGCAAGGCAAGCGTCGAGATGACATGCGAGCCTGCGATGCGCTCGCGCTGTCCGTCGCGTAACACGGCGACGCTTTCGATGTGTGTGCCCTGGCGCTGCACGCGCACGACAGGCGCTTGCAACTGCACGCGCCCGCCGTGCGTCTCGACGTGGGAGGCGAATCGTTGCCATAGTTGTCCGGGACCGAGACGCGGATACTCAAATTGTTCGATGAGCGATTTGATGTGCGGGCGGTGCGGCGTGTGTAAAGCACTCCAGATGGCGGAGGCGAACGAAAGCCCGCGAATGCGTTGCGCCGCCCAGCGCCAATCAATTTCATGACACGGGATGCCCCAGACTTTTTCGGTGTACGTCTTGAAAAAAATTTCGTACAGTCGTCGCCCGAAGCGGTTGACGACGTAATCTTCAAAACTCTCTTCGGGCAGAACGGGCAAGGCGCGGGCGCGCAGATAGCTCAGCGTGATGCGGAGACTGTTGACGAAGCCCAGTCCTGCAAAGGCGTTGAACAAGCGCAACGGGTAATAGTAGTAGCGATTTGCGTAATAAATGCGCGAGAGGCGTTGCACCGTGAGCAAGTCATCGCCCAACATCGCGCGCCACAAGCGCTGGATGTCGTCATGCTTCGTGAAGAAGCGATGCCCGCCCACGTCGTAGTGGTAGCCACGATAGGTTTCGGTGCGCGCAAGCCCGCCGACGATACGATCCGCTTCGAGGACCGTGCAAGGCACGCCACGCTCGCAGAGCTCATAAGCCGCGCTCAAGCCTGCGGGACCCGCGCCGAGAATGAGGAC
>CAZDYP010000233.1:0-1574 GCA_964509505.1 uncultured Anaerolineae bacterium | reverse complement strand
AGGGTGAACAGGTGAATGGGCGAAAGCGTGAAGGGTGTTTGCATGAGAAAAATAAATCGAGTAGGATTGCGCGGCGTGATTATACCGCAAAGGATTGGACTATGAGTGAAACTGTTGTGATTGATACGCTCAAAACCTCATGGGGCATGTTTGGCGTCGCGCTGTCGTCGCAAGGTATTGGGTGCTTGACGTTTCCGAGCGAATCGTTGGAACGCTGCGCAGCATGGACAAAGCGTTGGCTGCCCGAGGCGCGCATCAAAACGAACAAGAAAGCATTGCGTCCCATCGCCGCCGAACTGAACGCGTACTTCAAAGGTAAACTCAAGACGTTCACGCTGCCGTTGGATTTGCGCGGCACACCGTTTCAGTTGCAGGTGTGGCGAGCGTTGTTGGCTGTGGAATATGGCAGCGTCAGCACCTATACGACGATTGCCGCCCAAATCAAACGTCCGAAAGCCGTGCGTGCGGTCGGCGCAGCGAATGGCGCGAATCCTATTCCCATCATCGTGCCATGCCATCGCATCATCGGGCGGAACGGCAAACTGGTCGGCTATGGCGGCGGACTCGATATGAAGTATCGCTTATTGAAATTGGAGGGTGTGCTGCTTTGATATGAACGACGAACTGAAAGCAGCTACCCAATATCGTTTGCTCGTCGCCTTCGCGCATCCCGACGATGAGACATTTGGCATTGGCGGTACCATTGCCACATACGTGCGGCGCGGCGCAACCGTGCATTATGTGTGCGCGACGAAAGGTGAGGTCGGCGAAGCGCCCGCTGGCTATCGTGGTTACAACAGTATCGCTGAGATGCGTGAAGCGGAGTTGCAATGTGCGGCGCAAACGCTTGGGTTAGCAGGCGTGCATTTTCTTGGCTATCGTGATTCAGGCATGGCGGGTTCAGCGGAGAACGCGCATCCGCAAGCGTTATGCAAGGCGCCGACGACTGAGGTGGCTTATAAAATCGCCGCGCACATCCGTCGCATTCAACCACAAGTCGTCGTCACCTTCGATCCCATTGGCGGTTATCGTCATCCTGACCACATCGCCATGCACAACGCCACCGTCGCGGCGTTTCGCTTGGCGGGCGATGCGAATGAAACGATTGAAGGCTTGCCGCCCCATTCATCGCAGAAATTATACTATGCGACGTTCTCGCGCCGTTGGTTGCGTTTGGGTGTGACCCTGTTGCGTTTGTTTGGCAGAGACCCGCGACGCTTCGGCAAGAACAACGATGTTGACCTCGTCTCGCTGGCAGACGTAGATTTTCCGACCCACGCGACGATTGCCATCCATACCGTGAGCGGCATCAAGCTAAAGGCATTCGCATGTCACGAAAGTCAAAGCGGTATGCCGCGTTCACTGCGTGGTCTGGCGCGCTGGTTCATGCGTAGCGAGACATTCATGCGCGCCGTGCCAAGCGAACCGCCTGCGACGATGGAGCATGATTTGTTTGAGGGAGTCACATAAATCTATCTTGAAAGGAATTTTCCATGAATTTAGTCGAACCCGAAGCCGTTGGGCTTTCGGCAGAACGCCTGGAGCGTATTCGCCCTGTCATCCAAAATTACATT
>CAZDYP010000232.1:0-6237 GCA_964509505.1 uncultured Anaerolineae bacterium | reverse complement strand
GCGTAGTCCAACGCTTGATGTGGGTCTTCGATGCGGTCAAGTGCCCCATGGGTTTTGATTTTGAAAAACAGCGCTAGCCGTGACCAGAAGCTCATCTTCACACCTCTTCATTTCAGGATTAGCCATTGGTTATGTACTGGCTTTGATGTCGAGATTAAAGCGCAATGCGACTGCCAAAACCGGATTCAAAACTGCCAAAAACCGCCAACTTACGCTCTTGCTCATTAGCATAGCAACCTGCCGACAGTTTGGCAATCTATCTTTGGATATAATTTTGACGAACGCAGCCCATTGGGAATTTACAGGTGAGTTTGCTAGAATCCTTAGCCATGACTAGCAAACTTTTTCTCTTTTTCTGCTTTCTTTTGCCTTTGCTCGCCTCCTGCGCTTCCACCGCCACGCCTACCCCCGCGCCCACTCCCACCACACGCACACCGCCGCCAACGCTACGTCCAATCGCCCAACCGACCCCGCAAATAGCGCTGCCGACCATTCCGACCATTCCGACTATTCCGACTGCTCCGACCAGCCGACTCATCACCAAACTCGGTATCCACCTACTCATTGACGACCACAAATACCATTGGCCCCAGTCGCTCTGGAAATCGCATCTGCACTATGCGCGCAACCTTGTGGGCGAGGGGGGCTATGTAGTTGTGCTGATTCGCTTGGACGAGTTGGACGAGGTGCCGAAGTGGCAGTATTTCCTTGACCTTTGTCGTGAGCTGCGACTGACGCCCATGGTGCGCTTCACGGCGTTCCGCGACGACGTCAACCGTTGGTGGTCTGCGCCTATCCGCGATAACGAGGGCGGCGGTTACTTCACCGTCGCGGAGCAATACCGCGATTTCCTCGACAACCTGAACTGGCCCACCAAGCCACGCTACATTATCGTCGGTAACGAACCGAATCGTGGTGACGAATGGGGCAACGAACCCAACGGCGCAGCGTACGCGCATTTTCTTGGCGATGTGAGCAAGCGTTTGCGTGAAGCGGATCCGAACGTCGTCATCCTCAATGCCGCATTAGATTTGTACGCGCCGCACACGAATGGACAAAAATTTATAGATGGCTATCGTTACGTGGATGCGGACACCTTTATCAATCAGATGGTGAAATACGATCCAAAGATTTTCGACAAGGTGCAAATCTGGAACTCGCACGCGTACCCGCTCGACCCATTTCGCGCATCGCCCGACCAACAACTGTTGAAGTTTGATTATCTCAACGGCGCGAAGTCTGCGCGCACCACCCCATGGCCGAGCGGCCTCGTCAATCGCGGCGTCAACGCATACACATGGGAATTGTTCAAGCTCAAAGAGGTCAGTGGGCGCGAGCTGCCCGTGATGATTACCGAGACGGGTTGGCGGCACCGTGAGACGACGCTGAAATCGCTCGACTCGCACAACGCCGACCTCAGCGCCGCGCAAATCGCCGATTATTTCGAGCTCGCATTCATCGGCAATCGTCGCTTCTCGCAATACGCGACCAGCGGCTGGACGCCGTGGGAAAACGATTCGCGCGTGCTAGCTGTCATGCCCTTCGCGCTCGACGGCTACCCCGGCGATTGGGGACACTCGAATTGGCTAATGGTAGATGAACAGGGTAACATCCAAGGTGTGTACCCGATGTATCAACGAATGGTCGAGTTACGAAGATAGGACTTGTGATTCACGGCGCAGTTCCCTCGATTATCCTGGAGAGTAGTTATGCGTATCTTAATTGTAGAAGATGACGTGAGGCAACGGGAGCTCTTACAAAAGATGTTCGAGCGTAAGGGCTACGAAGCACTGACTGCGCCCGATGGCCAAACGGCGCTGGACATCTTGCAGCGTGAGCCTGTTCGCCTCGTCATCACGGATTGGGCAATGCCCAACATGGACGGTCTGAGTCTCATTCGTCATATTCGCTCGGCACGCTTGACGAGCTACACCTATCTCATCGTGCTGACGGGCTTGAATAGTCCAGATCACGTGGTAGGCGGTTTGGAGGCCGGCGCCGATGATTACATCACGAAGCCCTTTACGCTGCGCGAGTTACAACTGCGTGTTGCGATTGGCGAGCGGATCATTCGACTAGAGACGCAATTGCGCGAGGCGCGCGATCAACTTGCGATGCTGGCGACGCGCGATAATCTCACCGGATTGCTCAATCGGCATGGGCTACAGGAGCGCGTCGGGGCGCTCTTGAGTCAAGCCGCGCGCGAGCGCAAACCGTTGGGCGTGATCTTGCTCGACATTGATCATTTCAAACGAATCAATGATCAGTTTGGCCATGCCGCAGGCGACGAAGTGTTGCGCTGGGTGGGCGCGACCCTATTGCAATCGGTCAGACCGTATGATTGTGTCGCGCGTTGGGGCGGCGAAGAATTTTTGGTGCTCTTGCCCGGCGCGCCATTGACCATCGCAGCGACGGTGGCTGAGCGTCTGCGCCGTAACATCAGCGCCGCAGATTTCGTTTTATCAATGGGCCAAGCCTTGCCGGTGCGAATCAGTCTAGGCGTGACCAGCACACTCTCTGTTCAGCAATTCGATTTGAGCGCGCTAGCGCAGCAAGCAGATACGGCGCTCTATCAGGCGAAGCAGCAAGGGCGCAACCGTGTGTGTGTGTATGGTGAGGATAGGCTAAGCGCCGACTCGAAGCAGTAAGCAGACGCGCGACGTTAGCTTTTGTAATCGAGGCGCTCAACACGGAAACGCGCTGAGAGGTGGCGCTCCCCACAGGGACACAAAGAAGCGCGAAGGACACAAAGCAAGAAGGTCGTGTTCTTCGCGCTTTTGTGTTTTGGCTAGACTTGCCCCCAATTTTTGCGGCGGTATTGACCTTTGCTGCCGCTCAGGTTATAATGTAACCATAGTTACATTTTAGGGAGCTGATCCTTTGCGCACCTGGTTGCTGCTGTCTTACAAAATTCCGCCCAAGCCGACGGCGGGGCGCGTCTATGTGTGGCGCAAACTGAAGCGGCTGGGCGCGATTCTGCTGCACGATGCGGTGTGGGTGTTGCCGTCGTCGCCGCGCACACTGGAACAATTTCAATGGCTCGCGGCAGAGATTGGTGAGCTGGGCGGTGAGGCGTTGGTCTGGGAATCACATCCAATGATGGCGGCGCAAGACGAGGCGTTGGCGCAACAGTTTGTCGCGCAAACCGACGCGGCCTATCAAAAAATTCTGACGGCGTTGAAGCGCAAGGGCGCTGACCTTGCCGCGCTGTCACGCCAGTATCAGCAAATCAGCACGGCCGATTACTTTCAGTCTGAGTTAGGGGTGCAAGTGCGTGAGGCGTTGGTGGCGGCGAGAACCAATGAATAGCGTACAAGCTACAATGGTCATTGCGAGCGAAGCGAAGCAATCTCCTTCATACAACAAATGGATTGCTTCGTCGCAAACTACGCTCCTCGCAATGACACTGGAGTACGGAACATGAAATGGGTAACGTGGGAACACATCGGCGTTGACCGTATGGCGTGCGCGTGGCTCATCAAAAAATTCATTGACCCCAAAGCCGAGTTTATCTTCGTGCCTGCGGGACAAAAACCGTTGCCTGCAAAAGCCGAGCCGTTCGACATCCCCGGCGCACGGTTGTCGCATCGGCGCGGGCATTGCACGTTCTACACCATGTTGCGCGAGTATGACTTGAAAGATCCCATCTTGCAGCGTATCGCGCGCATCGTGGATGAAGCCGACGTGGTGCAAGAAGTGACGATCGAGCCCGCTGCGCCCGGACTCGATCTGATTTGTCGGGGCATTCGCCTCACCAGTCCCGACGATGCGACGGCGTTGGAACGCGGCATGATGATTTACGAGGCGCTCTATACCCAACTAGCAGCAGAGGCAAAATAAACATCGGCTGCGTGCAGCCGCCACCTAATCTGAGGAGGAATTTCGATGAAATGGATTACCCGCGAAAAAGTCAAAGTGGATCGGGTCGCGTGTCCATGGCTTATCAAGAAGTTCGTGGACAAGGACGCGGAGTTTTTATTCGTGCCATCCGACAAAGTGATGGACGAAGCGAAGCGTCTCGGCGCGACGCCGTATGATGTGAAGGATGTCGAACTGGGTCACCATGGCAAGGAATGTTCGTTCGAGGCCATCTTGAAAAAGTACAATCTCACGAGCAACGCTGCGCTGGTGCTGCTTGGCAAAATCGTGAATGGCGCGGACACCGACAACACACTCTGGCAGCAACCCGAAGGGCCCGGACTCGAAGCGATTGCCGAAGGCTTCCGTCACTTGGGCTATAAAGATGATCACGAAATCAATGCAGCGGAGTGGCTCGTCTATGACGCGCTATATGCGTATTGTCAGGAGATGGTGCGGCAGGGAAAGTTGAACGGGGACTTTAAGGCGTGAAGGAACGCTTCACGCTCTCAACGCAAATGCGCGTCGCGCAGATGTTCATCAAGCCATTGCGCGTCGTCTGCTGTGAGCGGCGGTGCCGGCGGTGGTTGAGTGTAGTCGAGACGCAAATCATACGCGGCGCGCTCATAAATCGCGTGGATGGCTTTGCCCAAGTTGAGCGGCACATCCGGATCAGGTGCGCGCAACGGCACAGGCACAATAGGGATGGGTTCGCGGAAATGCAAGGGCCACGCCCCCAAACTACGACCTTCAGCATGAGCGCGGTTCACAAAGACGAAGTAAGGCGCTGGCGGCAAACCTGTCACACGCGGGGTGCGTCGTCCTGCGCGCAGTAAATCAATTTCCATCAGATGCACTGGCGAACGCAGTAACGCCCGTCGCTTTTTGCGATAAGCCTCGAATGCCTTTTGACCGGGACGTTTGTTGACAGGTGAAAGAATCTCAATCGCCGTCACCAAATCGTCGGTCGCGACTTCATGAATTTCGAGGTTGGTTTGTTGAAATTCTTCTTCAACCAGCATGTAGGGCGCGGGCGCAATCTGCACCGCTTCAGCGATGAGCGGTTGCGCTCCCGCCGTTTGGTAAATCGAAACATCAGGTTTCACCCAATGCGGTGGTGAGGATAGTGGTTGTGATGACGACAGCATTGGGCGCGCCTGAATCATCACTTCTTCGTAAGACACTTGCGGAATAAGCGCGGCGTAATAGTGCGGACGCAGACGCGGTGCCAGCTGTGCCTGAATTTCACCTGCCAGATTCTGATGAAAATCTTCCCAAATGTGTGTCGCTTCAATATAAGGATCCATACCCGGAAAAGGCGATGGCATAACGCACCTCCGTCTTTATGATACGCTATCCGTCGCATGTAAGCAACATTCAATCCGTGAACAGTGAACCGTCAACAGTGATCAGTGAACCTCTTGCGCCGCGAAGACGCGAAGCGCGCGAAGAAATTTTTCTCTTTGCGCTCTTCGTGTCTTCGCAGTGAAATTCTCCCAACTGCGTAACTCCTATAACGATTCACTGCTCACTGCTCACTGTTCACTGCTTTTCCACTATGATTCGTTTCCTTTGGGCGATGCGCCCTTATTTCCGTCAAGTCGCTGGTGAATTGATCCTCGGCTCGCTCGCGGGCATTGCGATGAACACACTGGTCGTGTTACCCGCGATTTTGTTGGGGCGCGCGATTGATGTGGCGCTGGCATTCTGGCGCCACGAGGTTGATGCGCGCGCTGTTGTGTGGGCTTCGCTCATCTTTATTGGCGGCACATTGGCGACTGAAGCACCGCGCGTCTTCAAGCGCTGGTTTCTCATCACGGCAAATGCGCGTATTCGCGCCAACCTGCGCGCCGATTTGTTGCGCGGCGTGTTGGCGTGGCCCATGGCGCGCATTCACACGACGCCGATTGGCGATTTGATGGCGCGCATAGATGGCGACGTCGAGACGATGGGCTTGGGCGTGCGCCGTTTCATCATCGAGACGTGGGACACAGCGCTATTTACCCTCTCATTTGTCGTCGCCATGGTGTGGTATGACGCGTCGCTCACGTTGCTGGCGCTTGCGCCCACCCCCTTCGCCACACTGCTCGCCTATTACTCTGGAAAATGGGTGCGCGGGCGCACGACGAAAGCGCGACAAGCCAACTCGGCATATATTGCGGAACTACACGAACAATTGACTGGTATTCGCATCATGCGTTTGTTTGGGCGCGCGCAACACGCCATCGCGCGCCTCACCGCCCTCTCGTTGAAACAAGCCGATGCGAACATCGCACGCGAACAATTGCGCGTTGGCTTGCAAATACCGTATATCATCATCATCTCGCTCGGCGTCATTCTGTTGGTGTGGCAAGGCGGCGACAAGGTGTTCATGGGGGT
>CAZDYP010000231.1:0-6239 GCA_964509505.1 uncultured Anaerolineae bacterium | reverse complement strand
GCCGCGCGACTCGGCGCAACGGTTTCGCTGCTGGGGCGCGTGGGACGCGACGCGCACGGCGAGGCGTTGCTTGCCACGCTCGCGCACGATCACGTCCACACGCAAGGTGTGCGTGTGGACTCGGAGGCGGCGACGGGCGTTGCGTTGATCGCACTCGACGACGGCGGACAAAACAGCATCATCGTCGCGCCCGGCGCGAACATGCGCGTCACCCCCGACGATGTGAGCGCCGCGCAAACACACCTTCAGTCCGCCGCTGCGTTGTTGCTGCAACTCGAAGTGCCGATGGACGCCAACTTACGCGCGCTGGCATTGGCGCGCGCCGCGCGCGTGCCTATTATCATGAATCTTGCGCCTGCACGCAAGTTATCACATGATGTATTGGCGCAGCTTGATTACCTCGTCGTCAACGAAACCGAAGCGGCATGGCTGACCGACCTCGATGTGAACGATGGCGAGCACGCGCGCATGGCCGCACAGATGTTGCGACAGATGGGGTGTCGCTCTGCGATTGTCACGCTGGGTGAACGCGGCGCGTGGCTGTGTCATGCGGATGGCGAGACGTATGCCCCCGCATTCGCGGTGAACGTCGTGGACACGACAGCGGCAGGCGATGCGTTCGTGGCGGGCTTTGCCGTCGCGCTCACGCAAGGTCAAGCGCTTGCGGATGCGTTGCGCTTTGCGAACGCCGTCGGCGCGTTGACCGTGACGCAGCTTGGCGCGCAACCGTCGCTGCCGACATTAGCCGACGTGCAGCGTTTGCTGCAGATGTCGTGAAACGTGATAGGGGATGGTGTGGCGCGCACTATAGCGGAGGCATTGCATGTTTGTCAACGCGTATATGCCACATTCAGGGCTCACATGGATTGGGACGCATTGCACGCTATCCATTGGTATCGCTATTGTGCTGGCGATGATTGGCAGTGGCGGCGGGGTGGCGGCTGGTTATGAATTGAAAGCGCGCGAAGCGCCGCCGCCAATTTGCGTTGAACAAAAAAACCTGACAGGTTTCTGAAACCAGTCAGGTTTTTGATTGGCGCGTAGGTAGAGACGTTGCACGGCGCAGCCGCGTCTCTATTCTATTACACCGACGATTTGCCTGCGCCTTTGTCAATGCGCTTCCACGCGGCGACGACGGCGACGGTGATGATGGCGGCGATAATGATTTCAGCAATGGCTTGTGGAATAATGCCCGGGATAGCTGCCGCTGGCAATAAGCCAAGCAACACAGCAGCGCCTAACACCAACACAGTGTTGGTCAACGTGCCAACCACACCTGCCATCACAAGCGCCACCCATTCATTGGTCTTCCGTAGCGCGATGTAGGTATAGGCTGCCGTGACGCCAATGAACAGACGGGGCACAACCGAGACCAATGGGTTTGCAAACAGCGGGCTAGTGGCTTGCAACCAGCTGAATAAACCGAAGATGCCGCCGACAAGCAACCCGACGAGCGGACCTTCAAGCACACCGCCGACAATTGCAGGCACATGCATGATCGTGGCATTGCCAGACAAGTTGGGTACCGGTATGAACCCAAGGCGTGTAATTCCTAACAGAATCGCAATCGCCGCTAACACGCCTGTAATCACGATACGGCGAGTATTCAATCCCATCATCGTCATTGAACCTTGCATAGTTTCAGCTCCTTATGGTCAAAAGTTTCGTGCCTCACATTTTGCTCTTTGATGAAGTTTAAGAAAATAATCCCACTATCCGCTCGCGGCGGATTGGTAATCCGCTGCTTTCTAAGCGCGGGATTCCAAATCTCGCCCGCGCGAGCAGGGGGGAAATAATTTTTTAAACTCCATAATAAAGAGGAACGAGTCCGAGGTTGATCCTATTTCATTAACGCGCGCGCCGCTGGCACCCCATGCAACGACTCTGCCGCCAGCACGCCGTTGAGCACGGCTTGCGCCACCACTTCGGCGGCGAGCGCGCCGAGGTGGCCCACTTCCGCTTGGTGATTGCCTAACGAGAGCGCGAACACCGTATCGCCATCTGCCAGTGTGTGCAGCGGATTGATGACGCGCGCCAAGCCGTCGTGCGCCATCTGCGCGACTTTCGTCGCTTGGGTTTTTG
The DNA here is from genome assembly GCA_964509505.1 of uncultured Anaerolineae bacterium. Lineage (GTDB taxonomy): Bacteria > Chloroflexota > Anaerolineae > JACRMK01 > JACRMK01 > CAZDYP01. The sequence continues at coordinate 4,157 of CAZDYP010000231.1, read as the reverse complement.
TCAAAGCGGCATTGGTGGCGACAACTGCCAATGTCGTGTTTGCGCCTGCCGCGAGTTCGGCAATCGTTGTGCGTGCGACGGGCAAGGCAGGATCATCTTCAAAGAAAAAGCCTTTGCCATTGAGGTTGCGCGCCCCTGCGAGGATACGCCCTGTGCGTAGGTCGCGCACATCGCCAATGGCATTCACCGCAACCAGCGCTGCGACAATCACACCTCCTTCGATCTGACGACTGGCAGTGCCCAAGCCGCCTTTCATTGCTAACAGCGGACCTAGGCGTTTACCAACCGTTGCGCCTGTGCCTGCGCCGACGTTGCCTTGCGCCACCGCGCCATCCGTCGCTGCTTCACACGCCGCATAACCAGCACTAGCGGTTGGGCGAATGGTTGAACTGCCAATTCCCAGATCAAACAAAATGGCGGCAGGCACGATAGGCACTTTGGCAATGCCCACATTGTAACCGTAGCTGTGCTCTTCCAGCCACTGCATCACGCCATCGGCTGCCGCGAGACCAAACGCGCTGCCGCCAGCCAACACGATTGCGTTCACCGTTTCGACCACGCAGGTTGGATTTAGCAAATCGGTCTCGCGTGTGCCGGGCGCGCCGCCGCGCACATCCACACCCGCGACGGCGCCGTGTGGGCACAACACCACCGTGCAACCTGTTGCTGATTCTAAATTGGTCCAATGCCCTACCCGCAAGCCGGGCACATCGGTCAGTGCATTGTAGCGAGTCATGTCAAATTTGCGTCTGCGATAATAGCTGAGGCTGGCAAGCGTCCACACCCAGTTGACCACGCGTGTTCTCATTAGCATTCATTGTGTTGAACACCATGCGCGTAGGAAAGTTACGCTAATGGGACTACAACACATTAGGGAATCAACAAAATACACAAACTTCGTTGTATCCTCAATTCGCTGTCGTGCTGTCTTGCGTCCCCAAAAACCGCAACGCCGCTAATACATACATCCGCGCCGCTGTTTTGATTTCGTCAATGCTCACCCATTCGTCCACGTGATGCGGGATGTGAATGTCGCCCGGCCCGCAGGTCACGATGGGGATGTGTTTGCGCGCATGGAGAATCGTGCCGTCAGTTGAGCCAGGCACACCGCCATAAATCGGCGCATTCCCTGTAAGGTCAGTGTAGGCGGAAGCCAAAGCTTGCACGATGGGCTCGCTCTCATCGGTTTGTGTGGGATGACGCACCTCCAACACTTTCATCTCATAATGCAAGCGTGGGTCCGAGGCGACTGACCCTGCCAGCATCTTCTCCACTTGTTGCGCGAGCGCGTCGGGCGATTGGCCGGGAATGAGTCGAAAATCAAGGATGACTTCCGTCGCAGCGGGCATCACGTTGTTTTGCGGCTCGCCCATGCCGCGCGGCGGCGACATCAAAATCGTCGGCGTAATGCTCGGTTGCCCTAGCAATGAGTCGCGCCCATGCAGCGCAATGACACGCTCTTCGAGGCTATGCACTAACCCCAAGAAGCGCCCCATCGGATACGCCGTGTTCACGCCCGTCAACGGCATCGCGCCATGCGCCATCACGCCATGAATGACCGCGCGCACCCACATCACGCCTTTTTGCCGAATACACAAATGATTCTCTTCGGGTTCGCAGATGATGGCGGCGCTCACGCGGTCTGCCCCTCCTTGCTCAACGAAATGCTTGACGCCTATCATCTGTCCTTCTTCGTCACACAACGCGCCAAGCAAAATGTTGCCGTTCAGTTTGACGCCGCTTTGCGCGATGGCTTTCGTGGCGATGAGCGCGCACACCAAGCCCGCTTTCATATCGTTGGCGCCGCGCCCATAGATGCGCCCATGACGAATCGTCGCGCTGAACGGCGGATCCGTCCATTGCGATGCATCGCCTTCGGTGACGACATCGGTGTGTCCTTCAAACATCAAGGTCTTACTCCCACGTATAGGAGAAGCGTATAGCGCAAGCACGTTAGGGCGTGCGGGATGTGGATACTCAACGCGCGTCTCCAAACCAATTTCATGACAACGCTCTTCGACCCACGCCGCCGCTTCCGCTTCGCCGAGACCATGGGCGCCCAGATGCGGACGCCATACACTCGGAATGCGCGTGAGCTCTTGCACCCAACGAATGAGTTCATCGTCGTTGATGTGATTGAGGATGTGTTGTTCGAGGGGAGTAATCATAGCCGTAGGCAGTAGTAGGCAGTAGCCAGTAGCCAGTAGTCAGATTAGCGCGCTCGATGAGTATCGCCGTGATGCTGATCGCGATTCAATGTAATCAGTAGTAGCCAGATCAGCGTGCGCCTATCTGGTTACGGCTACTGGCTACTGGCTACTGACTACTGACTACTGACTACTGACTACTGACTACTGATTACTAATTACTTTTCACAGCATGGAAATAAATTGATGCAGGGGGGGCCAAGCCGTCAACCAGACGAAAAAGAAAAGCGCGACCACGGCGACGACGACGAGCCAATCCCACAGTGTGCTGTGCAGCACGACGAACTTCGTGCGTTCGTCGCCTGCGATGTAGCAGCGCGCTTCCATCGCAAGGATCAGTTCTTCGGCGCGTCGCAAGGCGCCGATAAATAATGGCACGATGAGCGGTAGGTACGCGCGCGCAGTTTTGTCGGGTCGCCAGCCGCGCGTCGCGCCAAACTCGCCGCACCGACTGGCTTGCGCTTTCATCACGCGTTCCATCTCTTCGGCGAGCGTCGGCACAAAACGCAATGCGATCATGTTAATCAGCGCGATTTCATGCGATGGCACGCCGAAGCGACGGAACGGCTTCAACAGGCTCTCGACGCCGTGCGTCAGATGCGTCACCGTTGAGGTCATCGTGATGAGACTTGTGATGATAATGAAGCCGATGATGCGCGTGAGACCGACGACGATGAGTTGCATACTAAAGCGCGTGACCCGTAGCCAACCCCATTCAAAATAGACTTTGCCTGCGGGCTCGACCCAACCTTGAAAAATGAATTGCAACACGAATACTAGAATCAGAATTGGCAAACCCAGCACGATGCCACGCAACACATAACTCAACGGGATATGCGAGAGCAGCGCAATAGCAGCCACGATCATCACCAGCAGCATCGTGGCAAAGAACGAGCGTGTAAACGAGAGACACAAGATCAGCCCGATGCCGCCCAACAACTTGGCGCGCGGGTCGAGCCGATGCACGACGGAATCGCGTGGAATGTATTGACCGATGGTGACGTTGCGCAGCAGTTCAAATTCGTTCATAGGGTTCCCTGAAATGTGATGCGGAGGCGTTATGACACAGCGGCTTGATTCGTCAACAGGGCGACCGCCTCAGCCACCGTGAGCGCGATGCCATTCGTGGGCAACGAGCCTTCGCTTTGCAAGCGCGCGATAGCGTCGGCGACGCTTGGCACACCCAAGCCCAGCTCACGCAACTGTTGCGCTTGCGCGAAGACCTCGCGTGGCGTGCCGCTCATCACGCTGCGCCCATCGCTGATGACGACGAGGCGGTCGCAAATCTGCGCGAGCTCTTCCATATTATGTGAGATGATGACAAGCGTCAACCCTTGCTGCTTGAAGGCGCGCATCAAGTCCAACACTTGTTTACGTCCCTGCGGGTCGAGTCCTGATGTCGGTTCATCCAACACCAATACTTCGGGCTCTAACGCCAACACACCCGCCAGCGCGACGCGGCGCATTTGCCCGCCGCTCAAGCCAAAGGTGATGCGATCTTTGAACTCCTCAAAGCCCAAGCCAACGGCTTCCATCGCGCGCTTCACGCGGGCGCGCACCTCTTCGCGCGAGAGCTTCAAGTTGCGGGGACCATAAGCTACATCGTCGCCAACGTAATGCTCGAAGAGCTGCGCTTCGGGGAATTGAAACAGCAAGCCCACGCGCTTGCGAATCGCCTTGACATCGAGGTTGGACGAGCGTGCGTCCTGCCCAAAGAGCTGCACATTGCCTTCGTGCGGGCGCAACAACGCGTTGAAATGTTGCACGACCGTGGACTTGCCCGACCCGGTGTGCCCGATGATGCCGAGCACTTCGCCGCGGCGCACGTCCATTGTCACATCATGCAAAGCCTTCACTTGTAATGGCGTGCCGCGCATGTAGTAGTGGGCGAGGTGTTCAACATCAATGAATATGTCGGGGGTTGGAGGTTGGAAATTGGAAGTTGGAAGT
>CAZDYP010000230.1:0-6318 GCA_964509505.1 uncultured Anaerolineae bacterium | reverse complement strand
ATTGGACGTGACCATGCCGCGCGAACCAACCGCGCTGATTTTTTCGGTTGTGAAGTGACTGCCTGCAAGGGTGCGCCATGAAGACATGAGTAGGTTCTCCTATGCGTTTTGATTTTCGACGATGAGCTTCAGCGTGCCTAAAATTTTCGGTAGTTCACTAATGAAGAGCTTGGATTCATCAATGTAAAGTGTATCCGCTTGCAGCTTCAAAAACTGCCAGTCTTCGCCTGTGGTGACACAGCCAAAGATGGTGTCAATCGCGTTTTGTTCGCGCTCATTGAAGATGCGCGCTGCCAACATCTCTGCCGCGCACTGACCTAAACCTTCTTCAATGTCGTTCTTTTTTGCTTCGACCAAAACGACGACGGGTGCTTGCAGTGTCGGCACGGGAAGCGTTTTGCTGACGATGAAATCACAGACGCCTTTCAAGCCGTTGGCTGGATCAACGTCAAAACACACGCCCGAATAAATGCTGATGGCGTCTTGGCAGAGCGCTCGCACTTCCAACAAGATGGGGGCGACGACAAACTCAGCGCGCGCCTTTTCGCTGATGAGCGCGAGCGCCATACCCTTGCTCAAAGTTTCAGTCAGCCATGCGCTCGGCGCGATAGGCTCGACGTGCGTAAATAAGGGCACTCGTTTGAAGTGGAGGCGAAAACGCTTATGTACGATGTCCAATGTCATGGTGCGATAGCTCAACTCGTCTGGCTGTTTGGACGTGGTACTCATCGGTTGTTTCTCCTTGAATAATTTTAGCGCGGATCCACCACACGCCCTACAAACAGCGCCGCGCCGCTCTCCGTGTCACGAATCAGGAAAATGAAGGGGCGGTTGGCATTGAAGAGCGTGGACATGGAGGTTACTTCCGTCACGATGGCCGTCGTCGCCGCTACCGCTTGCGCCGTGGTTGGAGTCGGCTCATCATTTAATCTCCGCGCGCAGCTTCGTCAGCTCCGCCAATACTTGATTGAGTATTTCTGGATGTTTCGCCGCATCCATCGTCGTCACCACACGCGCCTGCGCGTTGCTTGTGAGTGCAGTGATGCGATATGTGCAGAGGTCTGCGCCCGTCGCTTGATAGAGCGGTTGCAGATTTGCAAACTCGGCTTGCGCGAACAACTGCTTGAGTGTGTTCAGCCGCTCGGCTGCGACTTTGCCTTGTTTGGATCCGCCACGCTCGACAAATTGCAGCACGCCGTCGAGCTGAATGGTCAGCGTTTCGTTGACGCTCGCGAAACAACCTGTGCGTTGATAGATGGCTAACACGCCTGCGGGCAGCGTGACGTTGGCTGGACGTGTGGGCGACGATGGCGCGGGATAGGCGCTCGGCGCTCGCGTCGGCGTGGCGGCAAGTTGTGCGCTCGTCGGCGGCGCGGAAGCAGGCGCACTGGGCGCTGGATACGCGCCGCCACTGGGCGCTGAACTCCCGATGTCACACGCGACGAGCCATGCGCATAAACACAGTAGCATGGTGAGATGCAAAGTGCGTTTCATTTTCCGTTCTCCTTGTATGTTGGCAAAGAAGAAAGAGCGCATTGTCACATCACTCATCGCTCATCCCTCTGAATTCATCCTTTTCTGATGCCCACACAATCCGCTCCAGTTTTCCGTCGGCTTGATATTGCGCAACACCTAAGCGCACGCGCCCCTCTCCCGATGGGTCGTGTTGATGGTCTTGTATCACGAGCGGCAAGATGGAGCGCGTCGTTTCGAGCATGGGCAAATCCGCCAGCTGTTCAGGCGTAAGCCATGCCAATGCGCCTTCGGTGCAATGGGGTGTGAGCAGTTCGCGTAACTCGCCTGTGAAGAATAACAGCAACGTCAACGGCTCGTGCGGACGATTATGCAGCAGCGCGCGACGAAGCGTTAAACGCTCGATGTCGGCGGCAGAGAGTCCCGTCTCTTCAGCCACTTCGCGCAACACGGAGGCGTTGAGGTTGTCGAGCTCATCCGCTTCGACTCTGCCGCCGATGCCCGTCCACAAGTTGGGCGCGATGCGTTTGGTCGGCGCGCGGCGCAGCAACAGATAGCGTTGCGCGTGGTGCAACACCACTGCGGTATAGAGGGTGATGGCATTCGGTTGAGAGATCATACGTTGAACCATCCGCTGAGCCATCCGATGATCGCTCCTCCCAACACCAACCATGTCGAATTGATTTTGTAACGAAACAGCAACACCCACGTCGCCAATGCAAGGGCAACGGTCAACAGATCAACGAGTGACGCCATGCCGAGTTGTATGCTCACCGCGGCCATCAGCGCCAGTGAGGCGACGTTCACGCCATCCAACAGATTCTTTGCCCATGCGGAGTTGCGGATGCGTGGGATGAGTGGATTGCTGAGGGCGACGAACACAAACGCGGGCAAGAAGATGCCAAGCGTCGCCAACAATGCGGCAGGCGCACCGCCCAGCACATAGCCGATGAACGTCGCCGTCGTCAACACAGGTCCCGGTGTGACTTGCCCAATCGCAATCGCGTCGAGCAATTGTTGATCGGTGAGCCAGCCAAGTCGTGTCACAAAATCCGCGCGCAAGAAGGCGAGCAGCACATACCCACTGCCATACAGCACCGAGCCAATTTTGAGAAACGTGAAGAACATGAGTGACAGGTCGAATGGCATTAGCATTGGTAACCGTCGCTCGTCAAAACAGAGCTGACTGAATTGAAAACAAGTATGGTGAGCTTGTCGAACCATGCGGCTTGCAAGTTCCCTCGCATCCTTCGACACCGCACACCATGCTGTCAGGATGCTCGATTTAGAAAAACCAACCGATGGTTGTTCGACGGGCGTTGAGCTAATCAAAGGCACAAACAGACTTGCCATACTTGAGCTGTTCATGCGCCGCACATTCGCTATCACCATCACCACCAACCCGCTGACGACCAGCAACATGATTTCGTTGACGCCGAGAAAATACAAGGCGAGCGCCGTTGCGCCAACGCTGCCTGTGAGCCAACCTTTCACCGCTTTGCGTCCCAAGTCCCACAATGCTTGCGCGACGATGACGATGATGACGGGCTTCACACCGTACAAGATGTGCGTTGCCGTGACCGTCGCGCCAAATTGCGCGTAAACCCACGCGAGCGTCATCACGATACACATGGCGGGCGCGATGAAGCACACGCCGCCGACGATGAGGCCGAGCCAACCCGCGCGCACGAAGCCGAGCTGAATCGCCATCTCCGTCGAGTTCGGACCGGGGATGAGGTTCGTCGCGCCGATGAGATCGAGGAAGTGTTGCTCATCAATCCATTGACGCCGCTTCACCACCTCGTCGTGCATCATGGCGATGTGTGCGGCGGGACCGCCGAAGCCTGTGATGCCAAGTCTGAGAAAGAATTGGGCGACTTCGTAGAGACGTGATGGGTCACGCATCCGACGCTCCTTGTCGCCAGTTCGTTACGTGCGCCCAATCTTCTGCGGCGACTGCAATCAAATCACACGCGGGGTCTTTGACATCGGCATACGCGCCCGTGTTAGCGAACAACGGCGCGAGGCGACGTTTCAATTCGGCATAAGCCGCTGCCGCTGCGGGACGCGCTCGCAGATAATCGCGGAATAACAAGGCATAGCGTTGGTTCGCGCGACCTGCAATACGCACGTGCGTGTTCGTGCGGCGCAAGGTTGGGGGGGCGCGAAAAAGTCGTTTTTCCCATTCATTGTCTGCGCCAACCCAGTCGGGGGGACGATGGTCATGGTCAATATCATCGCGCAACGTGTAGCCCAACGCTGCCATTGCCGTGATGAGCGATTCATCAAACGCGCGCACCGTGATTTGCACGTCAATGATGTCTTTCGCGGCGAGCTGCGGCACGGACGTTGAGCCGATGTGGTCAATCCGCAGGGCGAGGTCGCCGAGTGCGCGGCGCAACGACGCGGCGAGCGCCATGAATTCATGGGGCCAGTTGGGATTGTAGGGATGAATTTCGATCATAGCAACGGTTGGTTAATTGGTTTGTTGGTGGATGGGTTTGCTTACCACAGCTGGTCGAGTTTGTCTGCGTAAAACACGATAGCGCGTTGGTAACGCATGAGGTTCGGCTCGCGCGTCGTTTCGCCCAAGTTCTTTAAGAGCAACTGCATCGCTTCGGCGTGTTTCTTTTGATTGTAGAGCGCCATTGCCAAGAAGACTTCGAGCTCGCGCGCCTTCGGAAATTTTTGTAAGCCATGTCGCAACGTCATCTCCGCTTTGGCATACTGCCCGACGCAACGATACGAGCTGCCCAAGCCCAAGAACGCGCCGCGCAATTCGTCGCCCGTCAAGCCGTGTTGAATCGCGCGCTCGTAAAACGGGATGGCTTCCTTCTCTTTGCCAAGCGCATCATGTGTGGCGGCGCAATGATAATTCACAAGAGGATTGTCGGGAAACGACGCGTACAAATCGAGCAAGAGTTGGAGCGCTTCTTGCGCTTTGCCTTTGTCGCGCAAACGCAGCGCGGCGGCGAGTTGTTCAATTAAGTTGTCTGGCATGAGTTGATCCTTAGATCCATTTTCTTGAGCTATAACCAAACACCAAAATCGCGCACGCCGCTGCGCTACTCGTGATGGCCGCGCCAAGCAAATCTTCGGGCGGCATCACACCGAAGAACCACAAGCCGAGCGTTTTGCTTTCCGTGAAATACCACGCGCCCATCAGCCCGCCGCTTGGGTCGGTGATGAGCGTCCATACTTCGGCGTACGCGATGACCTTGAGGATAACACGACGCTGGCTCCACAAGAAACGCGCATTGCGCGCCCACAAAATCGCGTGAAAGATCAGACCGAAGATCACGGTCATGGTGAGATAGGTGAGGTTGGATGGAAACATGGGAGAAAGTAGTCAGTAGTCAGTAGTCAGTAGCCAGTAGCCAGTGGTCATTGCCGACTGAACATCGAACACCAATCACTGATCACTGATCACTGTTCACTGTTCATTGTTTTGCCGCGCTCGATGAACACGACGGCGACCATGCCGAACATCAGCGTAACGCCGACAATCCATAACCATTCCTCGATGGGTAAACCGATGAGCCACCAACCGATGATGTGGTTGGGGTCGTAATGCCAGAGGTCCAGCTGCACCGCCAACGCATCCCACGCCCAACCGCCAATGAGCGAACCCAGCGCCGCCCACGCAAACGCGCGCCGACGTCGCCAAAAGAGTGTGCGCCAGCGCAACCACAAAAACAGGATGATGGCATAGAGAAAGACGATGTGCCAGATAAGGTAGGTGAGTTTGCCGAACATGGAAGTAGCAAGTAGCAAGTAGCAAGTGGCAAGTAAAAAAATGGAAAGAAGAAAGAAGTGTGTTAGTGGTCGGTGATGTTCAATAAGGTTGGCGCGTGGAGAGCGACCAATTCACGCAACCAAACAGGTGGAAACTGTTTGGCGCGCAATTGTGCCAGCGCGAACTCCAATGAACGCAAGGCTTTGATGGTCGTGGCTTGGTCAATGATACCCAACTCAATGGCTTGTCGAAATTCGTCCACGTCAATCAATTCGTAATCGCCCGACGGCTTGACGCGCACATCCAGAAACAAATCACGACTGCAATACAAATTGGGCTCAATGGCGTAGATGTCCACCACATCAATCAACCAACCCGTCCAGCTCTTCTTCACGTTCAATGAATACTGCAAGCCTTCTTGTATGCGATAGCCAATGAAGAGTTCTTCGGGCGCATCCTGCGCGGCTAGCTCTACCAACGTAGGTTCGTCTATCTGAATGAAGCGCCGCTCGATGACGCCGCTTTTGATGCGTTGAATCTTGAAATCCAGATATTGACGAATGAGCTTGTCCGAATTTTTGCGGAGGTCGAGCCCGTATGCGCCGAAGCCATGTTCGCGCCCAACGTGATGCCAAAAAATGGTGAGGTTGTTCACGCCTCCCCTCTGAGACCGGCGAGGTTTCCAAAAACCTCGCCGGTCTTCTGGGATGTGATAGTCACACAACCGTGCGCGTCCATCTCCGCCCATGCGCCGTGCGGCAGGACCGCAAAATCGGCGTGGTTCAACGCGATAATGGGAATGGGTTTATGATATAGTTCATCGGCGATAACCGAAGCGAGTATCAAGAAACTGTCCGCAGCGGTCGTGAGTAAAGCGGCGGGTGCGACGCCTGCGCGCACCGCTTCGAGCAGCACGGCTGTCGTCGTGCTGGAACCGCGCGTGAACGGAATCGCTAGAATGTGTCCTGCCGCGTTCTGTCCTACGAGTGGATGGCGACGGTCTATGATGTCGCCTGTGTGTTGATCATAGCCGCCCCAAAAACTCAACGGCTCATGGCTGACGAGTAGTGCGCCTCGCGCGACGCCTGCCATGAGGACGCGACCTTGTA
>CAZDYP010000229.1:0-6384 GCA_964509505.1 uncultured Anaerolineae bacterium | reverse complement strand
CGTCACGCTCAATCGCCCCGACGTGCTGAACGCCGTCAACGACGAAATGCGTTTGGAGTTTCGCCGTCTGGCGGAGCAACTCTACATGGACGACGCGATTCGCGCCGTCATCATCACGGGCGCAGGGCGCGCGTTCAGTGCGGGCGCAGACATGGCGTATCTTGAGCGCGAATGGGCAACACCCGCGTTTCGCGCGCACACGCGCATCCTCACAAGCTTCTTCGACGACCTCGAACAAGTCGAGAAGCCCATCATCGCCGCCATCAACGGACCGTCGGCCGGCGCGGGCTTTCAGCTGACGCTCTCGTGCGACATTCGCTTCGCCGCGCAATCGGCGCAGTTTGGTTTGCGCGAGACGAACATTGGCTTGGTGCCGGGCGTCGGCGCGTGTTCGCGGCTCGCGCGTATCATCGGCTATGGGCGCGTCAAAGAAATGATTTTGAGTGGGGATATGCTGAGTGCAGAGGAAGCGCAACGCATCGGCCTCGTGTATAAGGTCGTGCCGGATGCGGAGCTGTTGCCGACGGCACAAGAGTTCGCGCGCACCTTATTGAAGCGTGCGCCACAAGCGATTGGTCTGGCGAAGCGCGTGTTACGTGATTGTCTCTCGGCTGACCTCAGCACGGGGCGCGACATCGAAGCGTTGGCGATGAGCGTGCTGATCAAGACAGAGGATCACAAGGAAGGGGTGAAGGCGTTTCGGGAGAAGCGGAGACCGAACTTCAAGGGGAAATAAGAAAAATCGAAGGAAAATAAAACCGCAGAGACACAGAGGCGCAGAGATTTTCGATTTTTCTCTGCGCCTCTGTGTCTCTGCGGTTCAATCACGCTTCACACTCCATGCTTCACACCTCACGGCGTCGCCTGCGTCGTTGCAATCTGCTTGCGAATCTCCTCGCGTTGCGCGAGCGCCGTGCGCATGGGGCTGGTGGCTTTCTGCCATTCATCAGACAAGGCTGCGAGCTGCTTCAACATGTTGTCAGTGGGCTGCAACAACTTCACACGCAACGGCTCGATGAAGTTACCCTTCAGCCCCTTCTTGTCGTCGTCGGCAAACCAATCAGTGCGCAGTGGGGTGATAAGCTGTGTGTTCAAGTTTTCGATGAACGTCGGCACTGAGCTCACGAGCGAATTGAGGTTGTTAATCAACACCTTCACATTCGCGCCGACGCCAAATGGAATCTTGTCGAGCAAGTCGTTGAAAAATTTGCCAAGCGCGTCGGTGATGGGGCGTGTGATGCCCGTCAGCTCCGTTAGGCGTTGTTGAATCTCGCGCACCAAATTCGCCAAGCCCGTCACCAGTCCTTCGACGGCGGCGATGCCTTGCCGAATCAATGGAAACGAGCGTTCCAGATTTCCCAACGCATCGTTCACCGACTTGATGCCCACACTCACCAGATTGCTCACGAGCTTCGTCGCGTCGAGCGCCGCGCCGATGGTTGTCATGCCTGCTGACACGACACTGTCGAGCCCGACCTTCTCCAGCTGCTCGTAGAGCGCGAGCAATGCCTTCATCTTTAAGAACTCCAAATTTTTCGGATCGTTCAGCGCCGTGTTGACAGTATTCACACACAGCGCCGTGCCGACGACGGCGACGCCGCCTGCGCCCAAGCCGACGATGAAATCACGACGCGAGAGACCGCGTGATGCAGGCATGTCTGTGCCGCCGCCGATGGGCAGAGGCATAGGTCGTGAGGTCGCTTCGGCATATTCACTAATCGCATCGAGGCGCAGCAGGTCAGCTTCTCCCAACTTCGTTAAGCGCTCGCTAATGCGCTTCTGCAAGGCTTCACGAGAATTAATCGGTTCGCTCATCCTTACCTCCTAATTGAGGTGTCAAGTGTCAGGTGTCAAGTGTCAGGTAAAATCTCACGCAACACATTGACGCTTGATACTCCTCTTTTACGCTTGTCACTGATTATCAATCCACACCTAGCCTTTGTCAATAGTATTTGTGTCAATGTAGGACAAGTTTTTAACTTGTCCTTGCGGGCAAGTTGCAAACTTGCCCTACAACTGCGGATACCGTTGTCCTTGCGGGCAAGTTGCAAACTTGCCCTACGGCTGCGGATACCGTTGTCCTTGCGGGCAAGTCGCAAACTTGCCCTACGGCTGCGGATGCGGTTTCACAGCTCTGCTAACAAGCGTGGTAAGTCATCATGCGCAAGAGGCCCCAACTCGGCGGAACCTGCGATAGCGGCAAGGTTGCCGATGATTTGCGCGACGCGCCACATCTGCATGAACGCAGCGCTCACGGGTTGCTCGTGCGTGTAACCCTCCATCAACGCAGCGCGCTCCTCGCGCGTGCGCCAGCGCCGCAAGTCAAATGTGGGGTGGCTGATGTACGCATCGCCGAAATCAATCAAGCCTGTGTACGTGCCTGTGGTCGGATCAACAAAGGTGTGTTCGTGATAAGGATTAGAGTGCAACGCAACGCGCTCATCACCCTCAGGTAGCGCCGCTAATGCGCGTTGACTCAGCGCTTCAGGCGACAGCGGCAACGACCATGCGCGGTGACGTTCACGAATCTGCTCCGTCAATTCATCCATCAACGCTGCGCAACGCGCGCGCACGGCGACGGCGTTGCGATCGCCCGACATAAGAGGATGAGTTGCAAAGGGCTCTTGCGGCAGCTGATGAATGCGATGCAACGCGCGCCCCAACTCAAACATCACAGCCTGTCGTTGCGCGGTTGTGAGCTGCGCATGTCGTAATGCGACGCCGGGCATCCGCGTCATCACCGTATATTCGATGTATCGTCCTTCCCGCCCGTAACCCAACACGCGCGGCACAGACAGATCAGGCGCGTCCTTCGCAATTTGAATAAGGAAGAACACTTCTTTTTCCAAACTCGTGCGCGGACGCAACCGTTGCGGCCGTTGCGTCTTCAGAATGATGTCAGCATCGAGCGCATAGGTACGCGCTTCGCCGCCTGATTCATCCACACCTGTTACTGCGCGCACATGAGGCGCGTGCCGTCGCGCGAGCGACAACACCAGCTCATTGTCTAACACAGGATCAGGCGCATTCGGTTGCGAGTAAAAATCTTTGGGCAGTGTCAGTCTCCAGTATTCAGTGTTCAGTCATCAGGTATCAGTGGAAAGGCATATTTACGTTTCACACTTCACGGCTCATGCCTCCTGCCAATCCCATCCCGCCGCTTCCAACTCCACTAACGCGGCGAAGCGCCCACCACGATGCATTAGTTCATCGGGCGAGCCTTCTTCAATGATGCGACCTGCTTCCATCACCACGACCCGATCAGCCTCACGCGCGGTCGAGAGACGATGCGCGATGGATAACACCGCGCGTTGATGATTGGTCGCATCGGCACGTAACGCCGCACGAAACGCTGCATCACTCGCATTATCAATGGCTGAGGTCGCCTCATCCAACAACAACACCGGCGGATTCCACACTAAGGCACGCGCCAGCGCCAAGAGTTGTCGTTGTCCTGCGGATAGTTGCGCGCTGCCTCCCCGTCCTGCGCCACTTAATGGCGTATCATAACCTTGTGGCAACGCGCGAATGAATTCGTCCGCGCCCGCCAGCTGTGCTGCACGTTCGACAGTCTCGCGCGGTACACTCGTATCACCCAAGGTCAGATTGTCATGCACAGTGCCACTGAACAATTGCACAACTTGTGGCACGACGCCAACGCAATGGCGACGTTCTTCTGAACTCAAAGCGCGTGGGTCAATCTCCGCCACGCGCACCGCACCCGCCCATGGCGCATACATCCCTGCTAGTAAATGCAACGTACTCGTCTTCCCTGCGCCCGTGCGTCCGACCAAGGCAACATGTTCGCCTGCTTGCACATGCAATGAAAGATCATGCAACACAGGTTGTGCGTCACGATAGCCAAAAGTCACGTCGCGCAGTGAAATGAGAGACGGGAGATGGGAAACAGGAGATGGGAGATGAAAGTCTGAAAGTTGGGTATTGGGAATTGACGCTTGAACTTCCGACCTCTGTCCTCTGTCCTCCGACGGTTCATTCAACACTTGCCGAATGCGCTCCAAACCCGACAGCGCGCTTTGCACCGTTTGCCAATCGTCGCCGAGGTCAACGATGGTGGTAAAGAAACGACGAAACAAGAGGACGAATGCCGTCAGCGTGCCAAGGCTGATGCCGAACGATGCGAGGGCGCCGCTGGTGCCAGACCATAACAAAATCGCCACCGCTACCGACGACAACGTGGCCATCACGGGCGGGTAGAGCGAATTGTAGAACGTCGCTCGATTGTAGGCAATCACGGCTTGCAATAAGGCGCGACGGAAACGCGCGACAAACGCCGCTTCCCGACGAAAGGCGCGGATGACCTCGATGCCGCCGAGCGTTTCTTGCAGGTGCGTGTTCATCAGCCCAACGGCCTGGCGGTTATCGTTTTCTGCCAAGCGCACGCGCACCCGAAAATAGTTGGTCATGATAATGAGAGGCGGCGCGACGAGCGCAGCGATCAACGACAAAGGCAAACTCAAGGCGACAATGGCAATGACGACAACGACCAACCCGATCACTCTGGAGAGCGCAATCGCCAAACCCGACGAGAACAGCGTGTCTATCGTTTCGACATCGGCGGTGTTACGGCTGATGATGTCGCCCAGTGGTGTTTGGTCAAAGTAACTCATGGGCAGCGTTTGCAAATGGGCGAATAAGGTGACGCGCAATGAATGTAACGCGCGTTGCGCTGCAATAGAGTTGAGATAGATGTTTAGCCCATTCACGCTGTAACCCGCGACAGTGACGCCGAAGTAAAGCCACGCGAGCGAAAGCAAACCATCATAAACCCCCGTCGTCAGATGCTCGTCCACGATTGTTTGCACGATGAGCGGTGGCGCAGCGAGCAACGTCTCTGCGACGAGAATACACAAGGCGATGGCGATGAGGTAGAAACGAAGTGGAAAGAGAATAGAACGAATCATGATCGAATGGCGTCCTTCGATACTTTTTGCTGCGCGTTGTAAATCCGCGCATACAAGCCGCCTTGCTGCATCAAGACCGTGTGTGTGCCTTGCGCGACGATGCGCCCAGCGTCGAGGACGATGATGTGATCGGCGTGTGGAAAGGCGGCGAGCCGATGCGAACATAACACAATCGTCGCGCGGCGCTCAGGCGAGGCGAGCGGACCGAATGCTTCGCGCAAGTTGGCAACAATGCGCGCTTCGGTGTCAAGGTCAACCGCAGAGAATGGGTCGTCCAATACGAGTAGGTTGGGCATGTGGGGCGCAAAGGCTGCCAATGAGCGCGCTAAGGCGATGCGTTGGCGTTGCCCACCTGAGACGCGAATCCCCATTTCGCCAATTGGGGTGTCGAGTCCCGCAGGGAAAGTACGCATGTCGGCATCAAGCGCAGCAAGCGCGATGGCGTCTGATATATTGGCAGTGACAGCATTCGTCGCTCCATTGGAACGATTGAAATCGTTACTACCGAAGGCGATGTTTTCGCGCACGGCGCCTGAAAACAAAAATGGCTCTTGCGGCAAGTAGCCGATATGAGTCGGTGACTCAGCGTTATCGAACAAAATTTGACCTGACTCAATCGGATAAATGCCAAGCAGCGCCCGCGCCAATGCGCTCTTCCCCGCCCCGACGGGACCTGTCACGGCGACCAATGCGCCCGCAGGAATGTCGAGGCAGATGTCGCGCAAGGCGGGTTCAGCGGCGTTGGGATAGCGGAAGGTGACGTGCTGCAAGGAGACGGAGGACGGAGGACGGGGACCAGAAGATTGAAGATTGAAGACAGCGAAGCGGCGCTTTAGCATTGAAGATTGAACTTCCTTGTTCCAACGTCGGTCTTCTGCCATCGGTCTTCTGTCGTCGGTTTCCTGTCTCCCGTCTCTCGTTCCTACGATGTGGCTTGGTCGAAATGACGCAAGCGGCGGTTCACCTTGCAGCGTCTGTGCAGGCGCGAGCATTGGTTGAAGTCGCGCGTAGATGGCGGCGCTCGCTTGCACTTGATTGATCAGCACAGGGATTTCACGGAAGCCGCGATTGATGGCGCGCAAATAGAGTTCGAGGTATGCGACGAATGCGCCGACCGTCCAGATGCCCGTGAACACTTTGTTGCTGCCATCCCATACCAACAGAATCACGCCCAATGTGATGATGATGATATATGGCATCTGCAAGCCAACACGCAAACGCTCACGCGCGATGTTGGCGTCAGCTTGCTTCCACGAGAGGGATATGATGCGCTCGATGGCATGTTGTGCGCGACCAAACAGCCGCATCACGCGAATGCCTGCCAACTGCTCTTGTAGCTCAGCGATGTAAACAGAGTTTGCTTGTCGCGCTTTCGTCGTACGCCCACGCACCCATTTTCCAGAGTAATAGGCGAGCAGTGTGGCAAAGGGTGTGGGCGCAAGCACCAGCAACGTGAGCG
>CAZDYP010000228.1:3896-6481 GCA_964509505.1 uncultured Anaerolineae bacterium | reverse complement strand
CAATTGGCGCGCAATCTCAGATGAACGGTTGACGACGATTGACTTGGGCGCGATTTTACAAGCCCTATGGATGGCTGTCAAAGAAAGAAGTTTATTGTCCAAGACTCACAGCTTCCGAAACACCTCCGCATACTTCACCCCAATCGCCTCGCCTTGTCGGCTCATCCACTTCTCTAGCCAATCGAATTTGAAATCGGGACGGCCAAACTGCGAGTGATGCGCGAGCATCGCTTTCAAGCGCACGTCCCACAAGTCCGTCACGTCAACGTGGATGGTTTCGGGATCCGTGGGACGCCCGCCGAACAAGAAAGTGCGTTGGATACGGTAGGGCTGCGCGCCATGCTTCAATTGCTTCTTGCGATAGAGCGGCATTGACGCGGGAATAATAGCATCGGTCGCCGCGCGCCCCGCCGCGCGATGGTCGGGATGCCCTTGCGCATAAGGATCGAACGTCATCAGCGTGTCGGGCTGATGGATGCGATACTGTTGCGCGATGTCCGCGCGCAAAGCCAACGTCGGCTCCAACTCGCCGTCGTCGTAGCCAAGAAACACGACCTCTTTGATACCCAACAACTGCGCCGCCTCGCGCGCTTCTTTGCGGCGTGTGCGCGCCAACGATTTGCGCGTGTATGCCTGCGGGTCGTGCGTGCCGATATTACCGTCAGTGCATAAGACCTCGACGACCTCGACGCCACGCTGAATCATCTGATAAATCGTGCCGCCTATAATCGTCTCCAAATCGTCGGGATGCGCGCCGACGAACATCAAACGCTTCACTTCCTCAAAGGGCCAGCCAGCCATAACTCCTCCGTGATGAGTGAGTAGTAATTGGTAATTGGTAATTGGGATGTTGAAAATAATAAAGCGGACGATAGAGATTCATCGCCCGCTTTCCACCCACCCCAATTACTAATTACCCATTACAATCCTGCGTTCTGAATCACCTGCTTAATCTGACTCAACACCATCGCGAGCCGATCGCGGTCGCCGCTGATTTGCGCGATCTGTTGTTGCAGTTGTGTAAGCTGTTGGCGCAGCGCTTCCAACTCGCCGCTCGACGGCGTCAAGTTTTGTGGCGGCGGTGGCGGCGGCGGCGGTGGCGGCGGCGGTGAGACGGAAGGCACCGTCAGCGTGATGGTCGCCCGTTGTCCGGGTTGCACGGTGAGTGTGCCCGAAATGTCTGTGCCGACGACGGTCAATATGTATGCGCCTGGCGGCACGTTGTCGTAACCGAAGCTGCCATCAGCGCCCGTCGGGCCCGTCACATCCACACCACTGCCGCGCAAATTGATGCTGCGCCCACCTGCATTTTGCACCACGCCGCGAATGGAACCTGGCACGGTCGAAACAGGCGGCGGCGGCGGGGGCGGCGGCGGCGGCGGTGGCGGTGGTGGCGGCGGCGGCGGCGGTGGCGGCGCTCCACCTTCAGCAGTCGCTTCTTGGAAGACGACCATGAACGAATGATGTCCGTTCGTGTTGCCTACTTCTTCATCAGGCAAATTCGTATGGAAGCCTTCGGCGCGGTCGCTTGGCATATCCGCGCCTTCGACCGCATAGAACGGACCCCGAAACATCGGGAAATTCGTGCCAGGCTCATTAGCGGGCTTGTCAATCGCGTTGGTGAACATTTTGTCGCCCACATACATATTGCAACGAGCGCCATAGCGACGCGAGCCATCAGGATTGAGCATGTCCACGAAGATGACGTGGTTGCCTCTGTTCTCATTCCCGCTCAAGTGATAGGCGTTGACGATCTTCCAATACGTCGTGCCTGCTGACACATCCGCGCGCTTGATGGAAGCCCCATACTTCTCGATTTCGCGCACACTCATTTCATTGCCCGTCTCGGGATCTATCGGCATCGCTGCCTCCTTATGGTGTTGCTAGTCGCCAGTCGCTGGTGACTAGCGACTAACGACTCGCGACGAATGACGAGCGACGAGCGACGAGCACCTGCACGGCGCTGCGTTCGTCGCCTATCTGAAAAATTTGTGTCTCGAAGCCAATTTTATGCAACCATGCTAAATGATCAATGCCAATATCGGTCGTGCCAGTGAAACGAAAGGCGAGATTGATAAGAACGCCGATGATGGTGGGCTGACGTATCCAACCGCTGTCCACAACGACGAGCTGTCCATCACGCGCCAACACACGACTCATTTCGCGAACCGCTTGCGGCACGCGCAAAAAGCCCGGTGGGAACGTCAGCACAAGCGAATCGAAAGCGCCATCCGCAAACGGCAAGCGCAAGACTGTGCCACGCAGCAATCGAGGCTGATGACCTGCGCGGCGCAATTTGCCCAGCGTGATGCGAATCATGTTGGGCGAGAGGTCGAGACCATAAGACACGATGCCGGCGGCGCGCATATCCAATTGCAAATTGCCCGTGCCGAAGGCAATCTCTAACACGCGCGCCCCACGCACGTGAGGTATCGCCGCTTTCGTCCACTCACGCCAATGCCCCAACGACACGATGTAGCTCACCGCATCGTACGTCCACGCAAACGAGTTGTAAAAGTGATGAAAGGCGAAGCGCAAAAAACGCACGCGCAGAGAGTCCAGCACGCGCGCATTATACAATGAGT
>CAZDYP010000228.1:0-3796 GCA_964509505.1 uncultured Anaerolineae bacterium | reverse complement strand
TCGCCCACGTCTTACCGCCATCGCGTGAGATAGCGATGCGCGTGCCTGCGCCGACGGCAAAGAGCGTTTGATCTTTGGCGAAGTCAGGCGAGATAGCGAGTTGCTCGAAGCGCAAAGCGTCCGGCTTTTGTGGGTCATATCCCCAATAACAGACGGGCGACCACGCCGCGCCGCCATCGCGCGTGATGATGAGCGTTTGGGGCGTCGTCGCAAACGCCGTGCGGTCACGCGCGAAGTGGGGTGAGAAGACGATGGAGCTGATGCGCTGTTCGCCCGTGACGATCCAACCCGTTTGCGGATTGAATTGCCATACGCTCAGCGCATCGGCATTTGCTTTTTCAAGTGTGGGAAAAATTTTGTCGCCATTGCGCGACACATGCAAGCCGCCTTGATACCCTTCCCAGAACAACGTGCTGTCTTGCGCATACGCGGGCGAGACGGCGATGAGTCGCGTGTTGCCCGCGCGCACGACTGTCCAAAGGTCGCCTTGATTGAACGTGATCAAAACATCACGGCGATGCGTGCGCTCGTCGTTGCGCGTAACCCATACCGCGCGGTCCAACGCATAGTTGGGCGACACAAACAAGCCATCCACCGCTTCGAGCATCCAATCGCTCCAACGAAAACTGTTGTCCGTACTGGAATACACGCCGCGCGGTGAAATGGTGCTGCTGAATAGCATCAACCGGTCCGTCTCGAAGTTGGGCGAGAGCGCGAAACGACGCACGGTCGCGCGCGGCGTTGCCCAGAGGCTCGGCGTCATCAAAACCCACGTGAAGCCGCCGTCGAACGAGCGATACACACCGCCGCTGCCCGAGGCAAACACGAGGTTGTCGCGCGCGACAGTGGGCGATGGCGTGAGTTGATTGACGAACTCCGCGCCAAAGGTGTGTCCCGTCGTCCACGTCGCGCCGTCATCATCGGAGATATAGATGGTCGTGCGCGAGAGGACGGGACTATACACGCTCACCAAGACCCGATCATCGGCAATCGCCACGCTGGTTGCATACTCGCGGTTGGTGTTGCTGGGCGGCGACACAGCGAAGCAATTTGGCGCAGGGATGGGCGTGGGACGCTCGGCGATGATGCGCGCAAGCGGCGTGGGCGTTGATGTGGGCAAGGGCGTGTTGGTAGGAGTGGCTGCGATCATCGTTGCGGCTGACGCGCTAGTGGCAGTCGAAGTGATGGTGGTTGTCGTGGTTGTGGTAGGTAGGGGTGTTGGGCTGGCTTCGGGTGTGGTGGGTTGCGCCAAGGGGCCACACGCATTTAGCACGATACAAAGAATCAGCCAACTACGAAATATAAAACGATACATACAAGTAGCGAATAGTGAATAACCAATAGCCAATAGCGAATCTCTAATCTTCACTTTTCAATCTTTAACTTCTAAGTTGTTGCTCGAGCTCCAACGGATTCGTCGTTGGCGCTTGGCAAGTGTAATGTTGGCATACATACGCCGTGGCTCGGTTTTGTAGCATGGTCTTAGCGGCGAGCAAGGGGCTGTCGAGTTCATGGGTTTGATGTTGGTGCAGCACAATGCGATTCGGCAAATAGGACTTGAACGCCACATCAATCAACGCGTGGGTGTCGGCAGCTGCGAGGTCGCCGACGATGGCGATTTCTTTCGGACGATTGAGATAGAAGTCGAGCGCGTTGAGCCATTGCCCGAAGCCGCTTGGATAACGCTTCATCAATTGACTGACGCCTTCGAGTGAGGCAACGGCGCGTCGCTCGTAATCTGCGTGACCAAAGATGATGGCGAGCTTCAACAACACGGTCGCCGCCATCGCGCCGCCCGATGGGGTTGCGCTGTCGTACGTGTCGCGCGGGCGCGTGATGAGCGCTTCATGGTCGTTGCTTGTATCGAAGAACCCTTCGAGCTCGTCGCTCCAAAACAACTCAATCATGCTGTCAGCCAATGCGCGCGCTTCATGCAGCCAACGCGCGTCGAACGTCACTTCGTACAGCGCGATGAGCCCTTCAATCAAACAGGCATAATCTTCGAGATAGCCGTTGAGTTTCGCTTTGCCATCTTTCCATGTCCGCAGTAATCTGCTATGACTCTTCTCCCCTTGATGTCCCTTATCGCCCTCATTTCCCCTGATGTCCCTCACCATCGCGCTCAACAAAAACTCCGCGTTACGCGTCGCCGCCTGCCGATAATCGTCGCGCCCCAAGACGCGCGCGGCTTCGGCAAACGCAGCCAGCATCAAGCCGTTCCACGCCGTCAGAATTTTTTCGTCGCGCGCGGGCCACACGCGTTGCGCGCGCGCCTCGTATAACTTTGGCTTGGAGCGCGCAATCACGTCACGCAATTGCTCGACCGTGATTTTCAATTCTTTGGCGACGAGGTCTTCGTCGCGTGGCACGTTGAGGATGCTGTGTCCCTCGAAGTTGCCGAACTCTGTCACGTCATAGTGGGCGTTGAAAATTTTGCCGTCCGCTTTGCCGAGGATGCCGATGATCTCCTGCGGCGACCAGACGTAGAACTTGCCTTCTTCGCCCTCGCTGTCTGCGTCTTGCGTCGCGTAGAAGCCGCCGTCAGAGTGCAGCATTTCGCGCGTGACGTAATCGAGCGTTTCACAGACGATGCGCCGATAAAACTCTTTGCCCGTCGCTTGATACGCATGAAGATAGAGCCGCGCGAGCTGCGCGTTGTCGTACAACATCTTCTCGAAGTGCGGCACGAGCCAGCGCTCATCCACCGAATAGCGATGGAAGCCGCCGCCGAGTTGGTCGTACATGCCGCCGCGCGCCATCTTCTGCAACGTCTTTTCGACAAGGTTGAGCGCCGTCGGGTATTGCGTGCGCGCATAGACGCGCAACGCGAATTCGCAGTTCATCGGCTGCGGAAACTTGGGCGCGCCGCCAAAGCCGCCATGCACGCGATCATAATTTTTTTCGAGCGCCATGAACGCTTCGTCCAACAACACGCGATTGAGCTCGGTCGGTTGCGGGCGCATCATGCTGCTGGCGTTGAGCTGCGCCGTGAGCTGCAGCGCCGATTGCTCGACCTCGCCCTTGCGCTTGCGATAGATTGACGCGATGCTCTCCAGCACTTGGCGAAACGACGGCATTCCATGTCGTGGCGTCGGCGGATAATACGTGCCGCCGTAAAACGGTTTGCCGTCGGGCGTGAGGAACATCGTCATGGGCCAGCCGCCATGCCCGCTCAACGCTTGCACCGCTTGCATGTAAATCGCGTCGAGGTCGGGGCGCTCCTCACGGTCAACCTTGATGTTGACGAAATGCTCGTTCATCAGTTGCGCCGTCGCCTCATCCTCGAATGATTCTTCATGCATGACGTGGCACCAATGGCATGCGGCATACCCTATGCTCAACAAAATAGGTTTATCTTCGGCTTTTGCTTTTTGCAACGCCTCATCGCCCCACGCATACCAGTCAACAGGATTATGCGCGTGTTGTTGCAAATAGGGCGAGGTCTCGTGAATGAGACGGTTTGTATGTTTATGTTGGTTCACCTGTTCTCCAGTTCGCATGAGATTATAACACAACGCACGCAGACGTTTGCGTCGCCCCAACACCTATGCTAAAGTGTGCCACGTGGCGCCTCCAACTATGCAGCTGACCGTCGCTGTCGCTCACACTATACTAACCGCAATTGGGTTTTCCGAGTCGAGAGCTCACAGGTTTTGGAAACCTGTGAGGTCTGGTCGGAAAATTGGTATGCTGTTAGTATATCAGGAGCGCCCATCTAGTCACGCATTATAGGGGGTGTTATGCTGACTCAGCTCAAAAACTTTCTCGCGCCGCCCGTGTTTGCGGATGAAGAGCA
>CAZDYP010000227.1:0-6608 GCA_964509505.1 uncultured Anaerolineae bacterium | reverse complement strand
CCGCGTGTGTATCTGCCGTTGGTGGTGCGCTAAATCAACTCACGCGTTTGAATTCCACCGCAGAGACACAGAGGACACGCAGAAAATAAAAATCTTCGTGTCCTCTGCGTCTCGGTAGTGAGTCTAAAGTAAACATGCGCGAGCTTTGGATGAAGCTCGCGCATTTTTTATATGCGCCTCACGTCGTCGGAAACGCTTGCCGAAACTTTGCCACCGACTCCACCGCCAGCCTCGCCAACGAGCTGCTATCCGACATCACCATCACGAATTGGTAGCCGCGCTCATACAATCCCTTCGCTTGCTCCCACGACGATGAAATCGTCCCCAACACTTTCTTCGCCGCGAACACTTTCGCTTCCACTTGCGCGATGACCGCTTGCACGTCGGGATGGGATGGATTCGCAAAGTGTCCCATCGAAGTCGATAAGTCCATCGGCCCGATGAAGATGCCATCAAGCCCCTCAACCGTCAGAATCTCGTCGAGATTGGCGACGGCTTGCGGCGTCTCAACTTGCGTCATCACAAAAATTTCGTCGTTGGCGCGCGACAAGTAGTTGAGCGGATTTTGCCCATAGCCCGCCGCGCGTGGACTGCCCGCGATGCCGCGTATGCCTTGCGGTGGATACGTGCACGCGCGCACCGCCGCCGCCGCTTCGGCTTTCGTGTTCACGTAGGGGATGAGCAAACCCACTGCGCCTGCGTCGAGGATGCGCTTGATGACGATGAAATCGTTCCACGGTACGCGCACGAAGGGCATCACCCCTGAGCCATTCATCGCCTGCAATTGCGCGATGAGCGTCAGCACGTCGCCAGGCCCATGCTCCATGTCAATCATCAGCCAATCGAAGCCTGCGCGCGCCATCACTTCGGCGGCAATGGGACTCGCGAGCTGCAACCACGCGCCGACGGTTTTTTGTCCTGCCAACAACTTGTGCTTCACGGGATTTTCAAATGATTGGGATGTCATAGCAAAATCTCCAGTAAGTTCAACACAAAGTCGCCAAGTATCACAAAGGACACACAGATTTTTTTGTGTCCTTCGCGCTTGCTTCGTGGCTTCGTGTTGATGGGTTTATGCAGACTACGATTACGCGCTGAATGCCTCAGGCGTATGCCCACGCTCACGCAACAAGCGTTGCTCATCACTCAACTCAATCCACGGTGCGCTTGGCGCATCGGGTCTCTGTGGCATTACGCGCCCATTGATCAGCGTCAAGGTGTTGCGAATCAGCTCATGTCCTGTGCGTGGGTTCATGAAGATGTCGTAGAACGTGAAATCGCCGCGCACGATGCGGAACAACGCCACATCGGCATACGCGCCCGGCTTGAGTGTGCCAATCTCATCACTCAGGCCCATCGCCTGCGCGGGGCGAACCGTCGCGCGCTCGATGACCTCGCGGAACGACAAGCCCAACGCGAGGAACTTGCTCAAGCACGTCGGCAAATCGAAACACGGACCGAGGATGCTCAATTGATGAATGTCCGACGAAATCACATCGGGCGCGTAGCCTTGTTTGATGAGCGTTTCAGCCGTCTCGAATGAGAACGATCCCGCGCCATGCCCAATGTCCATAATGACGCCCGACTCCCAGGCGCGTTTCGCTGCGTCGAGCAGATTGCCCTTTGCGTCTATAATCCGCATGGAGCGCCCCGTGAAGCAATGCGTGAGGATGTCGCCGGGGCGCATCAACTCCAAGACGGATGCGATACCACTGATGGTCGGACCCGCCTCGCCGATGTGTACCATGAGCGGCAAGCCTACACGCTCGGCGGCTTCGCGCGCGCACGTGAGTGGCGCGATGCCTTGCGCGCCGACAGTGCTGCCGTCAATGCGGACTTTGACGCCCAGCACCCAATCACGATTTTGGTTGATCAGCTTGCAGCACAAAGCCACGTCGCAATAATTCAAATTCGACACTTCCCATGATTGCGCCGTTAAGCCAATCGACGAGATGTGCAGCAGCGCATAGACGCGCGCCTGCGCGCGCTTGGCGACGAATTCGCGCAAACCCGTTACCGTGTATGCGCCCGCCGAACCTACATCGAGCCACGTCGTTACACCGCTGCGCGCGGCGACGGGGTCGGGGTCAATGCCCCAATAGGTGACGCCATGATAGACGTGCGTGTGCAAGTCCACCAGACCGGCGGTGACGTATTGCCCGCTCGCGTCAATCACCTGCGCGGCTGAGTCTGTGGGGATGTTGGCGTCTATGGCTGCGATGCGATTGCGTTTGATGGCAACATCCAACAAACCAAAGCGACCACTCGCGGGATCAACGACCTCACCGCCTTTGATCAAGACATCGAATTGCATGTGTTTTCTCCCCAGGTTGATTCTTGTGGAGCAAATTTGCAATTTGCTCTACACGACAATTTGACCGATTGCGGCGGCTATGTCACCATAGCGCGTAGCTTTTGTCAAATAGCAGGCAAGCTGCCAACTTACCCTACAAAAGGAACTGACATGGAGAATACCACCAATCACGACACACAAAAGAATGCCGAAAACCACCAGCCGATTCCCACAGATCAAATCGTCGAAACCAAACACACTATCACCATCGGCGGACAGGAAATCAAATACACCGTCACGGCGGGCACTATCGTCCTCAAGGAGGAAGCCGAGAAGAAGGGCGACAAGGCAGGCGAGTCCGAAGGCGAAAAACCGAAGGCTTCGATTTTTTTCATCGCCTATACGCGCGATGGTGTGCCAACCAAAGCACGGCGCCCGTTGACCTTCTCGTTCAATGGCGGACCGGGTTCCTCGTCGGTGTGGTTGCATCTCGGCGTGCTGGGCCCGCGTCGCACTCAAATGAAAGATGACGGCGATTTGCCGCAGCCGCCGTATCGGCTCATTGACAACGAGTATTCATTGCTGGATGTCACTGACCTCGTGTTCATTGACCCCGTGACGACGGGCTACAGTCGTCCCGTCGTCGGCGAGAAAGCCAAAGAGTTTCACGGCTTCAAGAAGGACATCGAATCGGTCGGCGACTTCATTCGCTTGTATGCGACGCGCTATCGTCGCTGGACTTCGCCGAAGTTTTTGATTGGCGAGAGCTATGGCACGACGCGCGCAGCGGGGTTATCGGGCTATCTGCAAGAGCGACACGGCTTGTATCTGAACGGCATCATGCTCGTCTCGGTCATTCTCAATTTTCAGACGGCGCGCTTTGGGCCTGGCAACGATCTGCCGCCTATCTTGTTCTTGCCGACGTACACGGCGACGGCATGGTATCACAAGCGGTTAGCGCCTGAGCTGCAAAACGATTTGCGAGCGACGCTCAAAGAAGTCGAAGCGTTCGCGCAGGGCGAGTATGCGACGGCGCTGCTGAAAGGCGCGTCACTCAGCGCAGAGGAGCGCGCGAGCCTCGTGCAGAAATTAGCGCGTTACACCGGGCTATCGGCAGATTACATCGAGCGCGCCAATTTGCGAATTGACATTCATCGCTTCACCAAAGAATTGCTGCGCCACGAGCGGCGCACGATCGGGCGCTTGGACAGTCGCTTCAAAGGGATTGACCGTGACGCGGCGGGCGAGCAGTACGAGTACGACCCCAGCATGATGAACATTCTGGGACCGTATGCGGCGACGTTCAACGATTACGTGCGCTCCGAACTGAATTTTGAAAGTGATTTGCCGTACGAGATTTTGACGCCGCGTGTGCAGCCGTGGAGTTACGCTGAGCATGAGAATCAATACGTGAATGTCGCCGAGACGCTGCGCAAGGCGATGACGATTAACCCGTATCTCAAAGTGTTCGTCGCCAATGGCTATTACGATTTTGCAACGCCTTACTTTGCAACGCAATACACCTTCAACCACCTTGGCTTGGATGCGAGCTTGCAAGGCAACGTGACAATAGCGCACTACGAAGCAGGACACATGATGTACATTCACTTGCCGTCGCTCGCGCAACTGAAGACGGATTTGGCGAACTTCGTGCAGAGCGCGTTGCCGAGTAAGGTGTAACAGACCTTGCGGGTTTTGGAAACCCGCGAGGTCTTTTTGTGCTATACTTCTGCGCATGGAAGACGAAAAGCGGTTGACGCCGATGCTGGCGCAATATAAGCAAATCAAAGCGCGTTTCCCCGACGCGCTTGTGCTGTTTCGCTTGGGCGATTTTTACGAGCTGTTCGATGAAGACGCGAAGATTGGCGCGCGGGAACTCGAACTTGCGTTGACGGGACGCTCGTTTGCGAAAGGCGTGCGCTTGCCGATGGCGGGCGTGCCACATCATCACGTTCAAGCCTACATCGCCAAGCTGATTGACAAGGGCTACAAGGTCGCGCTCGTCGAACAGCTCGAAGACCCGAAGAAAGTAAATCGGCTGGCGAAGCGCGATGTGGTGCGTATCATCACGCCTGGCACCGTCGTCGAAGATTCGCTGTTGCGCCCGAAGAGCGAGAATTACTTGGCGGCGATCGTGCGCGGTTTGAGTGTGGGAGCGAAGGAGTATGGAAGTGTGGGAGCCAAAGGGTATGGGAGTAATGACTTTCACACTTCCACACTCCCACACTCCATCGGTCTCGCCCTCCTCGACATCTCCACGGGCGAATTTGCGACGACGCAGATTGACGGCGCGGATGCCGAGAGCAAGTTGTTCGACGAGTTGCAGCGCGCGCAAGCCAGCGAGTTTGTGTTGCCGCAACCATTGGCGAATGATGAAACATTCGTCGCACAGCTGCGCGCGATTCGTCCCGTGCGCCTCTCGCCCGTAGATGAGCGCGTCGCAACGTATGAGGTCGCGCGGCGCGAGTTGCTCGCGCACTTTCGTATCCCCACGCTCGATGTATGCGGCTGCGAACATTTGCCGTTGGCGACGGCCGCGGCAGGTGTGGTGTTGCAATACCTGAAACACAATCAACCGAACCTCACCGCCGGCCCCTCTCCTAAGCAAGAGAGAGGAGGCGAGGAGACCTCGCCTTTACAACATCTCAATCACCTTTGGACGTTTTCGCTCGCGGACTATATGGCGCTCGATGCAGCCACGCGACGCAACCTCGAACTGACGACGCCGATTAGCGCCGATGTGATTGGCATAGGTCGCCGTCATGGTCATGCGACACATGCGGCCCTGTCACGCAGTTTGTTCGGCGTCCTCGACTACACACTCACGGCAATGGGCGCGCGGTTGTTGCGACGTTGGTTGCAACAACCCTTGCTCGACCTCGCGCAAATTCACGCGCGACAAGAGGCGGTGGAAGAACTTCAACGTAATGCGTTCTTGCGTTCCGATTTGCGGCAATTGCTAGACGGCCTTTACGACGTGGAGCGACTCGTCGGGCGCATCGGCTTCGGCACTGCGAATGCGCGCGACCTGATGGCGTTGCGGCGCACACTCGCGCGGTTGCCCTCCATCAAAAAGAAGTTGATGGGCGACGCGCCACAACCTGCGCCAATTCCGCCATCGCCAAAGAAACACACGACGGCATCAAAGTTGTCGGTGCATCAAGGCATGTCGTTGTATGCTGTGCGGGATGTGCCTATTGGCGCGACGGATGCGGCGGGAGTTGAACTCCCGCCACACCAAGAGGCAAATATAGCCGTCCAATCCACCTATCTGCGCGAGCTGGGCGCGAATTTGGACGAGTTGCAAGATGTGATGAGCGAGATTGAACGCGCGTTGGTGAGCGACCCGCCCATACTCATCCGCGAGGGGGGGCTCATCAAGAACGGTTACGACGCGGCGCTCGATGCGTTGCGTGAGCGCGCCATTGCCGATAAAAAATGGTTGAGTGAATTGGAAGCCGTTGAGCGTGAACGCACAGGCATCAAAAATTTGCGCGTCAAATACAACGAGATTTTCGGTTTCTTCATCGAGGCGCCGCGCAGTCAAGGGCATCTCATCCCCAAAGAGTACGAGCGGCGCGCGAGCATCACGCACGCCGAGCGTTTTGTGACGCCTGCCTTGAAAGCGAAAGAGGCAGACATCCTCTCGACTGAAGACCGCGTGAACGATTTAGAGTATGAGCTGTTCACGGCATTGCGCGGCAACGTCGCCATGCAAAGCGCGCGATTGCAAGCGGCGGCGCGTATCCTCGCGCAACTCGATGCGTTGTGTTCGCTGGCAGAGGCGGCGGCGCGCTACGGTTACGTGAAGCCCGTCGTGGATGACGGCGATGTGATCGAGGTGCATGAGGGGCGGCATCCCGTTGTCGAGCGATTCTTGCGCGACGGTGAGAGCTTCGTGCCGAACGATGTGCGCTTGGATAACGAGACGCAGCGGGTCATCATCTTGACGGGCCCGAACATGTCGGGCAAGAGCGTATTCATTCGACAGGTCGCACTCATTGTGTTGCTGGCACAAGTGGGCAGTTTCGTGCCCGCGTGCCACGCGCACATCGGCCTCGTGGACCGTATCTTCACGCGCGTCGGCGCGAGCGACGACATCGCGCAGGGACGCTCGACGTTCCTTGTCGAAATGAGTGAGGCGAGTTACATCTTGCGCCATGCGACGCCGCGCAGTCTCATCGTGTTGGACGAGGTGGGACGCGGCACGTCAACCTACGATGGCATCTCGCTGGCGTGGGCGATTGCGGAGGAGATTCACAATCACATCGGCGCGAAGACGTTGTTTGCGACGCATTACCATGAGTTGACGCAA
>CAZDYP010000226.1:0-6727 GCA_964509505.1 uncultured Anaerolineae bacterium | reverse complement strand
GTGGCTTATCCCGAATTCACGTTGTATAAAAATCAAGGGTGATGGGGGACGGCGTTCTCTGTCTCCCGCACCCGCTGCCGCACCTCATCGAGCGTCCACTCGACCAGCACTTCGCCGTTCTCGAAAACCGTCTGCAATTCGCTCTCATAAGGCGGCGTGTCCTGTGTGACGGCAATCGTTTTGAAACCTTGTTCATCACGCACCAAATCGAGTCGCCCTGCCTTGCTCTTTTTGCCATGATCGGTCACGGGGTCTTTGAAGACGGGGATGCGTTGTCCGTTAATCGTGATCTCGCTGCACTTCATCGCAAACTTCTGCGTGTCGCGGTTCAGCTGTTGCAGCAACGCGCCGCCCATGCCGAAGGTGATGTTCGTCGCGCTATAGCCTCCTTCGGTTGCCAGCAGCAAAATGTTGCGGATGCTCTCCTCGTTGATGCCGTCGCCTTGAATCACGCGCACGTGCTTCAAAACTTTGTAGCCTTTGCTGTTCACGGCGCTGCCAAAGTGCGCGTCGAGCCGTTCCAACGTCCAGCGCACGATGCGCGGCGGGTCGCCGCTGTCGGGGCGCACAACCAAAGTTGCGCCAGAATTCACGACCTCATCGCGCAGCGCCTTGCCCCAAAAATTATCCACTGCGTTGTGCAAATCGTAACTGTCTGAGACGCACGCGACCAATGCGCCGGGTTTAGCAAATTGCTTGACCATGTTGCGATACGCTTCGACTTCGCGCTCTTTGCCCCAGCTCGTGATCGTTGAGTGTTCTGCTGCGGGGATGCTATAGGCAGCCATCGGCGAGTGGTAATACGTGTTTGCCGCCCACACCCCTGCGAGCGTATCGCTGCCCATGAAGTTCACCAGATGCGCTGCGCCGCCAATCTCGGCGCTCTCTTGGGACGAGACGCCGCGCGAGCCGAAGTCGTGCAATTTGAATAGCACTTCGTTGTCGGGATCGTCGGCGGTCTTCACGAGCATGTCGTAGATGAACTTGCGAATGTAATATGATTGGGTCGCAACGGTGATGGGATACCACGCGCGAACTAACATCGTCTCGAACCATCCCACAATCCAAAACACCTGTGGGTCGGTGCTTTCGACGGTGAAAAGGACTTGATGTGTGGGAATGACGGTGCCTTCGGGGACTGCGCGAATGCGGATCGGAATTGCGCCGCCGCGCTCCACGATATATTGCCAGCCCTCATAGGGGAACGGCTCGCCATGAACCTTGAAGAACGCGGCGGCTTCGTCCACCATGTCCATCGTGACGCGCTGCGTTAAGTATTTCTTGAGATAGTATTGCAACCCAAAGAACACCATGCGGTCATAACGTCCACCGCGGCTTTCAAAGTAGTTGAACATCGCCGTAGTGCCCGGCGGATACTGGAGGAAATGGCTTGACTTATATGAGTCGGTATCGAGGATTAAGTTGTGCATGAAATCTCTCCCTGAGATATGAATTGGGTGACAGCGACTCCCCGTCGCTGCATTGGTAAGGCAGGTTTCAAACGCGCCTTACGCCTACTTATTGATGAAGTGCGTGATGATCGAAACGTGGTCTTCAAAAAATTTGTCTTCGTTGATGAAGACATCGTTTAACGGCAACCAAAAGGCTTTGTCAGAATCGGCGCCTCCTTTCACGGAGGGCAGGTCGCCCACCGCGCCGAGATTGATATAGTAACCGTGCGTGATGGTGCGCCCGCGTAACGAGCGTTCAGGGTGATCGAAGACGCTTGTCGCTTGAATGTGTTTCCGCAGCTCTGCTGCAGGCAACCCGATGCCCGCTTCCTCTTTCAATTCGCGCAAGGCGCTGCGTTCCAAGGTTTCGTTAGGATGCACGAACCCGCCGGGCAATGCCAACAACCCTCGGCCGGGCAAGCTGCGCCGTCGCACCACCAACACGTGCCCGGACTTCACAACCACCGCATCCACTGTCACGAAAATCGGCGAATACGGCGCGACGGACCAAGCTTGCTTGTATTCATCCACAAATTTTTGCTCTTCGACCAATTGCTTGTAATTGAGTGTGACGGCGAATTCGTCCATAAATTTGCGAATAGGGGCGGCGACAAACTTGCGCCAACCCATTTCGCCGCGAAAATAACTCTCGCGGATGTCCGTCGCGTTCAACGGCTCGCGTCGTGTGTATTCGATGAACGACCACTGTGGGAAGCCTTCCAGATAATAGCTCGAATGATCTTTCTTGTGTCCGACGAGCGCGATGCGTTTTGCGCCGCCTGTCAGCTGATGCACCTTCGCTTGCAACTCAGCTGCCCATAGGTTATCGTTGTAGAGGTAATCGCGAATATAAACGAAGTGGGTGCGCGCGGAATCCGCAGCGACCAAGCAACTGCGAATCATCTGCTCACGTTGTTCAGTTGTCCAAGGATTTTTGATATTGGGGGCGACGCGATGGCTGCCCAATGCGACAATGACCTGCTCCGCTTTGGACAATGCCAGCGCCAACAATTTTTGATGAACTGTGTGGAACGGCTGAAAGCGTCCGATGATGAGGGCGAATTGATAGGTGTATGACATGAAGCACTCCCCGTGCTGTCATTAAGGCTGACCCTCTCAAGAGGGTTTCGGAGGAAAGCTGAACGAAACGCTTCTCTCCCTGAGAAGCGTTGCCTGCAAAGTTGCCGAAATTATAGGATGGGTGTGAGAGCGTGTCAATAGCCTTTCGGGTATAATTCATGCCATGAACGACGCGTTGATGACACAAGTGGCGCAACTCTTGAGCGAGCGTCAGCTCACGCTCGCGCTGGCGGAAACAGCTACAGGCGGTTTGATCGCCGCGCGCTTCACCGACCGCGCCGGCAGTTCGGCTTACTTCAAGGGCAGCCTTGTCGCGTATTCCCACGCAGCGAAAACGCACATTGTCGGCGTGCCATTGCCCACGTTGATGGCGCATGGCACCGTCAGCGCCGAAACCTGTTTGGGCATGGCGCATGGCGTGCGCAAAATCTTTGATGCAGACATCGGTCTGGCCGAGACGGGCATCACAGGACCGACTGGCGGCACACCCGAAAAACCGATTGGTCTCACCTTCATCGCGCTCGTCGCTGATGATTACGCGCAAGTCGAGCGTTTCGTATGGACGTATGAGCGCGCGGGCAATCGCCAAGCGACGGTGGAAGCCGCGCTGCAGTTGCTACAAAAATATCTTTTACGTTTAGGTTTAGCAAGAAGGCAGAAGAAAGAAACGATGGAGACACAAACTTTTCCAACGATGGTTACGGCGGACACACAACCCAACGGCACACTACACCCACGCGTGTTTGTCTGGCAAGGCAAGCCGCTGCAAGTTGTTTCGGTGGGGCGGCAATGGATCGAAGACGAGCGACGTCACATTCTCGTGATGACCGAGAATCGTGAGACGTTTGAACTGATTGGCGCGGTTCATTGGGTCGCGCAGAAAATTGGCGATACGACGCAGGTAGCCTGAGCGCTGCGGTAGGGCAAGTTTTTCACTTGCCTACACAGACAAATTAAAAATTTGTCTTACACTCTCACTTGCACAATTCCATCCGCAAAGCGCATCCACACTGGCTCACCTTTGGCGTGATGTGTCTCACGCATTGTCTGACCTGACTGATATGCCAGCGTCTCCCGCACGACGAAGCGTTGGTCGTCAACGTGGATGATCGGCTGTCCCAATGCGCTGACGCCGCGCATAAAGTTGAATGCGTGTTGTGCTGACCAAGCAGGCGTGACGACAAAATCATTCGCTGTCGGCAGTGGGGCATGACTCGCTGCGCGCTCGTCTTGTGGCTGTGTGCGCAACGTGCGTTCCGCCGCTAAGGTGTGTATCGCATTCACCAACAATTCCGTGCCTGTGCGGGCGCACAAGCGTTCAGCCTCCGCGTAGCCAATGCCGTCGGGCAAGGTGAGCGGTGTTTGCGCCACGATGTCGCCCGCATCCACGCGCGCCGCTATGCGATGCAA
Organism: uncultured Anaerolineae bacterium; assembly: GCA_964509505.1. Taxonomy (GTDB): domain Bacteria; phylum Chloroflexota; class Anaerolineae; order JACRMK01; family JACRMK01; genus CAZDYP01. The sequence goes on along the minus strand of CAZDYP010000226.1, from coordinate 2,786 downwards.
TGTCACGCCCGCGTGTGCGCCCTCGTGAAATACCCAGAACAAGGGCTCGGGGCCGCGCAGCTTTGGCAACAACGACGGGTGCAGATTCAAACAGCCGTAGGTGGGCAACATCCAGATGCGCTTGGGCAAAATAAACGGAAAGCACGCAACCACAATCACGTCGGCTTGCAAGGCGCGCAAAGTCTCCCATGTTCGTGTGTCGCGTACATTGGTCACTTCATAGACGGGGATGTGGTGCGCGCGCGCTAGCTGTGCGATGTTGGGATGCGTTGCAGATTGTATTACGTTCAGCGTCTGACGCGGCGCCGCCGAGAGGCGCGGCAACAACCGCACGGGTTCAGGCGTGGGCGCAAGCATCGGCGTGACGACGCCACATACGTGCGCCACGTCATCGGTTAAGAGACGTTGCAGTGGGCTGGCGGAGAATTCGCCCAGCATCCCAAAGCATACGACACGCAAACGCATTGTTGACATTCGCCTCAGACATTTCTATACTGTGCGCTACAAAATTCCTGATAGTTGCGTTTTGACTTAACGATTAGCCAGCAGCGCGCTGCCGCTGGCAGGAGGACGTTCCTATGGCGATGCGGCTCATCACCCGCGCAGATTTCGACGGTCTCGTATGCGCCGTCATCTTGAAGCATACTAAGGTCATTGACAGTATCAAGCTCGTCCATCCCAAAGACGTGCAGGATGGGTTGGTAGAGGTGACGACGAATGATGTGTTGGCCAACGTGCCGTACGTGCCTGGTTGTGGCATGTGGTTCGATCATCATTCGAGCGAAGAAGAGCGCGGTTCGCTCAATTTCAAATTCAAGGGCGATGCGCGCGTCGCGCCTAGCACGGCGCGCGTCCTATACGAGTATTATGGCGGCAAAGATTTGCTATCGCAATTCGATGAGCTGGTCGAGGTCGCTGACAAAGTGGACTCGGCGCAACTCGACATTGACGACGTGTTGAACCCTAAAGGCTGGGTGTTGTTGTCATTCATCATGGATCCGCGCACGGGCTTGGGCCGCTATCACGATTATCGGGTCAGCAATTATCAATTGATGGAAATGCTGATCGAAGAGATGCGTAACAAATCGGAAGACGAGATCCTGTCGTTACCTGATGTGGAACAACGCGTGGTGCGTTATTTTGAGCAAGACGCCGAATTTCGTGAAATGATTTTCGCGCACACCAAAACGGATGGCAACGTCATCTGCACGGACCTGCGCGGCGTAGAAAAAATCTCGACGGGTAACCGTTTCTTGATCTACTCGCTGTATCCGCAGCAAAACATTTCGCTTTGGGTCACAGACGGACGCGCCAAGCTTAACGTCGCCATCGCCGTCGGCAAAAGCATTTTCAATCGCACATCCAACACCGACATCGGCTCGCTGATGCTCAAGTATGGCGGCGGGGGGCATAAAGCCGCCGGCACGTGCCAAGTTTCTTATGCGGATGCGGATCGCGCTATTGGCGAAATCGTAGCGCAGTTAAAGAAGGATGGCTAATTGTGAGCCCGGTGAGGCTTTTGCAATCGCGCGGGTCTGCCTAGCTACCATTTCTTGTTTTAGGTCGAACACAGCAGCCTGAGCTGGTCGAAGGAGGTGGGCAATTTCACAATTCGATGGTTCGACCAGCTCATTGGGAAAAGCGTTAGTGACTCAGCCCCGCGGGTCTTGGATTCTAAAAGGAGAGAGCAATGGCTCGTATGGTGAAGTGCGCGAAATTGGGTGTGGAGTTGCCGGGTTTGGAACGGCTTCCCGTGCCCGGCGAAATGGGCAAGCGCATCTATGAAAACATTTCGCAACAAGCGTGGGAGATGTGGAAGCAGCAATCGGTGTTGCTCATCAATCACTACGGCTTGAACTTGATGGATTCGGACGCGCAAAAATTTTTGCGTGAGCAGATGGAGAAGTTCTTGTTCGAGGACGTAGTGCAAATGCCTGAAGGTTGGGCGCCTGAAGGCGAAGTGGACGTGGCTACGCCGACGAAGGGCGGCGGTCCTGTGTCGCGGAAGAAATGAGTGGTGTTTAGTGAACAGTCCACAGTGTTCAGTGAACAGTATTAGTGAACACTAGATCGTCGTTGGCAATACGAAACCCGTTTTCTCAGTCACACTGGAAAACGGGTTTCTGTTTTCCTTCAGTTTCCAACATCTTACCACACCGGCAACTCCGGTATCACTTCGAAGCGCAAGCGCCGATGCGCCTCACGCAACGCAGCTTCGGCTTCCACAGGCGTTGAGGTGCGCGCGAAAATGAAGCCGAGATAACTATTGCCTTCAGGCACAGGCGCCAGCGCGTTGTCAGGCTTGATGGTAATGTCAATCTCCTCGATGCCCGGTACGGCTTGCGCTGCCTCCAAGCCATGCACCGCTTTCAAGATGCCCGTGCATGGTATTGGAATCATCATCACACCGCCCGCGCTTTTTTCGCGTTCAGCGGACTCGACTTCCAAGCCAACCGCGCGCCGTAAAATCAATTCCTCCAAAGCGATACGCTCCGCACCGAAGCGCAACGTCTTCGCTCAAAGTCCTCCAATTGAACGCCCTGCGACCTCGACCACCCACGGTCCTTGGTCGTTCACACGCAGCTCCGCGTGAACGGGTCCCTCGCGCAACCCCAATGCGCGACATGCCTGCGCCGCGCAATCCACAATGGCCGTTTGCGTCGCTTGCGACAAACGCGATGGGGTGACGTAGAGCGTTTCTTCAAAGAAGGGACCATCCAAAGGGTCTGGTTTATCGAACAATGCCAACGGTGTCAATTTGCCGTGCGCCATAAGGCCTTCGAGGG
>CAZDYP010000225.1:0-6766 GCA_964509505.1 uncultured Anaerolineae bacterium | reverse complement strand
TTGCGCCGCCGCAAAGGTGAGCGGCGCGAGCGCGGCCACCTGATCGCGCGTCCACGCGTCGCTATAAGCCCAGCCAATCAAGTCCTCGGGTTTCGTGAGTTGCAACTGCGCCAGGTAACGCGCGAGCAGTGTCGTCATAGGCGCACGCCCGTCGTGCGCGCGCACGATGGCGAACAACGATTGCTCGGCAATCCACCACCCGCTGCCTTCATCGCCAAGATGATAGCCCCAGCCGCCCGCACGCGCTTTACGTCCATCGGGCGCGAACCCATAGACGATGGAACCTGTGCCAGCGATGACAACGATGCCGTCGGCTTTGCCCGTGCCGCTATACAACGCCGCAATCGCGTCGTTGCAAATCACGGTTGGCACATTGGGCAACGCCGCTTGCGCGAACGATTCTGCAACGAGCCGATCCGCAGAGCGGTCCACGCCGCTTAACGCAAAACACGCGTGCTGTATCTGTGCGCGCGTAAGCGACGCTTGTTGCAACGCCTCGTTAATCGCGTGTTGAATCGCGCTCAAGGTATTTTCTTTGCCAGCCGAATGATAATTGCCGGGGCCGCCGTTGCCGCGTCCCAACTCGCGCCGCGTCTCATCCAACACGACGACTTGTGTTTTGCTGCTGCCTGCATCGAGACCGATGACATAAGACATGGGAGTAAAGAAGTAATGAGTAATGAGTAATTGGAGATTGAAGTGTGGAGATTATAACATTGACCATGAGGGAAAGGATAACCATGATACAATACGCTTGCGACAGAAGCTTCTCCATCACAAAGATACAAAGTCATAAGACTAAGCAACTAACTCGCCTTGCGAAGATTGGGGTACGCTACACAATGTCTTGGCCATCTAACCTTCGCAAGGTTAGTTAGTTACTCAGGTCGCCAGGCAAATGATCTTTGGGCTCTTCGCGCTTCTTCGTGACTTTGTGTTGAATCTGCTTGGCTATGAGAGGACAAACCATGAGTTTGCGCACCGAAATTTTCGAGCAACCCGTTGTGTTGCAACGTTGGTTGGATACGCAATGGGACAACGCGCGGCGCATCGCGCAGCTGATTCGTGAGCGTGAGATCGCTTATGTGTTTCTCGCGGCGCGCGGCACGTCGGATCACGCAGGCGTCTATGCCCAATACCTGTGGGGCGCGCAAAATCGGTTGCCCGTCGCGTTTGCTGCGCCGTCGCTGTTCACGTTGTATGAGGACTCGCCGCGTTTGCAGAAGGCGTTGGTCGTCGGCGTGTCACAATCGGGGCAATCGCCTGATGTGGTGAGCGTGATCGAAGCGGGGCGCAAGCAAGGTGTGTTGACGCTCGCCATCACGAATGCGCCGAACTCGCCATTGGCGCATGCCGCAGAGTTGACGATTGATTTGCAAGCGGGCGTCGAGCAAGCCGTCGCCGCAACCAAAACGTACACAGCCGAGCTCATGGCGATTGCGGCGTTGTCGGCGGCGTTGACGAACAACGAGGAACAGCTGACTGCCTTGCGCCGTGTGCCGACGGCCATCGCGCAAGCGTTGACATTGGAAGGCGAGGCGGAGCGCATCGCGCAACGGCATCGCGCAATGACGCATTGTGTTGTGCTAGGGCGCGGCTACAATTATGCGTCGGCGCAGGAGTGGGCGTTGAAACTGAAAGAGCTTGCGTATGTGTTCGCCGACCCGTACTCCGCCGCCGATTTTCAACATGGACCTATTGCGATTGTTGAGCGCGGTTTTCCTGTGTTGGCGATAGCGCCGAGCGGCGTGGTGTTGTCGGATTTGCTCACCTTGCTGCGACGGTTGCGTGATGAGCAAGGCGCCGAGTTGCTGGTCATCTCGGACGACGAAGAGGCTTTGACTGTCGGTCACGCCAGCTTGCGCTTACCGGCGAATGTGCCTGAATGGTTGTCGCCGTTGGCGAGCATCGTACCAGCGCAATTGTATAGCTATCACCTCACGCGCGCGAAAGGTTACGACACCGAAGCGCCGCGCAGCATTCGCAAGGTGACGTTGACGCGCTGATAGTCGCTGGTCATTAGGCGCTAGTCGTTAGTCGTTAGTCGTTAGTTGTTGATTCGTTGATGGTCGCTCATTACTCGTTACTCATTACTCATCACTCATCATTCCCAACGCTTGCGTTTGTGATGCAAACGCACTATGATTGCGCGCAAACTATTTGAAAGGAGCCGCGAAGATGGAAGTCCCATTGACCCCGCTGGAATTTGCGCGCCGTGCGCGCCGTTTGTATGCGAACTGTGAAGCTGTGATAGATGGCGAGTTGCGCTTGACCTACGCGCAGTTCTTCGAACGCTGTGAGCGTTGGTCGTCTGCGTTGCAACAGCTAGGCGTGCAACCAGGTGAGCGCGTCGCGTACATCGCGCCGAACACGCATGGACATTTGGAAGGCTACTATGCCGTGCCACAAATCGGCGCGGTCATTGTGCCTATCAACTATCGCTTGATTGCCGACGATTTCGCGTACATCATCAATCACAGCGGCGCGCGTGTGGTGTGCGTCCATAGCGATTATCTCGATCAAGTGGACGGCATCCGCGCACAACTCCCCAACGTCGCGCACTTCGTCGCGCTCGAAGGACAGAAAGCAGGTTGGGACGATTATGAAGCGCTGCTCGCTGCGTCCTCGACAGAGTTTGCTCGCCCCATCATCAACGAGGGCGATTTGCTCTCCATCAACTATACGAGCGGCACAACCTCGCGCCCGAAGGGTGTGATGATCACACACCGCAACGCCGCTATCAACATCTTAGGCACGCTCGCGCATCATCCCATGTCGCCGCAAGACCGTTACTTGTGGACGCTGCCGATGTTCCATGCGAACGGCTGGACGTTTGTGTGGATCGTGACGGCGCGCGGCGGCGCACACGTGTGTTTGCGTCGCGTCGAGCCACGCGCCATCTTCGAGCTGATGAACGCGGAATGTATCACGATGTTTTGCGCCGCGCCGACTGTGCTGATCGGCATCGCCAACGCGCCCGCCGAATTGCGCGCCACCGCGCCGCGCGGCATTCGCTTGTTCACTGCGGGCGCGCCGCCTGCCGCTGCGACCATCGAGCGCATCGAAGGTGAATTGGGTTGGCGCCTGACACAAGTGTATGGGTTGACGGAGACCGCGCCGTTCATCACGATTTGTGAAGAGCGTCCTGAGCATCAAAAACTTTCGCTGGCAGAGCGTGCCGTCATCAAAGCGCGGCAAGGCGTCGAGCTCATTTCGTCGGGCGAGTTGCTCATCGTGGACGAACATGGCAACGAGGTGCCCCACGATGGGCAAACATTGGGCGAGATTGTGGTGCGCGGCAACGTCGTGATGAAAGGTTACTTCAACGACCCCGAGGCGACGAACAAGGCGATACGCGATGGTTGGTTCTATACGGGCGATGCGGCAGTCGTGCATCCTGATGGCTACGCCGAGATTCGTGACCGCATCAAAGACATCATCATCAGCGGCGGCGAGAACATCTCGTCGGTCGAAGTCGAAGGCGTGTTGTTGCGTCACCCTGCCGTGCAAGAGGCAGCGATTGTCGGGATGCCACACGAGAAGTGGGGCGAAGCGCCTCACGCGTTTGTTATCTTGCGTCCCAACATGACCGCCACCGAAGCCGAGCTCAAGCAATTTGCGCGCGACAACCTCGCGCACTTCAAAGCGCCGCAATGGGTCTCATTCGTGAACGAGCTGCCCAAGACGGCGACGGGCAAAATTCAGAAGTACGTGCTGCGTGGCGGACGCGCCGCCATTGCGAAGCAGTAAAATCGCTCGTCATTAGTCATTAGTTATTAGTCGCTAGTCGCTAATGACTGATGACTAGCGACTAATGACTAATAAAAAAGGAGTTGATATGAATTGGTTACCCGGTGTGACTTCACACACCATTACCACCGATCGTTTGCAAATGCACTACATCGCCGCGGGACCAGCCGATGGCATCCCCATCGTCTGGATTCATGGCAATCTTGCCACAGGGCGTTTCTACGAGCATCTCTTCCCCAACGCGCCCAAGCAGTATCGCCACATCGCGCCCGACATGCGCGGTTTCGGCGATACCGAACGCAAACCGATTGATGCGACGCGCGGCTTGCGTGATTGGGCGGATGACACCTATTCGTTGGCGCAAGCATTGAACATCACCCAGCCTGTGCATTTAGTTGGATGGTCAACCGGCGGCGCCGCCATCGCTGCCTATGCCATTGCGCATCCCACCGCCGTCGCATCGCTCACTTTCATTGATCCCGTGTCACCTTATGGTTTCGGCGGCACGAAGCTCGATGGCACGCCACATTATCCTGATTACGCTGGCTCAGGCGGCGGCACAGGCAACCCCGAATTCACGCAACGTTTGATTAACAAAGACCGCTCGACAGAGTCGCCCTTCTCCATTCGCAACGTCATGAATTCATCGTACTGGTCGGCGAATCATCGTGAACCGTCTGCGCGTGAAGACATCTTGGTTGACGAAGTGCTTAAGTCGGTGACAGGTGAAGATGGTTATCCCGGCGACCTCACAACATCCACCAACTGGCCTGGCATTGCGCCCGGCACGCGCGGTATTTTGAACGCGTTGTCGGGAAAGTACTGCAACTGGTCGGGCATCGTGAATATCAATCCGAAGCCGCCCGTGTTGTGGACGCATGGCAGCGCTGATATTGTGGTAGCTGATGGCTCTGCATGGGAGATGGGCACGCTCGGCAAAATGGGCTATGTGCCCGGCTGGCCTGGTGAAGAAGTCTTTCCACCGCAACCGATGGTCTCGCAGATTCGCGCAGTGTTGGAGCGCTATCGCGCAGCTGGTGGCAGAGTGCAGATGGAAATGCTCGAAGGCTCTGGGCATGGGCCCCATGTTGATGCGGCAGCGCGTTGGAGCGCATTGTTCTTCGGTTTCTTGGATTCGCTCAAGGAGTAAACGAGGAAACGGGGAACGAGGAGAAAAAAAGAAAGAGGCTGCAGGTCATGCCTCTTTTTCGTTTGCTATGCTGAGAGCTCTTTTGCGTTGGGCAGTCATGCAGTTGCAGGCGCAACACGTTGAAGAAGCGCGCTTGGATGCAGAGTTATTGCTGGCAGCTGCCGCAGGCATGTCACGCGCGTCATTGCTCGCGCATTTGGACGACGCCGTTAGCGACGACATAGCCGTACGCTTTGCGGCGTTGATCGAGCGACGCGCGCGCCATGAACCTGTCGCGTATATTCTTGGCAGCAAAGAATTTTACGGATTAGATTTGCTCGTAGATGCGCGCGTGTTGATTCCGCGCCCAGAGACGGAGTTGTTGGTTGAGAAAGCGTTGCAGTGGCTCAATGTGCGGCGCTCCGATGAGGGATATTCGATATTGGATATTGGTACGGGGAGTGGCGCAATTGCGTTGGCGCTTGCTTCCAATTACCAATTACCAATTACCATGATTGCAAGCGATGTGTCAGCCGACGCGCTCGCGGTCGCACAGCACAACGCAACACGCCTCGCGCTCTATGATAAAATCCGATTTGTGCAGAGCGATTTGTTTACAACAGTGGAGGGCGCGTTTGATTTGATCGTGGCGAATCTGCCATACATCGCGCGTGACGAATGGGACAACCTCGCGCATGACATCGCCGCCTACGAACCGCCTTTGGCGCTAGATGGCGGCGACGATGGGCTCGCCGTGTTCCGACGCTTCTTCGCGCAAGCGCCTGGGCATCTCGCGCCCCACGGCGCGATCATGTTGGAGATTGGTTGGAAGCAAGCGCAAGACGTAAGCGCATTGGCACGCGCGGCGTTTCCGAAGGCGGAGGTTGAGGCGTTGAAAGATGGCGCGGGATTAGATAGAATAGTAGTCGTGCAAACTTGAGTCCGTTATTGAGCAGCTGAAACGGAGGGTTTCGACAACGGATTCAACAACGGATAAACGGATTTGAACGGAGGTAAACGGAGGGTTTCGACAACGGATTCAACAACGGATAAACGGATTTGAACGGATAGAGGTCGCATATCCGTTTGTATCCGCTGTGCTATCCGTTGTCGAACCATCCGTTTGTATCCGCTTATCCGTTGCGCCATCCGTTGTCGAACCATCCGTTTGACCATCTAACGATATGACTACACCGATCTTGTTGACCGCTGACCCACAAGCGCTTCTCTACGCCCTCACCCTCCTCCACCACGGCGCTCTCATCGCCCTCCCTACCGACACGGTGTATGGCATCGCGGCGCATGGGTTGTTGGGCGATGCCGTCGAAAAAATTTACATCGCCAAAGGTCGCCCCAGCGAAAAGGCGATTCCCCTCTTGCTTGCGTCTGCGGATGATGTGCTAAGTGTCGCGCGCGAAGTGCCGCCCGTCGCGCGTCGCCTCATGGCACGCTTTTGGCCCGGCGCATTGACGCTCGTGTTGAAGAAGCAACCTCACATTCCCCTCGCCGTGACCAACACCGATAGGGTGGCGGTGCGCGTGCCTGATCATCCCTTCGTGCGCGAGCTCATTCGCGCGCTTGGTGCGCCGCTCGCAGCGACGAGCGCGAACAAATCGGGGCAACCTGAACTACTCGATGCGCAGAGCATCGTCCGCGAGCTCGGCGATCAACTCGACCTCATCCTCGACGGCGGCATGTGCAAAGGCGGTGTGCCATCCACCATCGTTGATGTGACCGTCGAGCCATTGCGCGTGTTGCGCGTTGGCGCGATTCCTGAGAGTGTGATACAGGCCATATAAAGACCCGCGAAGTTTTGGAAACTTCGTGAGTCTAATCTTTGCGATTGCATCTCTCATTCGCGTTATGCTATACTTCCGCCCCGTAGCA
>CAZDYP010000224.1:0-6802 GCA_964509505.1 uncultured Anaerolineae bacterium | reverse complement strand
ACCTTATCCCGCATTGACGTGATTTTAGTTAGGAGCTCACTCAACACAAAGGCACAAAGCAGCACAAAGAACACAAAGACTTAGAGCAAATTCCATTTTGACGATGAAATCGCATAGAGGATTGTGAAATCTTCGTGTCTTTGTGTTAGCTCAGGAGGACGTATGACTTGGCAACCGATTCACAAATGCGTGGAGTCGTTGCGCGCGCAACCCAACCTCCTCGATTACGAAAAAACATACACGTCATTTTCGTGGGACAATGTGCGCCGCGAGTTGAGCGGTCTGCCCGGCTGCAAAGGGCTGAACATCGCCTACGAAGCGATTGACCGCCATGCCAACAGCGCGCGGCGCGATCATCTCGCCCTGCGCTGGCTGGGCAAAGGCGGCGGCGTCCGCGATTTCACCTACGGCGATTTGCAAGCTCAAAGCAATCGCTTTGCGAACGTGCTGCGGCAATTGGGCGTCGAGAAAGGCGAGCGCGTAGCGGTGCTCGCGGGACGCATTCCCGAACTCTACCTCGCTGCGTATGGCGCGTGGAAAAACACGAGTGTCTTTTGCCCCCTTTTCTCCGCCTTCGGTCCCGAACCCGTTTATCAACGCCTGAGCCGAGGCGATGCGAAAGTGTTAGTCACCACCGAAAAGCAATACAACCAAAAAGTTGCCGCGCAACGTGAGCGCCTGCCGCGCCTGCAGCACGTGTTGTTGGCGGATGCGGATGATGACGTGAGTGAGGATGTGCGCTCGTTGCCGAAGCTGATGGCGCGAGCGCGCAGCGAGTTCATGATTCCGCCGACGAGCCCAGAGGACATGGCGAACTTGCACTTCACGAGCGGCACGACGGGAATGCCCAAAGGCGCGATTCACGTACACAACGCCGTCGTCGTGCATTACCTCACCGCGCAATACGTGCTCGACCTGCATCCCGACGACATCTATTGGTGCACCGCCGATCCGGGTTGGGTGACAGGCACATCCTATGGCATCATCGCACCGCTGCTGCATGGCGTGACGAACATCGTGGACGAAGCCGACTTCGATGCGGAGCGTTGGTATCGCATTTTGCAAGAGCAAAAGGTGACGATGTGGTACACCGCACCCACAGGCATCCGCCGCTTGATGCGCGTGGGCGGTGAGCCGCGCAAACAATTTGATTTGAGCCATTTGCGTTTAGTGCATAGCGTCGGCGAACCGCTCAATCCCGAAGCGGTCGTGTGGGGCGAGCAGGCGCTCGGCTTGCCGATTCACGATAACTGGTGGCAGACCGAAACGGGCGGTATCATGATTGCGAACTACGCCGCAATGGACATTCGTCCGGGCTCGATGGGGCGGCCCGTGCCGGGCATCGCAGCGACCATTGTGCATCGCGTCGGCAAAGATGTCGTCGCAGAAATCCAAGAGCCTGATGTCGTGGGCGAACTGGCGCTCAAGCCAGGCTGGCCCTCAATGTTCAGAGGCTATCTGCACGATGAAGAACGCTATCGCAAATGTTTCGTGAGTGGTTGGTACATCAGCGGCGACTTGGCGAAGCGCGACGCCGACGGTTACTTCTGGTTTGTCGGGCGCGGCGACGACATCATCAAAACCGCAGGACACATGGTCGGTCCCTTCGAGGTCGAGAGCGCGCTGATGGAACATCCTGCCGTCGCCGAAGCAGGTGTCATCGGCAAACCTGAGCCGACGATTGGCGAGCTCGTCAAAGCGTTCGTCACACTCAAGAAAGGCTGCAAGCCCAGCGAAGAATTGCGCCTTGAGTTGCTTGGGTTTGGGCGCACGAAGCTCGGCTCCGCGGTCGCGCCGAAAGAGCTGGAGTTCAAGGACAATTTGCCCAAGACGCGCAGCGGCAAAATCATGCGGCGCTTGTTGAAAGCGCGCGAGCTTGGCTTGCCCGAAGGCGACCTCTCGACGTTAGAGGCAGACGAATAATCGAGACCTCTGTTAGCACCATTGGAGGCGAACGAATGACGACTGAAACTCTCATTAAACCAATAGTTGCGTTCACGCACATAGAGCACGACCACGCGCGACAGCTCTTACGGCAGATGATGCTGATTCGCTGCTTCGAGGACAAGTGCGCCGAAATGTATAGCGCGACGAAGATTCGTGGCTTCATGCACTTGTATAACGGCGAGGAGGCTGTCGCAGTGGGTGTGATGGAAGCGTTGCGCCCAGAGGACAACGTGGTGGCAACGTACCGCGAACACGGTCAAGCGTTGGCACGCGGCATCTCAGCGAAGTCTGTGATGGCGGAGATGTATGGCAAGCAAGAAGGGTGCAGCCGTGGGCGCGGCGGCTCCATGCACATCTTTGACGCGACGACCCGCTTCTATGGCGGCAACGCGATTGTCGGCGGCGGTCTGCCGCTCGCGCTTGGGCTCGCGCTCGCGGTCAAAATGCAGAACGAGTCGCGCGTCACCTGTTGCTTCTTTGGCGATGGTGCGGCGGCTGAAGGCGAATTCTATGAAACGCTGAACCTCTCCATGCTGTGGCAAGTGCCGTTGCTGTTGCTTTGCGAGAACAACTTGTACGCGATGGGCACGGCGTTGAAGTATTCTCACGCGCAGATGGACCTGGCGAAGAAGGCTGCGGTGCATGGAATGCCTGCCGTCACCGTGGATGGCATGGACGTGCTGGCAGTGGCGGCGGCGGCGCGGGAGGCGGTGGCTTATGTGCGTGCGAACAAAGCGCCATATTTCCTTGAGTGTCGCACCTATCGCTTTCGCGGTCACTCTGCGTTTGACACGGAACTGTATCGCGCCAAAGCCGAAGTCGAAGAATGGAAGCAGCGCGATCCTATCACGAACTTCAGCCAACTGATGAAAGAACAAGGCACACTCGACAATGCCGATGTCGAAGCGATTGAGCGCGAGGTGAAGGCTGAAGTGGACGAGGCTGTAGCATTTGCCGAGGCGGGGACATGGGAGCCCGTCGCCGACTTGACACGGTTCGTGTATTCGGAGCGTGTGTGAACATCTTGTGGCATGGAGGTGAAAATGGTCATCGTCTTGCTGATTACCACATTCGTCATCGCGTTCGTCGTCGCATCGTTGGTCGCGTTTCTGTTTGCGCGGCCTATTGACAACATCTTGCAGCGCGTTGTGCCGCCCGACATCAGCCCTGCGTGGTCGCGCTATTTGCGCTTCGCCATCTATGTCGTCGGCATCGGCGGTGGCGTGCGCGTGTGGGATTTGGAAAAATATCTGACCGCGCAGGAGCCATACCGCGCAATCGTGCTGCTCACGAATGAACGCTGGATGTTGGAGATTTACCAGACCATCATCGGCACGTTGCAAAGCACGGCGATGGTGCTCCTCCTATTTTTCGTGTTCGCGCTCATCGCCGTCGTGTTGGTGCGATTGTTCGAGTCGCGCACAGCGAGGACAATGGAGTAATTTCTTAAATGTTCGTCAAATCTCGTGCGAGCAGCGATATGTTCAGAATGGAGGTTTCCATGAGCACCAATGGACATCAGCCAACGATTAAAACAACTTACCGCGAAGCCATCCGCGAAGCCATCCGCGATGCTATGCGCCGTGACCCGCGCGTGTTTCTGATGGGCGAGGACGTGGGACGTTATGGCGGCTGCTTCGCGGTGAGCAAAGGACTGCTTGACGAGTTCGGGCCCGAACGCATCCGCGATACGCCGTTGTCCGAATCGGGGTTCACGGGCGCGGGCATCGGCGCGGCGCTGGGCGGAATGCGCCCCATTGTCGAGATCATGACGGTGAATTTTAGTCTGCTCGCAGGCGATCAGATTCTCAATAACGCGGCGACGATTCTGCACATGTCGGGCGGGCAGTTTAACATCCCGCTCGTCATTCGCATGGCGACGGGCGCGGGGCGACAGCTCGCGGCGCAACATGCGCACATCCTTGAAGGCTGGTACGCGCACATTCCCGGCCTCAAGGTACTCGCGCCTGCGGCGCTGGAAGATGCGCGCGGCATGTTGTGGACGGCGCTCGCAGACCCCGATCCCGTGCTGATCTTCGAAAACAATGGTTTGTACAACATGGAAGGTGAACTACCTGCCAACGCGGGTCCCGTCGAGATTGACCATGCGCGCGTGCGACGTGAGGGCAACGACGTGACGCTGATCGCGTACAGCGCGGGACTGTTCAAGGCGTTGGACGCGGCGACGGCTCTAGCGAAAGAAAATATCTCTGCCGAGGTCATTGACTTACGCACACTGCGCCCATTGGACAACGAGACTTTCCTAAACTCGATTGCCAAGACGCATCGCGCCGTGCTCGTGGACGAAGGCTGGCGGAGCAGTGGCATCTCGGCGGAGCTTAGCGCGCGCATTATGGAGCATGCGTTCTACGATTTGGATGCGCCCGTTGAGCGTGTGTGCGGCGCAGAAGTGCCGATGCCGTATCCGAAACATTTGGAACAAGCCGCGTTGCCGCAAGTCGAGACGATTGTCGCGGCGGCGAAAAAGGTATTGAAGAGGTGACTCATGGCTGAGTTTCTGATGCCCAGCTTGGGCGCTGATATGGATGCAGGCACGATGATCGAGTGGAAGGTCAAGCCTGGTGAGCGGGTCAAACGCGGTGATGTGGTCGCCGAAGTCGAGACGCAAAAAGGCATCATCGAAATCGAAATCTTCGAGGATGGCATCGTTGAGCAGCTCATCGTGCAACCCGGCGAACAAGTGCCCGTCGGCGCCGTGTTGGCACTGATTCGGTTGGATGGCGCGCCCGCGATGGTCACTGCACCCGTCAAAGAAGCCGTGGCCACGGTGCCACCCACGACCAAAGTCGTCACACCTCCTCCTGCGGCGCAACCCCCACCATCAGAACGGCGTGTGCGTATCTCGCCATTGGCGCGCAAACTGGCGGATGAGCTTGGTGTTGACTTGAACACCCTCACGCCGGGCGCAGATGGCACGATCAGCCGCGCGGATGTCGAGCAAGCAGCGGCGGCAAAGCCGACGGAAGACGGAAGGCGGAAGACAGAAGAAGTTGCGCCAATGCCTGTCGTGGAAAAAGTTACTGTGCCGCCCATCGTCGAGAAAGAAATACCAACAGCGGCGAAACCAACAACCGTCCTTCGACAAGCTCAGGATGCTAATTTTCAAACGGGCATGAGGCGTGCGATTGCGACGGCGATGGCGCGCTCCAACCGCGAGATTCCACATTACTATTTGGAGTCACGCATTGACATGAGCCGCGCGCTCAAGTGGTTGGAAGCAGAGAATTTGAAGCGTTCAATTAAGGATCGGCTGTTGCCTGTGGTGTTGTTACTGAAGGCGGTGGCGCAGGCGCTGGTGGAAGTGCCTGAGCTCAACGGCTACTGGATAGATGACCGCTTGCAGGTGCAAGAAGCCATTCACATTGGCTTTGCTATCTCGTTACGACAAGGCGGACTCATCACGCCCGCGATTCATCACGCCGATCAAAAGACTCTGGAGGAATTGATGGGGGCGATGCGCGACCTCATCACACGCACGCGCGCAGGTCGCTTGCGCAGTTCAGAGATGAGCGATGCGACGGTGACACTGACCAACTTGGGCGACATGGGCGTGGAGAAAGTCTTCGGCGTTATCTATCCGCCGCAAGTTGCGCTGGTAGGGTTTGGCAAAATCATGGAGCAGCCGTGGGCGGAGAAGGGGATGTTAGGTATTCGTCCCATCGTGACGGCGTCGCTCGCCGCCGACCATCGCGCGACCGATGGCGCACGCGGCGCGCAATTCCTGACTGCTCTCACTCACAAACTGCAGGAGGTGGAGAAACTATGAGCACAACACTGACGCTGAATCATGCGCCTATCAAAGAGGTCGTCTTCAAAGAGCTGAAACAAATCGCGCCCGAAGCGAACCTCAACGCCGTTTCACTCGACGCGAACATCCGCGAGGCGCTCGATATTGATTCCTTCGATCACCTCAATTTCCTGATCGCGCTGCACGAAATTTTGGGCGTCGAAATTCCAGAAACAGACTATGGGGAACTCGACACGCTGAATCACATCATCGAGTATCTCGCGGCGCGTGTGCGTTGAGTGAAGGGGCAACACACTTGACCTCGCGCTGGCTTTGAGTATGATTGCACTGACCAGCCACACGGCGATGGCGATTGAAAAGGTCTGGCTGAATTTCGTGTCGGCTCTTGGCTTCGGTTTCTTGATTCCGTGGCTGGCACACTGAGTAACCAATCCTTTCGCCTGGCGAGCCTTGCGACGGTTAGACTGCCAACGCAGGACATAACTCATGGCAACCTTCGCAAGGTCAGGGAACTGGCGCAGGAGCATCTATGCCGACCTTATTCAAAGATCGCACTGATGCAGGCCAACAATTGGCGGCACAGCTGCAACATTTCGCTCAACGTGATGACGTCATCGTATTGGGCTTGCCGCGTGGAGGCGTTGTCGTCGCGTCCGAAGTGGCGCGCGCGCTCCGGGCGCCGTTGGATGTGTTATTGGTGCGCAAACTTGGCGTGCCCGGTCAGCGTGAGCTAGCGATGGGGGCGATTGCGAGCGGCGGCGCGCGTGTGCTGAATCACGATGTCATTAGCCTGTTGGACATTCCCGCCAACGTCCTTGAGGCCATCACCGCACGTGAGCTGGTCGAGTTGGAACGACGCGAACGTGTCTTTCGCGGTCAACGCCCCCCGCCTCTTGTCCATGAACGCACCGTAATTCTCGTTGACGATGGCATTGCCACAGGCGCGACCATGCGCGCCGCCATTCGCGTGTTGCGTACGCAACACGCTAGACATATCATTAGCGCCGTGCCGGTCGCTGCCCAAGAGATTTGTGACGAACTACGCGCTGAAGTGGACGAACTCGTGTGCCTGCTGAATCCAGAACC
>CAZDYP010000223.1:0-6820 GCA_964509505.1 uncultured Anaerolineae bacterium | reverse complement strand
AGCGTAGGCTGATGGGGCTATGGGTTGCAGCGATTTCTAAGCGCCCAGCCCTGCCACTTTTAAAACACTCTCTTAGAGTTTTATAAACACTACAGAGCCCTCAACCACACTCGCATCTCGCCAGCGGCGCGATTATCCCATACACAATATGGCACTGCCAGCAAGTGGCATGGTTCATAGTGTGGCACGGCAAAGCGATAAAGCGCAGCGTCGTCGTCCGCTGCCAACCTCAACCCTTCTCCATGCAACACGGTCACGCCGCCGAGCAGGTCGCGCCGATGCTCCGCGCGCCAGCGTTGATGCGCGGGCGCGTCTGTGCGTAACGCGATGCGCTCTAGTGCGCCGTCGTCGTGATCCATTCCTTCGAGACAATAGATGATAGGACCGCGCTGCAACGCGACGCGCCCCACCATTTGTCGCACATTGGGATGCGCCATCACGTAGCGTACAGGCATCGCCCAATTGAGTGTCACCACATCCCCTTGCTGCCATTCGCGCACGAGCTGAACATAGCCGCGTGACGGTTGCGCTTCTACTCTTTCATCGTTAATCTTTAACTGCCAATGCTCACACCACGATGGCACACGCAAATGCAACCTGAACGTCATGGGCGCTGCCATTGGTAATTCGATTTGCACCTTACCATCCCACGGATAGCACGTCGTTTGACGCAACATCACCTCATGCCCATTAAGATTCAAACGTCCTTCACCTTGCGCGTAGAGATGCACCCACGCATCATGCTCGCCTTGTGAATAGATGTAGCCGCCAATGCTCGCCAACATGCGCGCGATGTTCGGCGGACAACACGCGCAATCAAACCACCCTTGCCGATGATGAGCGCCGCGACTCGCCAACGGATTCTCGTAGAAAAATCTTTTACCATCGAGCGACACGCCGCTAAGCGCGCCGTTGTACAATGCGCGCTCCATCACATCGGCGTACTGGCCGTCGCCTGTCGCGTGCAACATGCGCTGCGCAAAAAAGACGAGCCCAATCGCCGCGCACGTTTCGGCATACGCCGTCTCATCCGGCAAATCGTAATCGGCGGTGAAGCCTTCATTGCGCGACGAGGGTCCGATGCCGCCCGTGAGGTACAGGCGTTTGCTGGTGACGTGCTGCCATAGACGCTCACACGCGGCGAGCAGGGCCGTATCGCCTGTTTCGCGCGCGACGTCCGCCATGCCACAATACAAATACATCGCGCGTACCGCATGA
This sequence comes from uncultured Anaerolineae bacterium, assembly GCA_964509505.1. GTDB lineage: Bacteria > Chloroflexota > Anaerolineae > JACRMK01 > JACRMK01 > CAZDYP01. Next base: position 5,602 of record CAZDYP010000223.1, on the reverse strand, counting down.
CCGACGACCTCGCTTTGCTCGCGCACGGGCTTATGCGATTGCGTGTATTCGTGCGTCTTCGCCCAGTAGTTGCGTGGATCGTCGCCGCGTGCGACGGCTTCTTGATCAAAATAGTGTGGTTGTGCGCCGCGCTCGTCAATGAAGTATTGCGCGAGACGCAGGTAACGCGCTTCGTGCGTGACGCGGTAGAGTTTGATGAGCGCGAGCTCAATTTCTTCGTGGCCGCAATAGCCGCGCTGCTGGCCGGCTTCGCGGCCAAACGTCGCGTCAATATGATCGGCGTAACGACAAAGCGTATCAAGCAACGCACGCTTGTTTGTTGCTTGGTAATGCGCGACAGCCGCTTCGATGAGATGCCCCGCGCAATAGAGCTCGTGCTTGTCGCGCAGATTTGTCCAACGCTTGTCAGGTTCAACCGTGAGGTAGTGCGTATTGAGATACCCGTCGGGCGCTTGGGCGCGTGCGATGCGCGCAATCACCTCATCCACCAACGCGTTGAGTTGCGCGTCGTAATGCGTGGCAAGCGAGTAGCTCGCGGCTTCGAGCCACTTGGCGACATCCGAATCCCAAAAAACGTGCGGCGGATTGGGGTCGCCTTGCTTCCACGTCAAATCCCAGGCGGCGATGCGCCCTGTCGTCTTGCATTGCTCATATTCGAGGGGCAACGTCACAGCGCGGTTCGTCTCGACACGCGGCGACCAGAACGAATCGTTAAGAGTAACTTGGGTGAAAGGAACAGGGGAAAAGGGAGAAGGAGTCATAGTTGTATCAAGTGTCAAGTGTCAGGGTATGAGCGTGTCAGCTTGCTTGCCATGACACTTTGACGCCTGACACTTGGCGCTTCTCATATCGTTGCGCTTTCCAAACATTCGAGTGTGCCTGCATCCGCATCCATGCGCGCTTGTATGCCGATAGGCAGTGTGTGTTGTACCTTGCCTTGTCCAATCGGCAAACCATAACACACAGGCATAGTTAATCGTTCAGTCTGTTCTGCAAAAATTTCTTCGAGTGAGAGTGAGTTAGGCGAGTCCTTCACGGCTGCGCCCGCGCATTCGCCGATGATCAAGCCATTCACAGCCGTCGAAAATTGCGCGAGCCGCAGCGTTGTCAGGTCACGATCAAATTGGCTGAAGCGTTGGTCAGTTTCTTCGAGGAACAACAGTGAATGCTGTGGGTCAGGATGAAGCGGTGTGCCCAACAAACCAATGAGCGCGGCGATACTGCCGCCGATGAGCTTCCCCGTAGCGACGCCGCTGCGAAACGTGATGGACGACGGATGACCGAAGACGGCAGTGTAAGCGTTCTCCGTCTCCCGCCGCCCGTCAATGAGTCCGATTGTGCCTTTAGTAGTCAATGCGTGTTGCAACGCCTGCGCGGTTTCGGCGGATTTCATCGTCGCAAGGTTGGGGCCGTGAAAGGTGACGAGGCGTGTGCGTTGATAGATGGCAAGTAACAGCGCCGTCACATCGCCGCAGCCGACGAAAATTTTTGGATGCAGTTTGATAAGCTCATAGTCAATCAAATTCAACAAGCGCGACGCGCCCCATTTGCCGCGCAAGCAAAAGATCGCGCGCACGTCGTCGTCAGCCCACGCTGCATGAAAATCTTCTAGCCGCTCTGCGTCTGTGCCGGCGAGATAACCATGACGCGCGAGGATGTGCGCGCCGATTTTCACGCGGAAGCCGCTGCGCTCCAGCCATGCCTTAGCGCGTTGCGCTTCACTCGGCTCGCGCGGTCGGTCGGCGGGCGCGATAAGCGCCACGGTGTCGTGGGGTTGGAGGGAGGGAGGTTTGAGCATACGAGTTAGCGTTAGGAGTTGGAGTGTTAGGGTTGGAGGTGGAGAAAGCCTTTAAACGTTAAGCTCAAACACTTAACCCCAACTCGCAACTCCAACTGATTAGATAGTTGCAGCCTCGTCAATCGAAAATCTCACATCACCCTTGCGCGCATAGAGTGTAGCACGCACACCCAGCGGCAAGGTGAATTGATGCTTGCCGTGTCCGAAGCGCATCCCATACACCACGGGGATGGAAAGATTGGAGAGACGCTCGCGAATCACGTCTTCGAGTCCGAAGTTGCTGACGAAGGTCGCCTTGATGCCAGAGTCGGTCGTCTCGCCAAAGAGAAGCGCGGCGGCGTGTTGCCACTTGCCTGCATGATGCAAGTGGGTCAACATGCGGTCAATGGTGTACGGTTCTTCGCCCGTATCTTCGATGAAAAAGATTTTGCCGCGCGTCTCGATTTCATACGGTGTGCCGAGCGTTTGCTCCATTAGCGTCAGGTTGCCGCCGATGAGCGGCGCAGATGCCGAGCCTTCCGTGATGACGACGCGCGGCGGCGGATAGCGTTGACCAAAATCATGTGAGTCTTGTGGATCGTCAATTGCGCCGATGGGCTGGGGTTGTGTCAACGCTTTCATCCAATACTGATAACTGTATTCGCTCTGATGCAAAGCAGCAGCGATGGGACCATGAAAGGTGACGAGACCGCTGCGCTTGTGAATGGCGAGATGCAACGCTGTGATGTCGGAGTAGCCAACAAGAATTTTCGGCTTGGCACGAAACAGCTCGTAATCGAGTTCAGGCAACAAGCGCGGCGCGCCATTGCCACCGCGCATGCAGAGCAACGCGCTCACGTCGTCACGCGCCCACAGCTCGTGTAAATCTGCGAGACGGTCCGCGTCGCGCCCCGCAAGATGGCCGTGTCTGTCGCGCGCGTGTTTGCCGACGATGACCTTGAAGCCGATGCGCGTGAGCCATTCGGTCGCGAGGTCAATTTGGCCAGGCTCGTTAGTCGCTGATGAAGGCGAGATGAGCGCAACGGTATCGCCTGCGCGAAGCGCGCGTGGTTTGAGAAGTTCCATAGAAGTCCCTTCAAGAACATTCACAGTTCATCTAACAACGCATTCAATTCTTCTACGCTTATTTCTAAATCACGTAAAATGCCGCGCAATCAATGTTTCTTCTAGCACCTCACTCTCCGGTATGAGGTCGCCAAACTCACGCGCAACTTCCAGCCATCCAGTGAGCGCCTCACGGATGTTCGCTAAAGCTTCTTCATCCGTATCACCTTGAGAGTGACAGCCCTTCAACGAAGGACAATGCACAACATATCCGCCATCTGATTCACGCTTGAAAATGACTCAATAGCGATGGACAACGGTCGTTTCCATAAACCCCCTCATGAAATTAGAGATAGCTCAACCACGCTGCCCGCGTGCGCTGCTTATACTGCGCGAACCAACGGCAGATTGGGAACAGCAACAGCACCATGAGCAACCAGGCAAGATAGACGACGGGCAAATCGTAGCCGGTGTTGCGTGGTTGTGCGCGCCCATAACGCAGATACGCCAATGCCAGCGACGCGCCGTGAATGAGCGGCAAGTGAATTAGATAGTAAAACAATGGCACGCGCCCAAAGAATACAAAGAATCGGCTCACTGCGCCACTCATGCGCTCGAACCACGCGAGCGAGGCGATGGCGGGACCTAAGGTCATCAGCAAAAATAATAGCGAGGGCGGATATTTTTCGCAATTGATGAACGAGAAGAGCGTGAACACAAAATCCTTTTGCGGTGTCCATGGGCGCGGGTCGCCATACACATTCGTGTAACGCAACGCGATGAACAGCAATGTGAGGCTGCCGCCGATGGTGAGCAACCATCCCAGCCGTCGTCGTTCATCCCATGTGAACAGCTCGCCAAACGCATAGCCCGCCGCCATCACGCCGATCCATGGGATGAGCGGATACAGAATATAGACTTGCAAATCGGGCGCGGGGCGTAACGTGCCAGAGACATGCAACACCGTCCACAGCCAACTGAAGTCACCGAGTGCAGCAGGGCGCACGCTGTCGAAGAGATTATGCCCTGCGATGATGACGATGCCGATGAGCCCGGCGAGGCGCGAGGGCAAAAAGACGAGTGGCGCTAACATAACCATGCACCAGCCCAGCGCCCAGATGACTTGCGCGAGCGAGAAGCGAAAATCAAAATTGAAGTACCAACCGAAATGCACGATGGTCAGCTCCAACACGACGAGCCACAAACCGCGTGTGAACAAGAACCACATCAGCTGCGGCTTGGTCTTGCCGCGCGTCAGCGACAGATACGCGCCTGTGCCAGCGAGGCACATGAACACGGGCGCGCAGAAGTGCGTGATCCAGCGTGTGAGGAACAACGCGGCGTTGGTGCGGGCAAGGTCGAGCGGATTGCCCACGCCGTTGTGGAAGAAGTCGCGCGTATGATCGAGCGCCATCAACACCATGACGACGCCGCGCAAGAGGTCTATGGAGGTGAGACGCGAGTGTGTGATTGACATGTTGACCTTCTGAATGGCGGGGATTATACTCGCGGGCAAGAAGGAGCGTCAATCGGAGAGATTGGTGATTGACGATACGGTGGAGTTGTAATAGACTTTCAATGGAGGTGAACTTGTGACGACGGCAACGATCAGTTCTAAGATGACCGTGCAACAGCTCGCGCAGGAGTTGACCGATTTTGATTGTGGCAGAGTTTGTGCCGTAGCCTGAGTTGCTCCAACATTTCTCCTATACTCTTTTTATACATCTCCAACGCCTTGCCCGTATAATCAGGTCAAGGCGTTGGAGTTTTATAATAATTCACGTTACGGAGTGCATTGCGAGGAGCGTTGTGTGCGACCAAGCAATCTCCCCAATGCAGGGGATTGCTTCGCAAACAGCGCTCGCAATGACTAATGGAGAGAGGTGAGGTTATGAGACTAGATAAATTTACCGAGAAGGCACAAGAGGCGGTATTGGCGGCGCAAGACGAGGCGCGTTCACGCCGCCACGCACAGACCGACCCAGAGCATCTGCTGTGGGCGTTGTTGCAACAAGAGGATGGCGTCGCGCCGCAAATCGTATTGAAGATTGGCGCGCGCCCTGAACAATTATTAGAAGAGACCGAGCGCGTCTTACAGAATCGCGCACAGGTCTATGGCGATGCGACACAAATCGGCGCGTCGCGCGAATTAGTGAATGTCTTGGAAAAATCGCAACGTGAAGCGAGCGGGCTGCGGGATGAATACGTTTCGACCGAGCATTTGTTGATGGCGCTAATTGACGCCGTGCGTGAGCCGGACTTGAAGCGGCATGGTATCACGCGCGATGCGATCCTTAAGGCGTTGCAAGCGATTCGCGGTTCGCAGCGTGTCACGTCGCAAAATCCAGAAACGACGTATCAGGCGTTGGAGAAATACGGGCGCGATTTGACCGAGCTCGCGCGCCGCAACAAACTCGATCCCGTTATCGGGCGCGACGAGGAGATTCGGCGCGTGATTCAGGTGTTGTCGCGCCGCACGAAGAACAACCCTGTGCTGATTGGCGAGCCGGGCGTCGGCAAGACCGCCATCGCCGAAGGACTCGCGCAACGCATCGTGCGCGGCGACGTGCCAGAGGGTTTGAAAGATAAGAAGCTCGTCGCGTTGGATTTGGCTGCGATGGTCGCGGGCGCGAAGTATCGCGGCGAGTTCGAGGAACGCTTAAAGGCGGTGCTGAAAGAAGTGACCGACGCCGAAGGCAAGGTCGTCATGTTCATTGACGAGCTGCACACCGTCGTCGGCGCAGGCGCGGCCGAGGGCGC
>CAZDYP010000222.1:0-6830 GCA_964509505.1 uncultured Anaerolineae bacterium | reverse complement strand
GGAGAGCATGCCGCCAACCTACCTGCCAGCGGCTTGCTCTTCCCGCTCAGTCTGCGCACGACCGCTGACGAAACTCCGGTGGTGCGAACCATTCTCGCGGTCAACGAACAAGAGCAAAGCATGACCTTTGCGGGCGACATCCCCACCAACGCACACGCGCGCTTGATGAAAGCCAATTTCGATCGGCTGATTGATGGCGCAATGGGCGCAGCGCAAACCAGCTACGCCGCCATCGGCTCCAGCTCGCCCGACTTGGCCATCCTCATCAGTTGCGTCGGGCGCAAACTGGTGCTGAAACAACGAACCGAAGACGAGCTGGAGAGTGTGCGTGAGGTGTTGGGTGAAAGAACGGCTTTGTGTGGGTTTTATTCTTACGGCGAAATTTGCCCCACCGCTCCCAACGCCAACTGTCAATTGCACAACCAAACCATGACCATCACCACGTTCTCGGAAATCTAATAATTCCGCAGAACTGTGGCGGCTTTGACTACTGCTATGACCCTCCATAGGCTATTGGAACGTCAGCTCAAACGTTATATCGGCTCAATGGATGCGCTGCAACCCGAATGGCAAAGGTTCATCGAAGCCGTCAACGAGGCTTACACCCAAGCCGATATTGATCGCCAGATGGTTGAAAACTCTTTGGAGCTCGCCTCTCGAGAGCTGCTGGAGCGTAACGCGCGACTGCGCGAAGACCTGGTGCGGCGCGAGCAAGCCGAAGCGGCACTGCGCGAAAGCGAAACGCGTACTCGCTTGATCGTGGATACCGCTCTCGACGCGCACATCGCCATAGATAGCCAAGGCGTCATTACGAACTGGAGCCGTCAAACCGAGACAATGTTTGGTTGGCGCGCAGACGAAGCCATCGGACAACGCTTGTCCGAGACCATCATTCCTTTGCGTTACCGCGCCGCGCACGAGCGCGGCTTGCGACATTTCTTGGAGACCGGCGAGGGTCCCATACTCAATCAGCGCCTTGAGATCGAGGCATTGCACCGTGACGGACACGAGTTCCCCATCGAGTTGTCCATCGTGCCCTTGCACGCTCATGACACATATACCTTCAGCGCGTTCGTGCGTGACATCACCGCGCGCACAGAAGCCGAAAACACCTTGCGCCGCCAAAGCGCGTATCTGTCCGCTTTGCACGACACCACCGTAGGGTTGCTCGGTCATCACGAGCTGCAAAGCTTACTCGAAGCGATCTTGGTGCGCGCAGGGCAATTGATTGGCACGTCGCATGGTTTTGTCTCTTTGATTGAACCGAGCGGCGCCGTCGCCGAAATTAAATATGCGGTGGGCTTGTTCAGCGAACAACTTGAAGTTGGGGTAGGCTTACACCGAGGCGAAGGTCTGGTCGGAAAAGTTTGGGAGAGTGGACAACCGTTGGTCGTCAATCATTACGACGCTTGGGAAGGGCGGCCATCGAACATACCCACCGGCCGCTTTGGCGCGATGATGGGTGCGCCATTGAAAGTGAGCGAGCAAATCATCGGCGTCATTGGGATGGCATACACAGTGGAGTCAGAACGCGCTTTTAGCGACGACGAAGCCGAAGTCTTGAGCCGCTTCGCGCAGCTCGCCGCCGTCGCCATTGACAATGCGCGCTTGTTAGCCGAAACAACCGAACGCGGACACGCACTCGCACAGCTCTATCGTTTGAGCACCGCGCTACAAGAATCGCCAAACTTATCTGACCGTTTGTATTCGATCCTCAAAGCCATTCAAGACGTGCTAGGTTTCACGCGCGCCGTGATTTGGCTGCCCACGCCCGACGAGCAACAGCTGGAAGCCAGCGCGTGGATTGGCTTTGATATGGCTGAAGGGGATACGGTGCGCGTGCCGCTGGCGGACGGTGTGCCTTTGCTCGCGAAAGTGTATCGGGAGCGCTGCGAAGTCGTCATTGACGACGCACAAGTCGTGCCACCCGCAGAGCGTCCCCGCCATCCTTATGCCGCCATCAAATTGATTCGCAGCCGCGCGCCAACGATGCTGCCGCTCATGGCGCGTGGGCGCTGCGTAGGCGTGCTGGCCGCCGATCAAGCCGGCAACCAGCGCGTAAGCACCCCCAATATGGAACTGCTGCGCGCTTTCGCGGCGAATGCGGCAATGGCGATTGATGTGGCGCAGGCGTATGAAGCGGCGCAACAAGAGCTGGTAGAACGCAACCGCGCCGAGGCTGCCGTGCGCGAAAGCGAAGAACGCTTGCGCGCTATCGCCGAAGCCACACCCACCCCTATCCTCATCACACGCTTGCGCGACGCACAAGTCCTCTACGTCAACGAAGCCACCACACCTTTCTTCGGTCTCTCATCTGCCGAGATGCTCCAACGCCGCTCCACCGATTTTTATGACGAGGCTGAAAACCAAAAAATTCTTGACGTGCTCCGCACCCAGCGGAATGTGCCGAGCATCGAGTTGCAGGTGCGTCGCGCCAATGGCGAGCCCTTATGGGTCATCGCCTCCATGCAGCGCATGAAATTCAATGGCGAAAACGCGACGCTCACGGGCTTCTACGACATCACCGCGCTCAAACACGCGGAAGAAAAATTGGCGCAATCGCTCGCCGTGTTGCGCGCGACGCTCGACTCGACCACCGATGGTATCATGGCGCTGAACCAAGAAGGCGTCATCACCCAATTCAACACAAAGTTTGCCGAGGTGTGGAACATCTCACCCGATATCTTGGCAACACACGACAACAATCAGATTCTCGCGGCGATGTTCAAACAGCTCAAACATCCCGACGCGCATCTCTCCACGCTCATCGAAATGTACGAGCATCCCGAAGCCGAAAGCTTCGACCTAATCGAGTTCCAGGATGGGCGCATCGTTGAGCGTTATTCCAAGCCTCAGCGCATCGGCGGCAACATCGTCGGGCGCGTGTGGAGCTATCGTGACATCACAGAGCGACGCCGCTACGAAACCGAGCTGCAAGCGGCGAAAGAAGCCGCTGAAGCCGCGAACCGCGCGAAGTCGGAATTTTTGGCGAGCATGAGCCATGAGATTCGCACGCCGATGAACGCGGTGATGGGTATGACAAGCCTCTTGCTCGACACCTCGCTTACCACCGAACAGCGCGACTTCGCCGAAACAATTCGTACCAGCAGCGATTCGCTGCTCACCATCATCAACGACATCCTCGACTTCTCGAAAATCGAAGCGGGCAAACTCGAACTCGAACATCAGCCGTTCGATTTGCGGGACTGTATCGAGAGCGCGCTCGATTTGCTCGCCGCGAAAGCCGCCGAGAAACATCTCAATCTCGCCTACCTCATCGAACCGCATGTCCCTCAGGCGTTCTTGGGCGATGTGACGCGCGTGCGCCAAATTCTGGTAAACCTCCTCAGCAATGCCGTGAAGTTCACGGAACAAGGCGAAGTCGTTGTATCCGTGTCAAGTGTTCAAGAGTCGAGCGAAGCTCATGGTAAGTCGCCCATGACGCATGATCCTGTGACACAGGGCGCTTCGACCCTTCATTTTTCCGTGCGCGATACGGGCATCGGCATTCCGCCTGAACGCATGGACAAATTGTTCCAATCCTTCACGCAAGTAGATGCCTCCACCACGCGACGCTATGGCGGTACGGGGTTGGGGCTCGTCATTAGCAAGCGCTTGAGTGAAATGATGGGCGGAGACATTTGGGCAGAGAGCACAGTCGGCAAAGGCTCGACCTTCCACTTCACCATCCAAGCCGAAGCCACCGAGGAGCTCATGCACACTTACGCGCAAGGCGAGCAACCACAGCTCAAAGGCAAACGGTTGCTCATCGTGGACGACAACCCAACCAATCGCCGCATCGTCACCCTGCAAGCGCAAGCGTGGCGCATGGACGTGCGCGCCGCGCACTCCGCCGCCGAAGCCTTGACGTGGATTCACCGCGGCGAGCCCTTCGACGTTGCCATCCTCGACATGCAGATGCCCGACATGGACGGCGTGATGCTGGCGCAAGAGATTCGCAAGGTGGAGCGCCTTGCGAAGGTGACGAAACCTTCGCAAGGTTCGTTGCCGCTCATCATGCTCACCTCGCTCGGTTGGCGCGTGGAAGATGCGGCGGCCGCTGATTTCGTTGCGTTCCTCACTAAGCCCATCAAAGCTTCGCAGCTCTACAATGCGCTGTTGAGCGCGTTCGTGCCACAGCCCATGCAGCCGACGACCATCCGACAATTTGACACGCAACTCGGACAGCGGATACCGCTGCGCATTCTGGTGGCAGAAGATAATGCCATTAACCAAAAACTGGCGCTCACGTTGCTGCAACGCATGGGCTATCGCGCAGATGTAGCAGCCAATGGACTCGAAGTGTTGACTGCCTTGCAGCGCCAAGCGTACGATGTCGTGTTGATGGACGTGCAGATGCCCGAGCTGGATGGGCTCGAAACGTCGCGGCGTATTCGCGCGGACAGCGTGCCACTCTTGCTGCAACAACCCATCATCATCGCGATGACGGCAAACGCGATGCAAGGCGACCGTGAAGCGTGTTTGGCGGCGGGCATGGACGACTACCTCAGCAAACCAATTCAAGTCAAAGCGCTGCAAGGCGCATTGGAACATTGGGGCCCGCGCGTGCGTGACAAGGACCGTGTGAACCGTATGCCCATGTCTAGCATAGCGACCAGTGGGGGTATTACTCCGTTGTTGCCCAACCCGCTCAACCATGCGATGGTCAACACCTTGCGTGAAGAATTGGGAGAAGACGATTTGCGCGAAATCGTCGGCTTGTATCGCAAAGAAGCGCGCAAGCAAATCGCCAACCTGCGCAGCGTCATCGGCAAGAACGACGCCAAACAGCTCACCGCTGTCGCGCACAGTTTCAAAGGTAGCAGTGGCAACATTGGCGCGCAGACGGTGATGGAGCTTGCGGCAAAACTCGAACTGCTGGGACGTAAGGGCGTGTTGGATGGCGCAGAGGCATTGCTCGCGCAAATTGAAAAAGAAGTGGAACGAGTCGAGCAGGCGTTTGAGCAGGAGCAGCTGTAAAAGAGTAAAAAGTAAAAAATCATTTTAGGTAGGGCAGACTTTGGGCGTTCATAGTACGCAATGCAGACATTCACACTTCGCTCCCGCTTTTGGGCAGTTTTTGGCGTCTTGAGCGCTTGCCTTGGCAGTTGTTGGATGGTTGAATGGCGCCAAAAGTTCAAGATTCAAGGTGAACGTCGGATATGAACTTTGCGCCTTGAACTTTGAATCGTGGTGAACAAAGGACGGCTCCTATGCAATGCGTTAAATGCGATGAACCCATTGAGCGGCTCGACCAACCATGCCCACACTGCCAATTCAGCGGCGATGCCAAGCTGCAAGAAGAACTCTTGCGCATAAATTGGGTGCTAGACGAAATTTCTCGTTGGCCCCACCGCGACCGGGTTGACCGCCGGTATACTTTCATCATTGAGCAACACTATCGCCAGCGCCAACATGATTTGGAAATCCAGCTCGGCTTGCGCTTCTCGCCCGACCAAGCGCGCGCCGCCTGGCTCAAAGTCTTCCAATTGGAAGCGCTCGTCGCCAAGCTTGACGAGTGGCGCGAAGCCAAACTGCTGGTTGAGACCAATACCGCACCACTCCACGCCGACATTCATCAGCTCTTATCCGCGTTGCTTGATCAGTTGGAAGGCCATGCGCGACCAACCACGCTGACGAGCGATCAAGAACACTTGGCGCTCCTCCAATCGTTGCTCACCGTCATCACCGATCACCCCGAAATCTTCATCAATGCCGAAGCGATTGAGGAAGCGCGCAAGCCTCTACTGCGCGCGCAAGCGACGATGGAAAAATGGCTTGGGTTGCGTGTGGAGCGCGTGGAGCGTGAAGCGGCAAGCGTGGAGCGTGAAGCCATCAGTGCAGAGCCGGTCACCCCCTCACCCGTTCACCCTGTCGCCCCATCACCGCAACCTCCACCACCGCCCACACCACGCGTGCCATTACGTGACCGTTTCTGGAATACGTTGCTTTCCGAGCGCACGCTGCAAGTCGTCACATTTCTCAGCATCTTCCTCGTGTTCGCGGCCGCGCTCTCCTTCGTCATTAGCGGTTGGGAGAGTTTCTCCGCGCCCGTGCGCGTGGCGATTCCGACGACGTTCACGCTTGGCTTCTTCGGCTTAGGTTGGTACGTGCGCTCCAAGACGCGGCTTTACCGTTCAGGCATCGCCATCAGCGCCATCGCTGCGTTGCTCATCCCCATTGACTTCTACACCATCTACATCAACTTCGACGTCTCATCCGATTACGCTCCGACCTTCTGGCTCATCACGTCGCTGTGCTGCGTTGGCGCATACACCCTCGCCACGTTCATCATCCGCAGTCGCTTCTTTGGGTATCTCGTCACCGCTGCCTTGGGCAGCGCGGCGTTAGCGCTCGTCGAACTAGGTCATCAACACTTCGCGCTCTCGCTCGATTGGCGCACCGCGAGTTTAGCGCTGTTGTGTCTGTGCCTCGTCCTTGTCGCTTCGTATCTCAATCGCTTTGACCAGAAAGACCCGCGAGATCTCATCCTTCGACGCGCTTCGCACGCTCAGGATGCAGACCTCGCGGATCTCAACAAAGGCTGGCAACGCTTCGTGCCTGTGTGGTTGGGTTCATGGCGTGGGCGCTCGCGTGAAGAGATGACACAAGAAAGCATCGCCTACGCGTTTGCCGAACCGTTCCGCAACCTCGCGTTGCTCACACTGGGCGTGTTGTTGCCGTTGACGTTTGGCTGGCGTTACATCACGCCGCAAGCGCGCAACACCTTCGACACATTGCACTACGCGCTCACGGTGAATTGGTGGATTGGCGGACTCGTCTTCGGTTACGGCGCGGTGTATTACCGCAGCCGCAGCCTCGGCGTCCTC
>CAZDYP010000221.1:0-6982 GCA_964509505.1 uncultured Anaerolineae bacterium | reverse complement strand
ACCATCGGCGACATCCTCGATCTCACCCTTACCCTCTATCGCAAAAATTTTGTGACGGTGGTGGGCATCATGGTTGTATTCAACGCGCCGCTCATGGTGTTGGAAATGGTCGCGTGGCGACACGTCTCCGCGTTTGAGGAAGTGCTACCGTTTGTGTTGCGCGGCGAAGAGATACCGACGCCATTGCGCGTTGGCTTATTCGATGTGGGGTTGCGCTTCTGGGCTGAACATTTGCTGTTATGGTTGGTGTGGCTGTGCGTCGCCATGTTTCAAATGGCGGCTTTTACTATCGTCGTTTCGGAATTTTATCATGGGCGCACGCTCACCATCGGCGCAGCGTATCGGCGCACGTTGCAACACGCGCGCCCCTTGCTCGTCGCATCGCTGATTTTTCTTGTCGTCAACCTCTTGCTGATCGTGTTCACAGGAATTCCTTGCATTGGTTGGTTCATCGGTCCGTTGCTCATCGTTATCGTGGACACTTATTGGACGTTCCCCTGGCAAGCCATCGTCGCCGAAAACCTTGGCGGCGTCGCGGGCTTGCGGCGCAGCTCGCGACTCATTCGTGGATCGTTCTGGCGCGTTTCGGTCATCACCTTCGTCTTGCTCATACTCGTCGGCACCATCGCCAGCACACCTGCGCTAACCTTCGCTATCGCATTTGCCTTTGTGTCCCCATCGTGGCTCATCACGATCTTAGCGAATGTGTTGGTTAGAAGCCTCATCGGCTTGTTGGTGATGCCCTGTTACTTCATCGGCATCGCCTTGCTCTACTACGACTTGCGCGCGCGTCACGAGGGTTACGACCTCCAATTACGTCTTCAGTAAACAACTGAGAGAGGAGATACAAACATGAAGTTGCTCTTGACTGGCTTCGAGCCGTTTGGCGGCAGCGCCATCAACCCATCGGAACAAACGGTGCGCGCGCTGGCGCGTGAGGGGTTGCCAGACATTGAGTTGCGCGCGGAGATTTTGCCCGTGGATCGCCAGCGCGGGCCCGCGAAACTCATCGGCGCGGCGCGCGAGTTTCAACCCGATGCGATTCTTTGCTTGGGCGAAGCGTCACGCCGGTGCGCCCTCTCGCTTGAGCGCGTCGCCATCAACCTGCTCGACTATCGCATCGCGGACAACACTGGACATCAAGCCAGAGACGAGCCGATTGCGCCTGATGGACCTGCTGCGTATTTCGTGACGTTGCCCGTGCGCGCGATGCTCGAAGCGGTGCGCGATGTGAACGTGCCTGCTGAACTGTCGTTGAGCGCGGGCGCGTTCTTATGCAATCAAGTCACATACGCCGTGCTGCACGATTTGGCGACGCGCAATCTGAGGACGCCTGCGGGTTTCGTTCACTTGCCCGCCTTGCCCGAGCAAGCCGCGAACCGCGAACCGCTCATCCCCTCTATGGGCTTGGAGACCATGGTGCGCGGCGTACGCGCGGCGATTGGCGCAATCCAACAACATCGTCAGGCATGAGCCCCCTGAGCTTGTCGAAGAGAGAAGACGCCGCGTATCCTCCGAGCAGCTCAGGATGCTTATATCTTCATCAAGGGAGAAATGTATGAGCCCCATCCCCAATGCTTATGGCGCGAAACTCGACTTCAGCAACGACATGACCTACGGCGATTATCTCGCGCTCGACAAACTACTGACGGCGCAGCAGCCGCATTCCGCAGACCACAACGAACTGCTCTTCATCATTCAGCATCAGACGACGGAGCTGTGGATGAAGCTGATGTTGCACGAGCTCAACGCGGCGCGCGAACACATCAAGCGCGACGATTTGCCGCCGGCGTTCAAGATGTCGGCGCGCGTCTCACGTATCATGGAGCAACTCATTCACGCATGGGACGTGTTGACGACGCTAACGCCGAGCGAGTACAGTCACATCCGCCCGCAGTTAGGTCACGCTTCGGGTTTTCAGTCGTATCAGTATCGCTTGATTGAATTTGTGTTGGGCAACAAAAACGCTGTGATGTTGCGCCCCCATAGTCATCGGCCCGATTTACATACGTTGCTGGATGAGGAATTGCATAAGCCTTCACTCTACGACGAGACTATCAAATTGCTCGCGCGACGTGGCTACGAGCTGCCCGACGTCGTGCTATATCGTGATTGGACACAGCCATACCAGCAGCATGATGCGGTGGAAGAAGCGTGGCTTACCGTGTATCAAGCCCCCGAAGAGCATTGGGACTTGTACGAGTGGGGCGAGGAGCTGATGGATCTGGAGGATGCGTTTCGCCAATGGCGCTTCCGCCACGTCACCACCGTCGAGCGCATCATCGGTTACAAGACCGGCACGGGCGGCACGGCAGGCGTGGGCTACTTGCGGAACATGCTCAACGTGGTGCTGTTTCCTGAGTTGTGGCAGGTGCGGACGGATTTGTAGCAGCGCAAAGCGTGAGAGCTACACCTGCGAGGTTTTCAAAACCTCACAGGTCTGCAGCGATCTATTCAATTGGAAACTGATCTCATTTCAAGGAGTCATCATGATCATCATTGCGGGGAAAATCAAAATCAAACCAGAAATGCGCGCAGAAGCCGTCGCAGCATTGCTCAAGATGTCAACGGCTTCGGAACAGGAAGAGGGTTGTCGCACGTATCGTTTCTATGCTGACCTCGAAGACCCGAACACGTTTCTGCTCTATGAAGAGTGGGATGATGCGGAAGCGCTAAAGCCTCATGGGCAGTCAGCGCACATGGCGGAGTTTCGCCAAGTCATGCCGACACTGACCGCTGCGCCGTCGGAAATCAAGCGTTACGAGGCGACGGTGCTCAAGGCATAACGACACAGGCGCCGACTCATGCCTTCATTTCGTATTGACGGAGGCAGCGTGGCGCGTAGGCAGCGCCCACCAACGTCGTCAGAATCACCTAACCCCACACGCCACGCAACCTATATCAGAAACAAAAAGTCACAGAGCTCGTCGTTCTGTGACTTTTGTCTTGCCCTCACGTCTCACGTTTCACACTTCAGCCATCGCTCACGCCCGCAACTTGAATCGCTGTATCTTCCCTGTCGCCGTCTTCGGCAACTCGGACACGAACTCGATCCAACGGGGACGCTTGTAGTCTGCCATTTTTTCGCGGCAATGCGCGATCAATTCATCGGCGGTTGCTGTCTGTCCTTCCTTCAAGACGACGAACGCTTTCGGCTTGACGAGGTTCGACGCATCCGCTTGCCCAACCACCGCCACCTCTAACACGGCGGGGTGACTAAGCAATGCGCTCTCCACTTCGACAGGCGAGACCCAAATGCCGCCGACCTTCAGCATGTCGTCGCTGCGTCCTGCGTGCCAATAGTAACCGTCGTCGTCAATGTAATACTTATCGCCCGTCGCCAGCCATTCGCCCAAGAACGTGCGTTGACTCTTGCCGTATTGATGCAAATAAAACAACGCCGCCGTCTCACCCTTCACCAACAAGTTGCCGATCTCGCCGCGCGGGACCTCATTGCCCTTTTCATCCACAATTTTTAACTCGTACCCATCGAACGGTTTGCCGCTCGCCCCCGGGCGAATGTCGTCAGGACGATTCGAGAGGAAGATGTGGAAGTTTTCGGTGGAGCCGATGCCGTCAATGATGTCGAGTCCCGTCTTCTCTTTCCAGCCGTGCCAAATCGGCGCAGGCAACGCCTCCCCTGCTGACACGCACAGACGCAACGACGAGAGGTCGTACTTGCTTAAATCAGGCATGGCAATCAATTGCGCGTAGCCCGTCGGCGAATTGTAAAGGATGGTCGGCTGGAAGCGTTGAATCGTGTCGAGGATGTTCGTGGCAATGCGCGGCGCACCCGACATCACCACAGCGCTTGCGCCAACGTACCATGGGAAAATCAGCACGCCGCCCATGCCAAACGTGAAGAATAGACGCGGCGCGCCGAAGGTGCGGTCGCTCTCGCGCAAACCCAGCACGTTCACGCCCCACAGCTGTGACGTGAGCGGATAATCTTTGTGCGCGTGCGGGATGCCCTTCGGCTCGCCCGTCGTGCCGCTCGAATAGTTGATGGAGCAGATGTCGTCGCGGTGGGTATGCGCGGCTGTGAGCTCGGTGGATGCGTCGGCAATCCAATCTTGGTAGGGACGAGATTTGCCCTCGCCCGCTTCACCACCGATGACAATGATATGCTCAATGAATGCGAGCTGACCGCGCAACGGTTCAAGCGAAGGCAACAACGCCTTGTGGACAATGAGGACGCGCGCGCGCGAATCGTTGAAGATGTATTGCAGCTCGTTGGGCTTGAGCAATGTATTGATGCCCACCGACACCGCGCCGATTTTGAGAACGCCGAAGAACGACGTGACCCATTCGGGGCAATCGAGCGAGAGGATGGCGACGAAATCGCTCATGCGCACGCCGAGTTGCTTGAGCGCGTTGCCGACGCGATTCGCTTCCTCGCTCACTTGCTTGAACGTCAGCTCGCGCTCGGCATGATATAGCGCGACCTTGTCGGCGCGCGTCGCTAGATTGCGTTCGAGAATGTCAACGGCGTTGTAGTAGAGTGGCAAATCGGATGCTTTCATGTTCACCCCCAGACGAGAAGGTTTTCGCTCATGTCAAGAAAAGGCGCATAGGTGTGGAGCGCGCGGCGGCGTTAGAGCGCGCCGCCTCCTCGTCGCGCACTATGGCTGGACATGAGCGGAAGGTTTTTCAACACGAAGTCACAAAGAGGCGCGAATGGCACACAGAAAAATCTGTGTATGCTTCATGCTTCTTGGCGCCTTTGTGTGTTGTTTTTCGCTGCGCTTGGTTCAGCTGCGCAACACTGCCAAGCAATCAATCTCAATCAATGCGCCCTCGTCGAACAAGCCGCTCACCTCGACCAGCGTCGTGGCGGGATAGTAGCCCTCGAAGTAAGCGCGATACACTTTGCCGAGGGGCTTCAGCTGCGCCTTATAGTCGTCTTTGTCCATCACGTAAAACGTGATTTTCACGATGTCCTGCATCGTGCCACCTGCTGTTTCGATAATCGTTTTGAGGTTGGCGAGCGCCTGCGCGAATTGCGCCACCAAATCGCCCGGCGCCACGACCTTGCCATGCGCGTCGAGGCCGGGTTGCCCCGCCAAAAACACCATACGCCCCTCTGCCACAATCGCGTGCGAAAACCCCGACGGCTTAGCGAGGGATGGTGGGTTGATAATCATCTTTGTCATATACCCTTTTACCACTAAGACACGAAGGCACACCGAGGGGCTGCTGACTTTGAGGTAGAACCAACAAGCATGGTGAGCTTGTCCTGAGTCCCACGAGGGGCTGCGTTCTATGTCGAAATCAGTAGAATCATTTTTCCTTTGCGTTCTGTGTGCCTTCTTTGTGTCTTTGTGTTGAAGAAATTTTATCGTCCTGTAAATGTCGGTTTCTGCTTCACCTTGAAGGCTTCATAGAACGCCCGATGGTCTTCGCCCATCATCATCAGCGCTTGGGCTTGCGCTTCTTGCTCGACGGCAGAGACGATGTCCATGTGCCACTCGTTGTTGACCATCCACTTCGTCATGCCAAGCGCCAACGTCGGTCCCTTGACGAGTCGCTCCGCCCACTCGCGCGCTGTCGTCAGCGCTTGCTCTGTTGGCACGACACGGTTGGCGAGCCCAAAGCGTTCCGCTGTCGGCGCGTCAATGTCGTCGCCAAGCAACAATAGCTCCAACGCGCGCCCTTGCCCGACGACGCGCGGCAACAAGAAGCCCGCGCCCATGTCCGCGCCTGTCAGCCCGACGCGCGAGAACAAGAACGAGAACTTCGCATCAGCAGACACGACGCGCAAATCCGCGGCGAGCGCGATGACCGCACCCGCGCCTGCCGCCATGCCGTTCACCGCGGCGATGATCGGCTTCTGCAAGTGGCGCATATTGGCGACGAGCTGCCCTGTCATGCGGCAGAATTCCAAATGCGCGCGCATGTCGCGTTCCAACATGACGCCGATGATTTGGTGAACATCGCCGCCCGCGCAGAACGCGCGCCCCGTGCCTGTGATGATGACCGCTTTCACCGTATCGTCGCTTTGCAAGTTGGCAAACAAATCGCGCAGTTGCGCGTAAATCTCCAACGTCAGCGCGTTCAACACGTCGGGACGGTTGAGCGTAATCGTAGCGATTGAATGAGAAACTTCGTAACCAAAGTCGTACATGAAAACTCCGTGTGAGAACTTTTGTGTTCTTCGTGAATTCTTCGCGCCTTCGTGTTGCAAAGCTGCAATCTAAAATTGTGTCTGTCCGCCATCCACATTAATCGCCTGTCCCGTGATGCCGCGCGCCTCGTCACTCACCAACATTAGCGCGACATGCGCGACTTCGGCAGGCGTGATGAGGCGGTTCTGTGGGCTGAGCTTTGCAAGATACCCACGCGCATCGGCTTCGCTCATCTTCGTGCGCGCGACCATGTTGGCGACCGAATGATCGGTCATGGGCGTATCCACATAGCCCGGACAAATCGCGTTGACGGTGATATTATACGACACAAATTCCAACGCCAATGCGCGCGTCAACCCCAACACGCCATGCTTCGCCGCCGTATATGCCGCCACGTACTTCGCGCCAATCTTCGCGTTGATCGAGGCGATGTTGATGATGCGCCCCCATTTCGCCTCGACCATCATCGGCGCGACGGCTTTCGTGACGTGATAGACCGAGTTGAGGTTCACGTCCAGCATACGTTGCCACAGCGCATCGTCGTGCCCGATGAACTTGTGCGACTCCGCCGCGCCGGCGTTGTTGACGAGCGCCGTGATATTGCCCATCGCATGTTGCGCGTGCGCGACAGCTTGCGCGATGGACTCCGGCTTCGTCACATCGCACACTACCGCCAACGCCTCGCCGCCTGTGGCGCGAATCGTTTGCGCGACACGCTCAACCTCCGATGCGGTGCGCGCCGCGACGACGACACGAATGCCTGCGCTTGCAAACGCATACGCAAGCGCTTCGCCGATACCGCGTCCCGCGCCTGTAATTAAAGCAACTTGAGTCATATTTTTTCAACACGAAGACAC
>CAZDYP010000220.1:3817-6988 GCA_964509505.1 uncultured Anaerolineae bacterium | reverse complement strand
AAGCCGATGCGCTCACCGTCAGCGGCACTGGCTCGAAGCAAGAGGATGAGATTCTCTTTAATCTCATTCAGACCAAGACTGGCGCGAAGGCGTTCAAGTACGTGCCACAATCCGGTGGCGGCGCCGTCGCTGCAGCCCTAGCGGGCAAACAAGTGCAAGTGACGGTAAACAATCCAAGCGAAGGCTTGTCGTTCTATCAAGCGAACCCACGCAAGCTACGTCCCATCTGCACTTTCGCAAGTACCAGTCCCGCCGCGGGTCCCTATCAAGGACTTGCCACATGCAAATCACAAGGACTTGACGTAGGTATCGAGTATTTCATCATGCGCTCGGTGATGGGTCCGCCCGGCCTCAAACCTGAGCAAGTGAAGTTCCACGTGGATGTGCTCAAGCAGGTTTATAATTCTGACGACTGGAAAGAGTTCGCGGCGAAGAACGTCCTCGATTTGAAGTTCTTGTCAGGCGCAGATTTTCAAAAGTTCCTCGATGACTACAACAAGTTGCATGTGGACGTAATGAAGCAAGCGGGATGGATTCAATGAGCCTAAACGAGCCAAGCACCACCTCGTCGAGTCGCAAGGCGCGTATCCCCTTCAGTGAGCATACACCTTTCGCGCACATCGCCTTGTGGTTGGCGTCATTCGTGCGCCCTGACCTCATCGCAGCGACTGTGATTGTCTTCGTCGCAGGGGTGGCAATCGGCGACACCTACCAGACAGCCGGTTGGACAGCGGCCGGTCCCGGCTCTGGCTTCTACCCATTTTGGAGCGCCGTGATGATGGGCATTGCAGCGTGCATCGTGCTGATGCGTTCCATGCGCGCTCATACCTCCCATCATGTGTTCGAGTCCGCCAAGGGTTTGGAGGCATTCCTGCAAGTCAGTGTGCCGATGGTGACGCTCGTCGTCCTCCTTCCTTGGTTCGGCTTTTATCTGACGAGCGGCGTGTATATGGCGCTCTTCGCGCGCTGGATTGGACGTTATCGCTGGCGCTGGGTTGGGCTACTTGGCGTCGCTGTGCCGCTCGCGCTGTTTCTGACATTTGAAATGGGCTTCAAAGTCCCACTGCCGAAGAGCATGTTCTATCTTCAAGGCATCACACCGTTCTAGCGGATAGCGGATAGCAGATAGCGCATAGCTATTTGCTATCTGCCAGCTGCTATTCGCCATACGCTATTTGCGCTTTGCCAGAGGAGGCTTGATGGAAGCCTTTGCCAATCTCGCGCATGGCTTTCAAGTCGCGTTGCAGCCGTTCAATATGTTGATGCTGTTCGTGGGTGTGGCGTTAGGTCTCGTCATTGGTGTGTTGCCCGGCTTGGGCGGCACCAGCGGCGTTGCTATCCTCTTGCCCATCACCGTGTTCATCTCGCCGACGGCTGCTGTTATCTTGCTCTGCGGCATTTATTGGGGCGCGTTGTTCGGCGGCGTCGTGACGACGATTCTGTTCAACATCCCCGGCGAGCCTTGGTCGGTCGCGCTGCTGTTCGATGGTTACCCCTTGGCGAAACACAAAGGTCGCCCTGGTCTCGCACTCTCGTCGTCGTTCCTCGCCTCGTTCGTCGGCGCGCTGATCGCGACGGTGTTGTTCACGTTCTTCGCGCTGCCGTTAGCAGATTGGGCGCTGGCGTTCGGGCCTCCTGAACTCTTCGCCGTATTCCTCCTCGCTTTTGCGACGCTGACCGGCTTGGAAAGCGGCTCACCCATCAAGAGCGTCGCGATGATTGGCTTTGGCTTGTTGCTCGCCGCTATCGGCTTCGATACGGTCACGGGCCAGCCACGCTTGACGTTTGGGCGCATCGAATTGTTGAGCGGCGTTGGCTTTGTGCCTGTCACCATTGGTCTTTTTGGGATTGGCGAAATTCTCGCTTCAGCCGAAGAGCAAGGCGCGCTAAACTTTCGCGGCATCGTCGCGCGCGTTGGCTTGCAAGATGTGTTCGACGCGGTGAACGAACTCCGCAAACGTATCGGACTCATCGTGTGGACAACGCTGGTCGGCTTCTGGATTGGCGTTTTGCCAGGCACAGGCGCGACGCCGGCCTCGTTCCTGGCGTATGGCATGGCGCGACAGTACGCCAAAGACAAGTCGAATTTTGGCAAAGGCGAAGTTGCAGGCATCCTGGCCCCGCAGTCGTCGGCAGACGCGGCGGGTGTGGGGTCACTGCTGCCAATGATTGCGATGGGTGTACCGGGTTCGCCGACGGCAGCCGTTATCATGGCGGGCTTGTTTATTTGGGGCTTGACGCCCGGCCCGCAATTGTTTGTCACGTATCCCGACTTTGTGTGGGGCCTCATCGCCAGCATCTACATCGCTCAACTGTTGACCTTCATCCTCTGTCTCTTCGGCGTGCCATTGCTCGCCGCGATCATGCGCGTGCCATACGCGATTATGACGCCGTTCATTGTCATCATCTCCATGCTCGGCTCGTACTCACTGCAAAACTCGATGACCGATGTATGGATCGCGCTCATCTTCGGCTTCGTCGGCTTCTGGTTGCGTAAGCTCAAGTATCCCCTCGCGCCGCTCGTCGTCGCCATTGTCTTGGGCGACTCGACGGAGAAGGTGCTGCGCCAAAGTCTCATCATGTCCGACGCCTCGCTTTCGATTTTCTTCACGCGCCCGTTGGCAGCGGTGCTGATGATTATGGCGATTGGGTTATTCTTGTTGCCGCTCATACAAGCGCTGCGGCGACGCTTGCAATCCGCAACACCCAAGGGTGAGGAGGCGCAAGCGGCGTAGTTAGTGTGAGGCGCAAAATGCACAAAAAGGGTGCGACGCATTCGCAGTATCGTAATACGTCGCACCTTTCTTTTTTAGTAGGTCATCTGATACAATGCGCCCACTCATGTCAAGGAAAGGCGCGTCTGTGTGGAGGGCGCTCTCTTGCTCGCAGACGGCGTTAAAAAAACGCCGCCTCCTCACCCCGCATGATTTCCGCACCTTTTGTATAGACAAATGCAATATGGATACTAAGAAAAGCTCTAAAGGAGAAACCCATGTCCCAATCGCAACAAATCTACGACCGCGCCGCGCGCTTCATCCCCGGCGGCGTGAGCAGCGCGAATCGGCTCATCGAGCCGAACCTCGCGTTCACACGCGCGCAAGGCGCATACATTTACGACGCTGACGGCAAACGCTACATTGACTATCACGCCGCCTTCGGTCCACCCATCTT
>CAZDYP010000220.1:0-3717 GCA_964509505.1 uncultured Anaerolineae bacterium | reverse complement strand
GCGGGCATGACGCCCGAAGTCGTGGACGACACCATCGTGTTGCCGTTCAACGAAATTGAGGACCTCGCGGACACGATTCAGCGAAATGGCGACGGGATTGCCGCGCTCATCCTCGAACCGATTCCGCACAACATCGGCTGTGTGTTGCCGCGTCCCGAATTTTTGCGGGCGGTGCGCGACCTCACGGCGCAGCATGGCATTGTGTTGATCTTCGACGAAGTCATCACAGGTTGGCGGCATGGCTTGGGCGGCTATCAGAAAGTCGCGGGCGTCACTCCCGACCTGACGACGATGGGCAAGGCGATTGCGAATGGTTTCCCACTCGCGGCGTTGTGTGGGCGCGCCGACTTGATGGACCATGCACGGCCCGGCGGCGATGTGTTCTTCGCAGGCACGTATAACGCGCATCCGATGAGCGTGGCGGCGGCGCTGGCGACAATTGAAATTCTTGAACGCCCCGACTCGTATAAGCATCTCTTCAGCTTGGGTGATATGGTGCGCGAAGGGCTGAACGAAATCATCCAACGGCGCGGCGTCGAAGCGACAGTGGCGGGCTTCGGCTCCGTGTTCGTCACGTATTTCATGCAGCCGCCTGTCGGCAACTACACCGATTTGCTTCGCAACGATGTGGCGAAGTTTGTGACGTATCGCAAGAAGCTGATCGAGCGTGGCATCTATAAGTTGCCCGTCAACCTCAAGCGCAATCACATCAGCTTGTCGCACAGCAAAGCGGACATTGCAGAGACGTTGGAGAAAGCGGATGCGGTGATGGCGGAATTGAAGGGGTGAGGGAGTGACAGGGTGACAAGGTGAATGCTGTGTAGTCACATCGCCTTGTCATCATTATGATAGACGGAGGGTGCAATGGCTTCGCCGTTTCCCGACATGGATCCATAGTGGGAGAGGGGCGAAACTGGGTCAGGTTTTCACTCGTCATTAGGGGTTGAGCTGAAGAAGCAGCTCTGACTCAAGCGTTGCAGAGCGACGCGCCAACCATCATCCTCACACACCACAATGTTGCGCCGAGCGGGATGGCGTATGTTGACCATTACATTGCGGATGAGATTGGCAAGTTCGCGCAACTGATCGAGGGACAACGTGTGCTGGGTATCTTCAGTGGTCACGCGCACATCACCTATACATCGCAAGTAGGTGGTGTGCCTGCCTATGGCTTGCGCTCGACGATGTTTTCGTTCGCGCAATGCGGCGACACATTGTTGCGCATCCTCGGCGATTTGAATTATCGGGTGGTGACAGTCACAGATGGGCAGTTGAGTACGGAGATTGTGGAAGTGCCAATCTAACAACATCTTTTGGAGATTGCAAGCCATGAAGATTACCAAAGTATCTACCATCGTCGTCAACGCCAACATGCGTAACTGGATTTTCGTGAAGGTCGAAACCGATCAAGCGGGTCTGGTTGGTTGGGGTGAGGCGACTCTCGAATGGAAGACCGCTACCGTCGTCGGCGCGGTCGAAGATGTGAGTCGCTTCATCATCGGCGAAGACCCGCGTCGCATCGAGCATCTCTACAACATCATGTACCGCCAATACTTCTGGAAAGTTGGTATCGAAGGCATGAGCGCCATCAGCGGCATCGAGCAAGCGTTGTGGGACATCAAAGGCAAATGGCTCAACGTGCCTGTCTATGAGCTGCTCGGTGGGCGTGTACGTGACAAAGTGCGCGTCTATAATCATCTTGGCGGCGGCAAGATGACTGCGATGTACGAAAGCACCGAGCCGCAAGAATTTGCGGAGCGCGCCATCATGGTGAAGAACATGGGCTACACCGCGCTTAAGTGCATGGCGGTGCCGCGCACGGATTTCATTGAAGGCACACGCTCGGTGCGTTACGCCGAGTCGCTCGTGCGCTCTGTGCGCGAAGCCGTCGGGCCCGACATGGATATCATGGTGGATTTGCACGCGCGTTGTTCGTCGCCTGCGATGGCAGTGCAATACTGTCAAGCCTTCGAGCCCTATGGCTTGTTGTTCTTTGAAGAGCCCTGTCCCACTGAAGATATCGAAGCGACGGCAGAGGTCACGCGCAAATCGCGCATCCCGATTGCGACAGGCGAGCGACTCGTTGGGCGTCATCAGTTCCGCGAAATTTTCGAGCGGCGCGCGTGCCATATCATTCAACCCGATTTGTCGCACTGCGGCGGCTTGTGGGAAGCGCGCAAGCTCGCGGCGATGGCGGAGTCGCATTCGATAGCCGTCGCGCCGCACAATCCCAATGGACCTCTCGCGCTCGCCGTCGCCGTGCATTTCGCCTTTGCGACGCCGAATTGGTTGATTCAAGAAATGTTGACGAGCGATGTGCCATGGCGCGATGAGGTGTTGGATGCGCCCCTCGTCGTGCAGGATGGGTACATCGCGCCACCGACACGTGCAGGCTTAGGCGTCGCAGTGAACGAAAAGGAAGCGGCGAAGCATCCATTCAAACCGGAAGCAGAGCAACGCTACTTCTATGACGATGGCAGCGTGTCGGATTGGTAAAACACAACGGCGACTCAGCGAGTCGCCGTTGTGTTGCAGCGTCATTGAGATTAGCGTCTTTGTTCAAATGCGTGACCAACCAGCCTCAGTAGATCCAAAGGCGAAAGATCTGTCAGGTTTCGCTATCGCCAGCGACTGTGCGCGGGGCGGCGAAACCTGACAGGTCTGTTAAGCCGCCCAATTCGAATCTACTGAGACTGGATCTTGGCGCTGGAACCGAATGCCGCTCACAAATCGAGATAGGCCCAATACGACCCATCGCCCACTTGTCGTTTAAATGTGAAGCCAAGTTTGCGCGCGACTTTTTGCATGGCTAGATTCTCGCCCAAGATGTCGGCGGTGATACGCTTCAATTTTTCGTCGCGCCCGATTTGCACCAGTCGTTTCAACAACTCGCTGCCCAAGCCATGTCCCTGCCATGGATCGCTGACCAGAATCGCAAACTCCGCTTCGTTGGCAATGTGCGAGCGGCTGAGACGACCAACGGCGAGGATTTGATGCTCACCCGTTTGCGGATCTGGCTTATCCACCACAAGCGCCATCTCGCGGTCATAGTCAATGAAACAGATGCGCGTCAAGCGCTCGTGCGCGACGCGGTCGCTCAAACGCATCACACGAAAATAGCGCATGTAAACAGTGTGTTCTGAAAGTGTTTGATGGAACTTCACCAGCAGCGGCTCATCTTCAGGGCGAATCGGGCGAATTGTCACGGGCGAACCATCGTTCAATTGCCATGCGGAGACGTATTGAATGGGATAGGGGCGAATCGCAGCGCGCGGCAATTGCTCGAGGCTTGTATCCGATGAATGCAGCACGACACGCGCATCCAGCGCCAATAAACCATCGGGCGATGCGAGTAGTGGGTTGATGTCAAATTCTTTGATCCAGCGTTGCTCGACGACGAGATAGCTGAACTCGACCAACAACTGCTCTAAGCGCGTAAGGTCAATAGGCGCGCGACCGCGCACCCCCTTGAGCGCTTGATAGATGCGCGTCTGTTCCATCATGCGCCGCGCGAGCGTCGTGTTGAGCGGCGGTAAGCCGAGCGCGCGATCTTTGAACACCTCGACCAATTGCCCACCCAACCCGAACAACAATATGGGGCCGAATTGCGCGTCAAGGCTGCTGCCGACGATGAGCTCATAGCCTTCGCGCGCGATCATCGGTTGTACGGTGACGCCGAGAAAATCGCGCTCGCCGACCTTCGTTTTCACATTCGCT
>CAZDYP010000219.1:0-6988 GCA_964509505.1 uncultured Anaerolineae bacterium | reverse complement strand
CGACGCGACGGGCGATCATCAATTCATTCACGTTGACCCAGAGCGCGCGAAGCAGACGTTCTTCGGCGGCACCATCGCGCACGGCTTCTTCACGCTCTCGGCGACGGGCATGTTCAGCCGCAACGCCACAGGCATCCGCGTGAGATTGGCTGGCGCGAAGATGGGCGTCAATTACGGTTTGGATCGCGTGCGCTTTATCAGTCCCGTGCCTGTGGGCAAGCGTGTGCGTGTGCGTCGCAAACTGCTCGCTGTCGAAGAAGCGCCCGACAAACGCTGGGTGCAAATGAAGAACGAAACGACGGTCGAGGTTGAAGGTAGTGACCGTCCAGCGATGGTCGCCGAGACGTTGACGCGCACGTATTTCTAACCATGCCATGTCTAATCTTTTTGAAGCTATCCACGCCTTGACCCATGCAGGCGAACCCTTCGCTCTCGCTACCGTCGTGCGCGTCGAGAAACCCATCTCTGCGAAGCCCGGCGACAAAGCCATCATTATGCCTGATGGCGCGTTGCGCGGTTGGGTCGGCGGCGGGTGTTCGCAAGACGTGATTGTGCGCGAGGCAAAGAAGGCATTGCAAGAGGGACAGTCACGCTTTCTACGGTTGGTTGGCAGCGGGGTGGCGCTCTCCGAAAACCGCGATGGTATCGTGGAGCTGCCTATCACCTGTCACAGTGGAGGCACGATGGAGGTTTTCATTGAGCCTGTGTGGCCGCGCCCGCAACTGATTCTGTTCGGCAACTCGCCCGTGGCGCTCACATTGGCGCAGCTCGCGCATATCTTGAATTTTGAAATCGTCGTGTGTGAACCAACGGCGACGCGCGAGCAATTCCCCCAGGCTGATTCGCTCCACACGGAACTGAGTCTGCAAGCAGTCACCCTCCGTCCTCTGTCGTTCATCGTCGTTGCGACGCAAGGACATGACGACGAGACCGCGCTCGAAGTCGCCGCGCGGAGCGTTGTGTCTTACATCGCATTTGTCGCCAGCAAGAAAAAACTCGCAGCGTGCGTCGCGTATTTGCATGAGCGCGGCATGAGCGACGAACAACTCGCGCGCATCAAAGCGCCTGCGGGGCTCGACATCGGCGCGCAGACGCCCGACGAGATTGCGGTCAGCATCTTAGCGGAGTTGATTCAAGTGAGACGGCAATCAAAGCTCAACATCCTTCGACAAGCTCAGGATGCCAGCTCGGCACAGCCGACGGAAGCGCGCGATGTGGTGTGCGGGATGATGGTTGAGATTGCCACCGCGCGGCATGTTGCGGAATTTCACGGTCAAACGTATTATTTCTGCGGCGCAGGCTGTAAGGCGCAGTTTGAAAAACGTCCCGAAACATTCGTTGAATCGTTGACCGGATAAGCTACGCTTTCTTTTGAATTTTGATTCAGAAAGGAATCTCTGATGTCGCATGTTCAACTCGCCGCACAAATGAACATTGACTTGAACGAGGTGTGGTCAATCTCCGTAAATTGCTTTTGCTCGTAGCGCAGCATCCACCAAACTTTGAGAGCAGATAAAACTCTGAAGTGTAGCTAGGTGTAATGCCAATCTGTCAGAAGCACACTGGCGCCCGCGCCGATGATTTTCTAACTCCGCCCATAGACTCACGCGGATTGTTTCCAATCTTTCAATGACGAAAGGAACCTCCTATGATTCGCCGTATTCTTGCTATCCTCGCCGCTGTCCTCTTTTTCTTGTGCGCGATGATCTTCGCGTGCTATACGTGGAATCCCGGCTTCGTCACCTCGGTTGGCAGCTCGCTCGGTTTGCTGCCAACGCCGACTGCCACGGCGGCGCCCATTCCACCTTCACCCACGCCACGCCCAACTACGCCTCCACCGCCACCAACCTCTCCACCGGCGCAACCGACGCCCGCGCCGCAACCGACGCCCGCCGCCGCCAGCGAATACAAGTTGACCGTCATTCATACCAGCGAGATTCACGGTCATTGGGAACCGTTCACGCAAACGATTCCATTTGGCGGCGTCGCGCAACGTGCGACACGCATTCAAGCCATCCGCAAAGAATCTCCGAATTCCATCTTGCTCGATTCGGGCGATGTGTCGCAAGGCACGCTCTATTTCGTGCAACATCGCCTGAGCGAGGCGGCGCAGCTCTACAACGCGCTTGGCTACGATGCGGTGACGTTAGGCAATCACGAGTTCGATTTGGGACCGAAGACGCTCGCAGAAAATTATGTCGCCAACGCGAAGTTCGGCATCGTCAGCACGAACATAGATTTTTCTACGGAGCCATTGCTCGCGGGGAAAATTCCGGCAACGATTGTGAGGACCATCGGCGGCGAAAAGATTGGTCTCATCGGTTTCACCACGCCTGAACTGCCAATTGCCTCATCGCCCGGCCCCAACATCAAAATGAAGGCGACCAATGACGCGGCGAAAGCGGCGATTAGCGATTTGGAAAGGCAAGGCGTCAACAAAATCATCGCTATCAGTCACATGGGTTACTTCGCCGATCAACGGCTCGCGCGTGAGGTGGATGGCATTGACGTAATCGTGAGTGGTCATACATCAACCTTGTTGGGCGACGCCACGAAGCTGCCGAAAGAGTTGGGCGCTCCCGAAGGCGCGTATCCAACGGTGGCGCGCTCGCCGAATGGCGGCACGACGCTCATCGTTCATGCGTTTGAATGGGGCAAGTTGCTGGGGCGACTCGATGTGACATTCGATGCAAAGGGCAACGTGACGAGGTGGAACGGCGAGGCAACGACCGTTGATCAAAAAATTCCAGCCGATCCAACCGTTGACACGCTCTTGAAAAAATTATCCGAACCGTTGACGACGTTCCGTCAAAGTGTGATTGGCAAGACTGATGTGTTGTTGAACGGTGAGCGCGAGGTTGTGCGCAATCAAGAGAGCAATCTCGGCAACGTCATCGCGGATGCGATGCTCGAAGCGACGCAGAACGATAAAACCGTGATTGCGCTCATGAACGGCGGCGGCATTCGCACGAGCATTAAAGCAGGCGACATCACCGTCGGTAATGTGCTGGAAGTGTTGCCGTTTGGCAATCGGCTCGTGCAACTTGATATGAAGGGTAGCGAGATCGTCGCCGCGTTGGAGAATGGCGTGAGCCGCGTCAACACCAGCAATCCAGCCGATTCGGCAGGCCGCTTCCCACAAGTATCGGGCATACGCTTCGCGTGGGACGCGAGCAAGCCCACGGGGCAACGCATCACAGGCGTCGAAGTGGGCAATGCGACCACAGGCTACAAGCCCATTGACCTCAACGCAACGTATCGCGTCGTTACGAATGACTTCATGGCAAGCGGCGGCGACGGCTACGAGGCGTTCACGAAGGGCGCGAATCGCGGCGGCGGCGATGTGCCGATTGATCAAGCGCTCCTAGATTACATCAAAGCGCGCGGCACGCTCAACGCGAAAGTCGAAGGGCGCATCATGGCAGGCAAGTTGCCAACCGCGCAAGCCGCGCCGACGCCTACGCCCGCTGCCGCACGACCGACCGCACCACAGGCGTTGCCTGCGACAGGCGCAGCGACGACAGAGACGAATCTGTGGATGGCCGTGTTAGCCGCGTTGGGTGTGGCGCTGTTGATAGGGAGTGTCATGCTACGAAGATATAGATGAGCTTGTTCAACACGAAGGTACAAAGCAATCACGAAGAACACAAAGTATTTTCTTTGTGACTTCGTGAATTCTTGGTGGCTTCGTGTTGAGATTATGTCTGCGCTCTAAAACACGAACCCGTTTGCTGATGAAATAGTTTCACTGGCAAACGGGTTTCTGTTTATCTCATCAATCACTTTCTCAAATGCCCTTCAACACTCCCAACACATTCAACGCCGCCTTAATCAGCTCCAGTCGTTGTTCCATCACCTTCTCAACCATCGCTTGATGTTTCTGCCACACCGCCTCGTCGTTCATAGAAATACATTGTTCCACATCGCCCTTGAGATGCACGCGCGTCAGCGCGCCCAGCTTCGCGTTGCCCTTGAACTCGCCGCGCTCATAACTCACTCCGCTCAGATCGTCGCTGACGTACGTGGCGACTTGCGCGCTGGTCGAATTGTCCACGAGTGTCGAGAGTGTCTCGCTCAATTTCTTGGCGAGCTCTTGCAACGATGCGGTGAGCTGCGCTTGCGTCTGCTTGAGATTTGCCAGGCTTTCCATCACGCCAAAATCAACGTCGGGTACCGCTGTGCCTTGCGCTGTTTGAGTTTGAGTTGATTGGGCAGCGGGCGCGGGCGGTGGTGTGGGTAGGGGCGGCGGCATCAGAGGGGGCGGTGTAGGCAAGGGTGGTGGTGTGGGTGCGGGTGCAACACTTTGCAGTGTAATCGTCTCTTGCGCGGGACGTTGCGCCGTCTCTACATCGCCTACGTTGAGATGCACGGCGGGGTCGCCGATGACGATGTAATCGCGCGCGTCGTTGTTTGATGTCCACAGACTCGTCACCAACGCTTCTTTGGGCGGGCGTCCTTTGATGCTCAACTCATTCGTGAGCTCGGACGACAGCTCCGCATAGCGCTTGTTCATGTCCTCCATCGCAAAGCCGATAGGGTCGCCTGCCATCAGATATTTGACGGTGCTTTCAAACGTATTGATTTGCGGTTTCGATTTTTCGGTCATAAACGAGAAGCCCCACGCGCGCTCGACGTGTCCGATGACGGCGAGCGCGCCGCGTTGCAGCTCGCGCAACGGCAGCTGTGACACGAAAGCGTGCGGCGCGATGTGCAAATCTTTGCGCGCGGCGAGATGCTCGAAGTCGTTTTCGCGCGGCGTGCCTGCGCCGTAGCACGCGAAGTGAAACGAGATCATGCCGCGCAAGTCTATGCTTTCGCTCAGGTCGTCGCCTGCGAAATAAAAATCTTGCGGGAGCGGGCCTTTGTGGTTGACGGGGCCCGGCCAATCTTGGCACAAGAGCGCGCCTTGATGCGCCAATTGTTTCGCGTGTCCATTGGGGAAGCCCATGCCATGACTCGCCGTAAACAACAATGACGGCGTCAGGTCGCCGCCCAAGTGCCGCGCGAGCTGCGCTTTGGTTGCCTCTGCACCGATGGTCTGCGTAAATTTCCAATTCGCTTTTTGCTTCGACAGCTTGTCGTGCAACGGTTGAATCAAATACTCCGCGCTCAGGTTCGTGGATTTGTCGTCGTCGTTCTTCACGCCGAAGAACGCCATAGCACGCGGCAACGTGATTTTGCCTTGCTCGACTTGCACCACCAGCTGCGCGTAACGCGCGTACTCGTCGAGCGTGTCGAAGCAAATGCGCCCGACCGCGTACTGCACGTCGAGTTGATATTGGAAGCGGAACGGAATTTTTTCGGGGTCGCCCACAATCAACAGGTAGTAAGGCAAGATGTCGGGATTCGCGGGCCCGTAGGTGATGCTCTCGTAGTCGCTGCCATGCCGCGCGAGCCAATCAATTTTGGATTCGTCGGTCCAATAGCCCTCCTCGCCGACGAACTCACGATAGCGTATCTCTTTCTCTTTGGTCGCTTGCTCGCGCCGCCAAGCGAGCAATGGCTGCAACGCTTCTTTGAGCGCAGGGACTTGGTCGTCGTCGGCGGCGAAGATCACGCCCCAGCCCGAACTCTCGATTTTGTTGCCCTCGAATTCAGCGCCTACGCCCGCATGGGCAGATTCGTTGATGGCATGAAATTTTTTGAGCGCTTCAGAATGCAGGCGATCAATTTTTTCGCCGCGCGCCAGCGCCACAATTTCTTTGGGCGTCATCGGCGGCGTCAGATAGTCGCCGCTGTCCGCATCAATACCATTGAAATAGAGAAAGTCGTCAGTACTCATTTGAACCTCGGTGGTAGATTGTACACTCAGTCACAGAAAACAGCAGAACGAACAATTTTCCGACAAGCCCAACTTCTGCGCGAGGTCGGGACGAGCGCGTCGCAAATTTGGCGATGGTGCGGAATTGGGTTGCATTCACGGACACACCATACGCACAGCCAACGCAGCCGCATCGTCATGGATACGGCTTGGGCGTCGGCGCTCGCGTCGGTGCTCGCGTGGGTGCGGTGGGTGCTTTGGTCGGCGGGGGCGGCGTGAAGTTGGGTGAAGGATAGCCTAACACCGATACGGTGTTATCATCAAGGTTGGCCACATAAACCCACCCATTCGTCGGGTTGACGCCAATCCCATATGGATAACGCCCTACAGAGATAGTGGCTAAAACCTCGGTGCCGTTGATGACTGTCACACTGTTCTGGTCGTAGTTGGCAACATAGACATTGCCCGTTACAAGATCAATTGCCGTTTGTAGGGCACCTTTACCAACGGGCAAACGCGCGACTTCTTTCATGTCACGCACGACGATGACTTCCCGCGCGCCCCAATTCACCAGATAGACATCGCCTGTAAGTGGATGCACACGGACGTTGCGGATTGAGTCACGTTGTTGTTTCCAGAATCTAGCTTCAGCATTGACTTTGCCCGCGCGAAAACGGGTTAGCTGACCATCGCTACTTAATACATACACGTCACCCGTGCGTAGATCAGCATCCATCGCATTAACACTTGGACGATCTACTCCCAAGTACTTGACCTGATAGCGCATAACCTCTTGTAAGTCTTTGAGGGCAACCACCACACCGCCAGTGCCGCCGGTGTAAATGTAACCGCCGATGGGGTCTGCTGCTACATGGGTGAGTAGCAATCTACCCAACATGAGATTCGTGATGACTTCAGTTTGTTTGATTACCATGACGTTGCCTTCGACAATTGGTGTCCCGCCTCGTTCTCTTTTACGATAGCTACTAACGACATAGACGAGTTGACTCTTAGGTTCTACCGCCACTTCTTGCGGGTTACTACCAATCGTTTCGAGTGTGGCGACGAGCTGATCTCCTTGAACAATCTTGATAATGTCGTTGTAGGCATTCGTGATGTAAGTGAGATTATTGAGTTCTTCTACGGCGACATGACTAGGACCATCATCAGCAGGATACAACAGCTGCGTCATTAATTTTGTATCCTTGAGGATAGTGAATCCACTGT
>CAZDYP010000218.1:0-6989 GCA_964509505.1 uncultured Anaerolineae bacterium | reverse complement strand
TGCGGCGCAACGTCTCTACGCCGATAGCGTGCATGTCGTCTCGCTCGCGCCCATCGGCGACCCCGCACTTGTCATCCCCACGCTTGCCAAGACGCTGGGCGTGAGCGAAATGCCTGACCGTTTGTTGTTCGAGAGCCTCAAAACATTTTTGCGTGACAAGCAGATGTTGGTGTTGCTCGACAACTTTGAGCAGGTCATCACCGCCGCGCCGTTGCTCACGGAGTTGTTGTCCGCGTGCGAACAAGTGCGTCTGCTCGTGACGAGCCGAGAGGCGTTGCGCGTGCGCGGCGAGCAAGAGTTTCCGTTGTCGCCGCTCACGTTGCCTGATCTGGTGGTGATGCCTGACAAGCCAACCATTGAGATGCTTATGCAATATCCGAGCGTTGCCTTGTTCGCGCAGCGCGCACAGGCGAGCAAGCCCGATTTTCAACTGACAAGTGAGAACGCGTTAGCCGTCGCCGAGCTATGCGCGCGGTTGGACGGGTTGCCGCTCGCCATCGAGTTGGCGGCGGCGCACATCAAGCTGCTCTCGCCACAGGCGATGCTGGGACGCCTGCAAGAGTCGCCTCTACGCTTGTTGACGGGCGGCGCACGGGATTTGCCCGCGCGACAACAAACGTTGCGCGCGACGATTCAGTGGAGTTACGATTTGCTCGACGACGCTGAACGAAAAGTTTTTCGCTGGTTGTCGGTGTTTGTGGGCGGCTGCGCGCTAGAGGTAGATATTGGATATTGGATATTAAGTGGACAAGATTCCAATACCCAATCTCCAATATCTAATACCCAATCGCCAATGCTAAAGCACCGCTTCGCTGTATCCAATATCGAATTGGCTACAGCGCTCGTCAACAAAAACCTCGTGCGCCAAAGCGAGGTGAACGGCGAACCACGCTTGAGTTTGTTGGAAACGATCCGCGAATTTGGCTTGGAGCAGTTGCGGCAGAGCGGTGAATGGGCGGCAGCGCAACGGGCTCATGCAGAATACATTTTGTCGCTGGTCGAAGCGACTGCGCCGAAACTGGCGGGCGCGGTGCAGCAGACCGCGCTCAATCAGTTGGGGCGCGAGCTGGATAATTTGCGTGCGGCGTTGCGTTGGATGCTGGAAAATCACGAAACTGAATCGGCGCTACAGATGGCGAGCGGGTTGTCGCGTTTTTGGTTTATGCGCGGCTATTGGAATGAGGGGCGTCGTTGGATGGAAGAAGTCATTGCGGATTGCAGATTGCGAATTGCGGATTGGCGGCAGCGAAGCAGTACCGATGAACACCGAGCACTGGATAAGGCTACGCAATCTGAAATACTAAAGCATCGCTTCGCCGTCGCAAATCGTAAATCGCAAATGACGTTGTATGCGAAACTGTTGCGTGAAGCGGGTTCGCTGATTCGCTATCAAGGCGATTTCGCGCGGGCGCGGACGCTATGTGAGCAGAGTCTTGCGCTGTACCGTGAGCTCGGCGACTCAGCGGGTATCGTGATGGCGTTGATTCAGCTATGCCGTCTCCTCTCCGACCAAGGCGATTGGGCGGCAGCGCGCGTGAAGGTGGAGGAAGCGTTGACGCTCATCAACACTGTCAATGACCCGCGCGCGAAAGCCGATGTGCATTTCATCGCAGGCACCAATGCGTTGGTTGAAACAGATTTTGCGAACGCGCAAACACGCCTCACAGAAAGTTTGCGTTGGATGCGTTTATTGGGCGACAAAGCGGGCATCGCCAGTGCGTTGAACGACCTGTCCTTCGTAGCGACAGAGCTAGGCGATTATGCGACCGCACAAAGTTTGCTGGACGAATCATTCAAACTATCACAGGAAGTTGGCGACAAGCGTAGTGGCGGGCGCGCCTTGTTCAGTCAGGCGCGGCTGGCATATAAGCAAGGTCGTTACGCTGAGGCGCGCGCTCATTTTGAAATGCTCTGGCCCCTCGTCCACCACACCCATGATTTTAACTCGGTGTGGATAGTGGAAGGCTTGGCTATGGTATTCGTGGCGCAAGGTCTGCCGCAATGGGCGGTGCGCCTCTTCGGTCTGTCGGAAGCCATGCATGAATCGTTCCGCATCCCACAGATGCCTCTCTTTCAAGCAGACTTGACAGAGACGCTTGCCAGCGCGCGCAGTCTGTTAAGCGCCGAAGCGTTTGCGGCTGCCTGGGCTGAGGGCCGCAAACTGCCATTGGATGATGTACTCAAAGTGCCTCAACCTGCTACTCCTGCTTCCAAACTCCCCGAACCACTGACGACGCGCGAGTTCGAAGTGTTGCAGCTGCTCGCGCAAGACCTCAACGCGCCGCAAATCGCGGAACGCCTCGTCGTCAGCCCTCGCACCGTGCACGCGCACCTGCGCGCCATCTACGACAAGCTCGGCGTGAAGTCGCACGAGTCGGCGGTGCGCGTGGCGACAGAACGAGGGCTCATTTCTGCCAACAATAGCATCAGAGAGATTAAGGGAAATTAGCGGAAATAACGGAATCTCCCGTTCCCATGATTTCCCTTATCTCCTTTTATATCCCCTAATTTCCCCTTGCACACATTCCCTCACAAAAATAGGCAAGCAGAGTAGGCAACTTGCCGATGCGCGCGACCTCCGATTGTGATAGAGTAGAGTCAATCTAAACCTAATCACAAAAGGAGAACCTATGTCTATTCAAGACAATATCAGGCTCGATGAGGAATTCATTGCGGCATGGAATTCCCACGACCCCGAGCGCGTTCTCGCGGTCTTGTCCGATGATGTCGTGTGGCAAGATGTGAGCAGCCCAGAACCCATGCGCGGGAAGGTGGTGATTCGCCAATACCTGCAAGGCTGGTTCGTCCCATTTCCAGACATGACCGCCGGGGTGAAAAACCGCGTCGTCGGCGAGGAGCAAGTCGCTACCGAAGTCGAATGGTCTGCGACCAACAGCGGTCCCCTGCAAATGGCGCCCAACGCGCCAGCCATTCCCGCTACGGGGAGAAAGGTTAGGGGGCAGGGCTCGTACTTCTTACGCATCCACAACGGCAAGGGTGTGGAGGTACACAGCTATCCCGACGCCGCCGGGCTGATGATGCAGCTCGGGCTGATGGGCGGCTAAGAAAACAGTGAACAGTAACCAGTAGTCAGTAGCCAGTGAATACGGAACTGGAACTGGAACTGAACACCGAATACTGAACACTATTCACTTCATCTCACAAGGAGACTCAAACGATGTCAACCGATAATAAAGCGATTGTACGCAGCATCTTTGAAGACGGTTTCAACAAGGGCAACACAAGCGTCTGGGACAAGCTCATCGCGTCCAACTACGTCAACCACAACATGCCTGTGCCCGCGCCCGGTGTAGAAGGCTTCAAAATGATTGTAGGCATGTTCACCAGCGCCTTCCCCGATATGCGTGTGACGCTTGAGGATGTGGTTGCCGAGGGTGAGCGGGTGGCGACGCGCGGTTATTTCACAGGCACACACAAAGGCACGTTCAACGGCATCCCAGCGACGGGCAAGTCAATCAAGACCAGCTACATTGACGTCTGGCGTCTGGAGAATGGCAAAGCCGTCGAGAATTGGGTCGTGCTGGATATGGTGGGCTTGCTGCAACAATTGGGCGTGATGCCATCGTCTGCGTAAACCACACAAGTTCAACCTTGCGAAGGGCTCAGGCTTGCGCGCCTTCGCAAGGTTGGCGTGAGCTACACCATGCCTCCCAACCACTCACCGCCCAAGCCCGGTCAAGCGATTCCACTGCCCAGCGATTTTCCCGTGCAATGGAGCAGCCCCGACGACGCCAAACTTTTCTGGCAACAAGACCGCGCGCATTTCGAGAGTCCCATCGCGCCGCTCGCCGCCGAGGTCATCGCGCTGCTTTTCAATGGGTTCAACGCAGCCGCCGAGCAGTTTGGCCTACCTGTTCGACTCCGCTTTGCGCGCTTCAACACCTATATCTATCTCGCATTCTTCCCCACTATTCCGCTGTCCGAAACGGTCATCAAAACTTTGAGCGTCGTGAATCGCGTCGCGCCCGGTCTCGCCAAAGCAGCGATGAACAGAATGGCGAGCGCGCAAGCGAAGCCATACGTGAACCAGCTCAACCCCGTCGTCGCGCGGCTCGGCGCATGGTGGCACGACGAGCTGCTGCCCGAAGTCAAGCAACACCTCGCCTGCATGGAGAGCTGCGATTTGCGCGGCGCGACCTTAGCACAACTGCGCGCCCAGCTTAACGACCATCTCAAACGCGCGCAACATTTGGGCGAGCTGCGCTTCCGCGCCGTGTTGCCTGCCTCCAGCGCTATGAGCCAATTCGAGGAACTCTATCGAGAGCTATGCAAAGGTGCGAGTCAGTTAGATGCGCTGAAGTTGACGCAGGGCTTCGACAACCAATCGCTGGAAACGGAACGCGCGCTGTGGCAATTGGGTCGCGTCGCCTTGACGATGCCGACGGTGAAGCAAACTGTGGAGGCGTGCGCGGCGACGAATGTGATTCCCGTACTCGAAAAGTCGGATGAAGGCAGATGCTTCCTCATTGACTTGCGCGCCTATCTGCAAAAGTATGGCCAGCGCAGCCACGTCTTCGATGCGTTCAGTCAACCGAGTTGGATTGAAGACCCAACGGCGGTCATCAAGAATTTGAAGGATTACATCGCACAGCCCGAGCGCAATCTTGATGCAGCGCGCGTCGCGTTAGCGATTGAGCGCGAGCGAATGGTGAACGAAGCTCGTCAGAAATTACGGGGTCATCCGCAATCGGTCGTTACGCAATTCGAGACGTTGCTCAAAGCGGCGCAAGTTGCCGCCGTCATCCAAGCAGACCGCACTCATTGGATTGACCAGCGCGCGTTGTATCAACTGAGACGCATCGCGTTGGAATTGGGACGGCGTTTGCATGAAGCTCATGCGTTGGAAACGACGCATGATGTGTTCTATCTCACGCTTGACGAATTGCGCGCCATGCCCCCCTCGCCTTTGCAGGGAGAGGAGTTAGGAGTGAAGGTTCGGCACCGCCAAGCCGAAATGCAACGCTTCAGCGCCATCACACCACCGCCGCTGCTTGGCGCGCTGCCGCCCTTCGATACGTCTGATGCCATGTCATTCATCCACGCATTATGGTAATGCGGGTATCGTTCGATTGGTCTGATTGGTCTAATTGGTTCTGCGGGGATGTGAATAATTGCCAAAGCTTAGAGCTAGGCAATTCAACAGCGATTCTGCTAAACTGCAACTGTCACAAAATGATGGTCGCAGTTTGTTTTGCTGTGTTTAGTAGAGGGTGTCTATGTCTGACCCGCTCGCCTACCGCCTCTACCTCCTCGGCTCGTTCCGTCTCGAACGTGCGGGACGAACGATTCGTCTGCCCACACACAAGATCGAGTCGCTCCTCGCCTACCTCGCGCTCTATCCCGCAGCGCACACGCGCGACAAACTCGCCGCGCTCTTATGGGGCGACACCACCGATACGCAAGCGCGCCACTCGCTCCGCACGGCGCTCGCCGCTCTCCGCAAAGCGCTGGGCGCTGACAGCCTTTTGGCTGACCGCGAAACCATCCAGCTCCATCCCGCTTTGCCCTTGTGGGTTGACGCGCGTGAATTTCAATCCACGCTTGACCTCTATCATGGTGATCTCTTAGCCGATTACGATGATGAGTGGATTCTGCCTGAACGTGAGCATTATCGTGGACTCTATCACACGCTGCTGTTGCAGCTCGCACAGGAGGCGCGTTCACGCAGCCAATACGCGCAAGCCATCGCACACGCACAGAAAATTTTGGCGAGCGACCCCACGCACGAGCAAGCGCATCAGCAGCTCATCTTTTGCACGGCGGCATTAGGAGATCGCATCGGCGCGCTCAAGCAGTTTGATGAGTGCGCGAAAAAATTGCGCGACGAGCTCGGCGTCGAGCCATCACCAGAGACACTGGCGTTGCGCGACCAAATCATGCAAGCGTTGACGGGCGGGCCTGTGAGCGAGGTGGTGTTGACGAACCTGCCGATTCCGTTGACGAGCTTCGTCGGGCGTGCGCAAGAGATGGTGGAGTTGAAACGACTGCTGACAGGAACAGACCTAACAGGCACGCTGCGCGAAAACCTGTCAGGTCTCCTACAACTCGTCACCCTCACGGGCGCGGGCGGCAGCGGCAAGACGCGGTTGGCGTTACAAGTTGGTAGAGACATTGCGGCGCAACGTCTCTACAGGCATGGCGTGTGGTGGGTAGCACTCGCCGCGCTGAATGACCCTGCGCTTGTCACATTGTTAGCATCTTTAGACTGCCTTCGACTAGACGACCTGCTTGATGCAGGTCGTTTTTGTTTCCACCGTACGTCAAAAAATATTTTTCTGATTTGACGCTGCAACCCCCAAAATTTGTCGGCGGCATGTCGCGCGCGCCGTACCCTGTGGGCAAATCTGCCCAACAGGAGGCGCACCATGCAAGCCGTCAAACTTTTAGTCGTAGGGATAACGCTCATCGCGCTCGTCGCCGTGTTCTCTACTAACGCTGTCGCGTCGCGGATTGTCACGAATCAGAGCGACGTGTTCAATGGTCTCACATTCGACGCTTCGTTGACGCAGGACGACGAAGCCTATTTGCGAGAGAACCTACTGTGACTGCATGGTGGCAATATGTTGTCGAAGCCTAATGGTCAATGAATGACAATCCAGCTGAAGTTCATACCCACCATTTAGCTGAAGCTCGAGCCCATCACAGTTTTGTGATGGGCTTTTTTGCGTTGTATCCTTTGTCTCTTATCCCATTTCGCCAAACGTCTCTTCCAAATGGTAGTGCGAATCAAATCGCGTTTCGTAACCTTAACAATCGCCTTTACCATTTCTTAAAATATGTCAACTTACGCACTATCCCATTGACATATACGATTTATGCTGTATATTTTTATATTGGAATATGACAACTCATATTCGCTGTGACTGAAACGGTGAGGCGGTCAAGCCAATTACAGCTTGCCTCTTATTGATTGGGAGGTGCTTTTCACCCCTCCTATCCGCTTCGGACACACACTTTTCGTGATGGAC
>CAZDYP010000217.1:0-7026 GCA_964509505.1 uncultured Anaerolineae bacterium | reverse complement strand
CTGTCGGCGCTGCACGTTCAACTGCCCAATGGGTGTGGACACGCCACTCATGATGCGCGCGATTCGCGCGATGGCGACAGCGGCGGGTATGGCGCCCGAGACGTTGGTGATGCTCGCGGACGCGGCGATTGAAGCAGGCAAAGACCCTTCATTCTTCAAAGACATGTTCGTCGAGCAAATTGCGGAGCTGTCGAAAGAGCTGCAAGAGAAAGTCGGAGACCCCAACGCGCAAATCACCGTGCAACGTGCGGGTGCGAAGGTGTTGTATGTCGCGCTCGCAGGCGCGCACACGATTCTGCCGCCCGCCGTCATCTTCCACGTCGCCCAAGAAGATTGGACGTTGAGCTTGTTCGACGCGGCAAACTATGGCGTGTTTCTCAACGACCTCAAGCGCGCTAAAGAGATTGCGAAGCGCATCGTGGATGAAGCGAAAGCCTTGGGCGTCGAGGAAGTTGTGATGGCGGAGTGCGGTCATGCGTATGCGGCGATGCGCTGGGAAGCGCCGAATTGGTTTGGCGAGACCTTCCCCTTCAAAGTGACAAGCATGATCGAGAAGATTGACGAGTACATCC
The DNA here is from genome assembly GCA_964509505.1 of uncultured Anaerolineae bacterium. GTDB lineage: Bacteria > Chloroflexota > Anaerolineae > JACRMK01 > JACRMK01 > CAZDYP01. The sequence goes on along the minus strand of CAZDYP010000217.1, from coordinate 6,454 downwards.
GCGCAGGCAAATTGGAACTCGATCCCACCGTGAACCAAGAGCTCATCACCTATCACGACTCGTGCAACATCACACGCGCAGGCGGCGTCATTGCAGAACCGCGCCGTGTGCTGCACGCCATCACCACCAACAATTTCGTCGAGATGACGCCGAACAAGCATGAAGCGATTTGTTGCGGCGGCGGCGGCGGTCTCGTCGCGCTGACCGAATACAACGACATTCGGTTGAAGGCAGGCAAGCCGAAATCCGACCAGATTCGCAAAACAGGCGCGCGCGTCGTCGTCGCGGCATGCGAGAACTGCCGCTTGCAACTCGGCGACATCAACGAGCATTACAAGTTGAACGTGCAAATCACACCGCTCGCTGATTTGGTGGTGAACGCGTTGAAGTTGCCGAAACAGCCATCGGTTGAAGCCAAACCTGTCTTGAAGGAGTTGCCGATGGTGAGTGACTGAAGCGGCTGCTTCGCCAACCGCTCCTAAAGCGCCGCTGCGCTGTAAGCGGGTCGAAACGGATAAACACGCTATCCGTTTCGACCCGCCTGCTCGCTTTGCGCAGCGTCCCATTGACAAAACTTGCGCCATCCCCAACGCCCCACGCGACTCATTTTCTCCATCACCGCCCACCCAAACACTCCCCCGCTATAAAAATAATAAAGCCAATGCAACGGCGCCACGCGCAACGCAAACCGCCAGCCTCGCTTGCGCGCGAAGAAGCGATACACGCCCCGATTCAACCACATCCATACCCCCACACCCCCCAACACACCTGCCCACATTTCAGTCAACACACACACCATCATCGCCCACACCAACACGACACTCACTCGACTCGTCCAATCCAAATTGAGTGTGCGCGGCATCGCTCGTCGTTGCATGATGAGCCGTGACCACGGCAATGCCCGCGCAAAAAAATCGGAGCGCACCAACGAGAAAAATGTCCAACGCTTTAAATGTTTCGCTTGCAATGCTTTGACGAGATGAATGGTATAACCCACACCGACGAGACGGGCGCCGAGCTCGATATCCTCGATGCTTGGCGTGCGATACGTCTCATCGAAGCCGCCGATGGCGAGGAACACATCGCGTCGAATCGCGCCACAGCCCGCCCAGAACGTCGTCGCTCGCGTATCCGACATTTGATGGGTATAGTGATGCAACAAGTTTTTGTATTGCGAGATGAAATTGGACGCGGCGGGCGCATCGTCATACGAACCAAACAACGCGCTCAGATTGGGATGTGTCTCGAAGTAATTCCTGACCAGACTTATGGCATTAGGCGGCAACACGACATCCGCATCTACAAAGAACAATACATCCGCTGTTGCGACACGCGCCGCCCGATTGCGCGCGGCGGCGGGTCCCTGCGGCGCATCCAGCCGAATCACTCGAACGCAAAAACATTCTGCAATGTGCGCCGTCTCGTCGCGCGAGCCATCATCCACGACGATCAATTCAGCGGGCGCGTTGGCTTGCGCCGCTGCGAGCACTTGCGGTAAATGGACGGCTGCATCGCGCGCGGGGATGATGAGGGTAATCGTGAGAGGTTTAGTCATGTAGTCAGCTAACCCAGGCTCTCCAAAGCGCGCGCCCAATAGCCACACAGCACGGCCGCTTGCGACCACACAAGGCAGCTGAGCATTTGTGCGCGTCGCGCGATTGGTTGCCCTTGCCCCATGCGCGCAACCAATCGCACATAGAACAGCAACGGCAAATGGGCAGGACGTGGTGTGGTTCGATAAAAATGATATGCGCCTCTCCCATAATTGAACTGTTGCCGCCAAAATTGACGTATAGTTAAGTGTGCGTGATGCGCGACGACGATATGAGGCGCATAGCGCAAACTCGCGCCTCGTCGCCACAGACGATAGTGCAGCTCGCGGTCTTCACCGCCAATAGTGAAACGCTCGTCAAAACCGCCCGCCGCCATGAACGCCTCGCGCCGATATGCGACGTTGTTCGATGTGAGCATTCCGCCATCGCGCAATGTCACATTGAGTTCGTCGCTCAACATTTGAATGATGGCTTGCGCCGTTTCGGCGCACCCATTGTCGCGCACCGCATTGACGACGCGCCCACCAACGACATCGCACGTCAGCAATTCGCGCTGTAATGCGCTCAACCAATCGGGCGGCGCAACGCAATCATCATCGGTGAACGCCAGCAGAGCGCCGCGCGCTTGTCGTGCGCCTACATTGCGCGCGGCCGCCGCGCCACGATGAGCTGTGCGTAGGGTGACAAGGTCGCTTTGCGCTGCAAGCCATGCGGCTGTGCCGTCGGCGCTGCTGTCGTCTATGATGATGATTTCGTATTGGTCGCGTGGCATCGTCTGTCTGCGTAAAGCGGCGAGACACTGCTGAAGCGCGGCGACTCGATTGTGCGTGGGAACGATTGCCGAGATCATTGGCTTGAGAAGCAATTATAAAGCGCTAACTGACAACGTGGTTGAACTGCGTCGGAAATTGCTGTTTCTAACATCTTGCTTGTATAATCGCTCAACACCTAGAGGGGTGCGCTCGTTCCTTGGGGAGGTGTATTGTCATCGGCAGTTGCGCAACCTCGACCGCATAGCTGTCACTAACTAGCAGTACCCAATTCAAAAGGAGGCCTCCTGATGAAATACGTCAAGCCCGAACTCACCAAGCATGACGAACTGAAGCAGGTTACATTCTCTAGCCACTAAACTCCAATTTGCTTGGCGCACAGACGCGATGTGGTTAGCTGCATTGCATCTGTGTCCCAAGAACGATTAACGCTGTGAACTGACAATACACCTCCCCAAGGCACAACGCATTTTCCCTCATTACGACGCACGGTATCGAGTGCGTCGTAGTTTTTGCGCCGCTAGTATGACTTCGCTTGAACAGTTGATAGCCGCCTTACGCGTTGATGCTCACCCCGATGGGTGGTCACAACAAACCGCTGCCGCTGATGCGGATAAATTGGTTGTGTCCGCATTAGTGTTGGGCATGGCGCCGCTGCTGCATTGGCAACTGTCGCAGTGGAACGTCACATTGCCGCCGCGTGCGTTGGCGAAGCTTGCGGCGGCGCATCAAGCCTCCCTCACACGCCAACAAGCCATCGCCGCTCAATTGCGTGAGCTGGTGTGTGCGTGCGCGCGTGAGTCATTGCCTATCATTGTTTTGAAGGGCGCGTATCTCGCCGAGTTCGTATATCCTGAGCAGGGTCTTCGCCCGATGAATGACATTGACGTTCTGCTGCAACCGTCACACCTGCCGCAAGTTGAAGCGTTGCTCAAGCGACTCGGTTATGAGGGTCATTATAAATCAGCCGCAGAGGGCGCGCGCATCGTCAAACATACTTCAACCTTTCGCAAACCACAAACACACCAGAGTACACCCAATCCATACCTCAGCGCCGAAAGTGAACGCACCATTGAGCCGCACACATCATTGGAAGAATCGTGGTTCGGCTTGCGCGCCGACATCACGGATGGCGTTTGGGAACGCAGCATCGAGATTGACTATCATGGTCAACCTGCGCGCGCATTGTGTTTGTCAGACTTGATGTTGCATCTGTGCCTTCACCTCACCTTTCATCTCATCATGGGCTTCCCCTCGATTGTACAGCTGTTGGATTTGCGGATGGTCAGCGCGCGTTTGTCGTCCAATGATTGGGATGAGATGCTGCGGCGCGCGCGTGAGCGTAACGTGATGAGCTATCTCTACGCTGCCTTGCGCCTCGCGCACCTCACACTCGCCGCACCCGTTCCTGTCATGGTATTGCGTGAGCTCGCCGCAGCGACACCCGCGCGTGTGCGTGCGCATGCCGAGACGCTTTCACTGCGGGATGTGATGCGGCGCACACAGCAACCTCCGCTCACGACCATCGCGCAACGCCTCCAGCGCGGCGCGCAAGACCGCGCAGAGACAGCGCGTTGGGCGACGACGTGGGGCGAGTGGTGGAACGTGTGGCGCACATTATTGGATGTCGCCAAGACCGACACAGGCAAAATCATTGGACAAAGGATCAAGCAAGCAGTGAGGAGTGAACAGTGACCCGTGAATAGTGTTCAGTATCCAGTAACATCCATCCAAACTGAGCATTGATGGCTGAATACTGATCACCGGTCGCTGTTTACCGACCACCATGAAACTAAGCACAGTTATTTCACTCGGCATGATGGCGAGCGGCGGTCTGGCTGCGGCTCGCGTCGTCATGCAACGCCAACCTACACGCGCGCAGGACAAGACCATTAGTGTCGTCGTGGACTATGACGATGCGCAAGCCGTTTCGATTCGCGCAGGATTATCTTTCGCCGACCTATTGACGAAATTGAAGGCGAGCGGCGCGACGCACATCACATTGCCTGAGCTCACACTCAATCGGCTGTGGCGGATGGGTCAATTATTCTCAAGCGTGCCGCATGAACCGTTGACGACGCGCGCCCCTTTCGGTCAGTGGATTTATCTAACGAGCGCCGACGCGGCTTGCGTTGCGCGCCTTGCCACAGAATTGCAAACACGGTTGCCACAGCTCGCCGCGCAAGTGTTATCCCACGACAAACACACACTGGCTCTCGCGGGCGATTTGCCCACCATTGACGCGATTGGTTTGGGCTTCGACGCGCACACCGCCAACGCGATTCATCAAGCAGGCTTGGGCGTCGTGCCACGTCCTGTCAGCTACGATTGGCACGAGCCTGCGCTGATTCATCGCACCATCGCGCAAGCTGCTAGGGTTGGCGATGGCATCATCGCATTCGAAGGCAAGCTTATTCTCGGTCACGAAATGCACTTGAACGTGACGCTCGAAGCCTTGCAACAATACGACCTCACCTTTGCCTACTTCGCTGAATCGCGTCACCAGCGCGGCGATTGGTTCATCGCCAAACGACGGATGCCTCGTGTGGTGATCGCGCATCAGTTCACGCCCGTGCAGATGATTCCCGAAGATTATCACTCCATCGCACATCGCTGGGCAAATCTCGCGCGCGAGCGCGGCGTGCGCATGATGCTCGTCAATTTCTTTCGCGTTGTCCATGCGACCGAACCACTCGAATGTCTCAAGTATCTCGAACACATTCGCGGCGCGGTGGGGCATGAAGGCTTTACCCTTGGGCAAATTCCAACTCCCCAATCTCCAATGCCCAATCCTGAGTCACAAATCGCAAATCACCCATCGCCAATCGCCATGGGGCTTGTCCCTGTCGGCGCGGGCACACTCGTCGCTCGTCAGTTATTGGGACTGAATGACGGAGCGACATTGGCATTGGCATTGGCAGGCGCAATGGGCGCAGCACTCATCGTGCCACGTCTTGATCGTGCGCGCGATGAGCTCGAACAACAATACGCGCCGACGTACGCAAGCAAAATTCTCGCCTTGAGTACAGCCATTGCCGCGCCGCTTGCCTCTGTGGCGCTCGCGCGCGAATGCGACAGTGAATTGGAGGCGTTGCCACTAGAGGCATTGCTCAGCGCATCATCCGCCACTGCCTTCGCTGCGCTCACATCATCTGACGAGTATCGCATGCGCGTCGAAGAATACAAGGGCTTCGACCTCGATGTATGGTTGCCGTTGGTAGGCGTTATGTTGATGCGCCGAGCTTTAACATGGACAGAGTTGGTTCGTTTGTTGGTTGGTTCGTTGATTGGTTGGCAGCTGACGCGCCGCTTCGTGTCCGACCCACTCGCGCGTTTTGATAGCGCGCCCGCCGAAAGCCACACGCACCATCTCTCAGCGGCGATGCGCATGGTTGGCGACGCGCTGCTCGCGCTCGGACCGCGCCCGATTCGCAAATGGGGCGGACTCGCGCCATTCGGTCTGGCGTTGAGCATCGCGGCGAAACGACGCGGCTTCAACACTTTGCACATCGTCGCAAGCCTTATTAGCGCTGTCGGTCACGCCGCGTTGCTCACAGGCTTTCGCAAGCCAGAACGCGATCCGCTGTTGACAGCGCGTGATGTGCGGAAGAGTTGGATGGTTGGCGCAGTGGTTGGGTTCATCTTGGCAAAATTGATTGCAGGTTGCAGACAGCGAAGTAGTGCTTTAGCGTTGCAGACTATAGATTAGGGTTGTCGAGATGGAATCTCCCCAATCTGCAATCTGCAATCCGCAATCTGAAATCAAAGGCTTTGTGCGCATTCCCGCGGGCGCATTCATCTACGGTCCCGAAGAATGTTACGAGCGGTTGGAAAAATGTCAGCCATTGCGCCCACGCCAGGAAATTTTTCTCGGCGAGTTTTATCTCGGCAGCTATCCCGTGACATACGCGGAATGGAAAACATTTTTGGATGAGACAGGCTTTCACTGGGGTGGGCAATGGTGGGGCTTGCAAGAGGGCGTGCGTGGCTTCTTTCGCAGATACGCGCCTGTGCGTGAGTATCCCACTACGCTCGCGCGCTTCCCCGTCGTGGATGTGTCGCAACACGAAGCCTTTGCGTATTGCGCTTGGCTGTCACAGAAAGTCGGCGCACGTTGCGCATTGCCCACAG
>CAZDYP010000216.1:0-7191 GCA_964509505.1 uncultured Anaerolineae bacterium | reverse complement strand
CTGTAATCTGCAATCTGGAATTCTCAGGCGTTTCGGAAAGCAGCCCCAACACGCCTAGTACGCCCGCGAAAATCAGCGCGACTTGCACGTATAGATCGAGCGCGCGTTGCTCCCATACCATTTGTGTCAATGACATGGTCGTCGTCGGTGGGCGTGTGTCTTTCGTTGGGAGCATGGACCAGGCAAGCAATCCAATCGCCAGCAACACCAAACCCCACGCCAACGGCTGCGGCACCAATGAGCGCGCGGCGATGGCGTCTTCGCCCGCGATGCCGATGGCAAACACCAATAGCACCGTCACCAAACCCGTACCCACACTCAATTCGATCACGGCGACTTCATACGCGCCTAACGCATACAACAGCAACGCAACGCTTGCGCTTGCCCCCGCGAGCCACACAGCCGACGACAACAAGCGCGTCGCGCGAATCGCTTGCACCGCGCACAATCCCGCAACGATGACCAGCACTGCATAGACCATAGGCTTTCTCGCTGACTACTGTTTACTGACTACTGTTTACTGACTACTGTTTACTTTCTCCACCCTCACCGCGCACACCTTATACTCTGGAATCTTTGCCACGGGGTCGAGCGCGGCAATCGTCAAGTTGTTCGCGTTCTGTTCGTCGGGGAAATGGAAGTTCGCAAAAACCAACCCTGCCGACACCCGCTCGGTGACGATGGCTTGCGCGATGAGCTCGCCGCGCCGCGAGGTCACACGCACGCGCCCATCGCCATTGACTCCGAGGCGCGCCGCATCCTCTGGACTAATCTCGACGAGTGTTTCGGGGTACACCGCCATCAATCCTTGCGCGCGTCGCGTCAGTTCGCCCCCATGCCAGTGATACAACACACGCCCTGTCGTCAACATCAACGGATACTCTGCATCGGGCAGCTCGTGAGGCGGCAGATAGTCAATCGCGTGGAACTTGCCTTTGCCGCGTGTGAACTGCCCGACGTGCAGAATCGGCGTGCCGCCATGCTCCGCGCTTTTCACGGGCCAATGCAATTGCTCGCCGCGTTGCAAGCGCGCATAACTCACACCGCCGTACGACGGCGTGACCACTGCGATTTCGTCCATGATGTCGGCGGGTGAATCGTAATGCCAACCTGCTTGCGCTCCCAACGGCTCGCGTCCTTCAAGCTGCATGATGCGGCGCGCGAGCTCCACCGTAATCGCCCAATCGGGTCGCGCGTCGCCTAACGGCGCAATCGCTTGTCGCACCAATTGGACGCGCCGCTCTGTGTTCGTGAAGGTGCCATCCTTCTCCGCGAACGATACGCCAGGCAACAACACATCCGCAAGGGCGCTCGTCACCGATGGAAAAATTTCTTGCAACACCACGAACTCGCACTGCGCCAAACACTCGCGCGCGTGGTTCACATCAGGCTCAGTCAATGCCGGGTCTTCACCCAAGATGTACAAGGCGCGCAGTTTGCCCTCGCCCGCGCGTGGGATCATCTCAGTCACGGTGAGACCGACGGAGGACGAAAGACGGAAGACGGGAGAAGCATCAGCTGCTGATTGACGCCCTCCGTCTCCCGACCGCAACGCCCACGCTCGCTCGAACTTCTCGCGCACTGTCGCGTCGGTCACGGCTTGATAGCCAGAGAAGACGTTGGGCAACGCACCCATATCGCACGCGCCTTGCACATTGTTCTGCCCACGCAATGGGTTGACGCCGCCGCCCGACACACCCATATTGCCCAACAGCATTTGCAGATTGCCCAGACTCAAGACGTTCATTACACCCGTCGTGTGCTGCGTAATGCCCATCGCCCAAATCACCGCCATCGGGTGATTCAGCGCGAGCAACTCGGCGGCGCGCTGCAAAGCCGTGACCGATACGCCCGTGAGGTTGGAAACGAGCTGCGGTGTATATTTCTCAATCGTCGCAGCGAAAACCTCGAAGTTCTCGCAACGCTCTGCGATAAATTTTTCAGCGTGCCAACCATGCCTGAGGATGATGCGCATGAGACCATTCAGCAACGCGACATCGGTGCCGGGCTTCTGGCGAATGTGCAGCGTCGCAAACTCGGTGATGTCAATTGCGCGTGGGTCGGCGACGACGAGCGGCACGCCGCGCCGCAACACGGCTTGGCGCAGCTGCGCGCCGAAGACGGGATGTTGCTCGGTCGTGTTCGAGCCGATGATGAAGATGGCTTTCGCGTTTTGCGCTACGTCGTCCATCGTGTTGCTCATCGCGCCTGACCCGAAGCACATCGCCAAGCCCGCCACCGTCGAGGCGTGACACAGACGCGCGCAATGATCCACATTGTTTGTGCCGATGACCTGCCGCGCGAACTTTTGCATCACATAGTTCTCTTCGTTGGCGCATTTCGCCGACGCCATCACGCCCAACGCATCGCTACCCGACTCACGTTTGATGGCGACGAGTTTGCGCGCGACGATGTCCAACGCGGTGTCCCAATCTACCTCAACCCACTCACTCACGTTACGCGGATGCGTCATTGCGAGCGTTGTATGCGAAGCAATCTCTTGCCCCATCAAGGGGATTGCTTCGCTTCGCTCGCAATGACCATGTAACGCGCGCCTTTCATTCTGTTCGTTTTTCGTTTTTTGCTGATCGAGCAGGTATTGTCGTACACGCGGCTTCGTCAAGCGGTCGGGGTGATGAATGAAGTCGTAACCGTAGCGTCCTTTCACGCACAACGACATTCCGTTGACAGGCGCGCTCGGATTCGATGTGACGCGCACAACCTTGCCATCTTTCACGTTCAAATCGAGCTGACAACCGACGCCACAATAGGCGCAAGTCGTCAGCACGAGTTTGTCAGGCTGGCCAACATCCATCGCCATTCTGTCAGTCAATGCCCCCGTCGGGCAATACGCGGCGCACGCGCCACACGATTCGCAGCGCGCCGCGAGCATCGTCGTGTCCGCGCCTGCGATGATGCGCGCGTGCGCCCCGCGCTGACCAACGCCCCACACGAAACGCCCTTGCACTTCGGCGCACGCGCGCACACAGCGTGTACACAGAATGCACTTATTGAAATCCACCCACACAAACGGATTCGGGTCACTGTCCACTTGGTAGCGCGCAACGGGCGTCACCCCATCAGGCAAGCGCACGTCGTAATGCTTCACCCAGCGCATGAACTCGCTGTCCTCGTCAGACCCGAAGGGTTTGGGAAACCTTTCGGGTCTTGCGTCAACGTAGGTGCGCAGCAACATCTCCAACACACGCTTGCGCGATGCAATCAACGCGGGTGTTTCGGTTTGCACAACCATGCCCTCGCTCACAGGCAACGCGCAAGCGGCGATCTCGCCGCGCAGCTTCTCGATGGCGACGACGCACAGACGACACGACCCCACAGGCGACAAATCTTTGTGATGGCACAACGTCGGAATGACGATGCCATGCGCGCGCGCGACCTCCAGCACAGTCTGACCTTCGCGCGCTTCGATGGGTTGATCGTTGATGGTGAGGTGGATGGTCATAGTAACTCCGAATAGCTGTATTCAGTGTTCAGTGGTCAGTGTTCAGTGATCGGTGAACACTCGGCGTTGTTCGCCGTGTTCATCGCTCACCGACTCCAAATTCGCCCGCGAAATGGCGCAATGCCGACTTGATGGGCAGCGCAGCAGATTGTCCTAAGCCGCAGAATGAGGCGACCTGCATGAAGTCGGCGAGCTGCGTTAGTTCGTTCACATTATCCGTTGAACCTTGTCCTGCCACAAACTTATCGAGCATCAGGTGTGCTTGCTGTGTGCCGACGCGACAGGGCGTGCATTTGCCGCACGATTCCACCTCGAAGAAATGCAACAGCTCACGCAACAACGCGACGGGCGACACGCTCTGGTCACAAATCAGGAATGTGCCTGCGCCAAGCGACACGCCTTTCTCTGTCGAGGTGTAATCTATCGGCACGTCGAGCAACGAGGCGGGCGCGAATGTGCCTGCCGCGCCGCCCGTCAACGCGAAGTGGAACGTCGCGTTGTCCTTCATGCCGCCGCCGAACTCATCAATGATTTGGCGCAATGTCAAGCCGAATGGCGCTTCAAAGCAACCAACGTGATTGACATGACCCAGCAGCGTGTAGAGCTTGGTGCCGGGCGCAGTTGGATTGCCAATGTTGCGATACCAGTCAGACCCATGCGCGATAATGGCTGGCACTGCTGCGAACGTCTCGACGTTGTTGACGACGGTAGGCAATCCATGATAGCCGTGCGTCGCCGGGAACGGTGGGCGCACGCGCGGCTCGCCCCGTTTGCCTTCGAGCGATTCGAGCAATGCGGTTTCTTCGCCGCAGATATACGCGCCTGCGCCGCGATGCACATGCGCATGGAATGTGAAATCGGTGCCTTCGATGTTGCTCCCCAACAAGCCACGCGCCTCTGCTTGTCGAATCGCGCGCTCAAGTCGTTGCGCTTGCGCTTCATATTCGCCGCGAATATAGATAAACCCCTCACGCGCGCCAACCGCATACGCCGCAAGCGTCATGCCCTCCAGAATCGCAAAGGGATTTACGTCCAACAGCACGCGGTCTTTGAACGCCAACGGCTCGGATTCGTCGGCGTTGCACACGACGTACTTCGGCGCGTGCGACGAGTGCGCGACAGGGCGCCATTTGCGCCCTGTCGGAAAGCCCGCCCCACCCCGTCCGCGTAACCCTGCCGTTTCAAGCTCCTCAATGATGCGCTCAGGCGAGCGCAGCAACGCTTGATGCAAGCCGCGATACGCGCCATGCGCCAACGCCGACTCGATGGCATCAGGGTCAAGTTCGTCAGCGTGCGCGAGCATCACGCGCACTTCGCCTGTGCGCGGGTGTTTGTATGAGCTCGCTTCGCCGCGCCAGCCATCGCGCCCTTGTGCCACGCGCTCTAACGTCAGCGGCGCACACACCATTCCATCAACCCAAGCGGCGGGCGCATGATCACATTGCCCCAAACAGCTTGTGCGCTCGACGACGAAATCATCGCCTACGGTTTGCGCGAGCGCCGCGCGCACTTGCGCCGCCCCACGCAACCAGCACGCGGGGCCGTCACAGACGCGAATCGTCGGCTGATCGCGCGGCAGCGTCAGCATCGAGTAGAACGACGCCACGCCATACGCACGCGCGGGTGGCATACGCAATGCGCGCGCCACCTCGCTGATGGCGGCGGGTGTGAGTCCGCCATGCGCAGCTTGTAAGGCTTGCAAGATGCTCAAAATGGCTTCAGGATGATTGTGGCGCTGCTGTGCCAGCCGCGCAATCTGAGCATCAAGAGGTTGAGAGGGTGGCATCACATCATGCATAGGGCGCCTCGTGGCAAAATAGGGATAGTTGAAAGGGCTACTGCTGTTTCAGTTGTCGGCGATAACCGGCGATCAACAGGGTCACGGCTGTGACCCCGGCCACCACGTGCATGAATGCGGTGACACTGCTCGCCAATACCGTCTTATCTGGGACGGGTAAAACATAATCGGGGATGATGCTGATGAGTAGGACCACCAGCGAAACTGTGATGAACTTCGGAATGGGCTGCTCCTTGCGATTCACCAGCCAGGCGAATACCGCCGTCGCACCCATGATTGGAATGAAGGTAAAGAGCGCCGAGCGTGCGTAGCTGTCCAGTGGTTTGAACAAAGCGATCTCTGGCCAGAGGGCAATGGCCACCGCCTGTACTGCCAGCACACTTGCAATGCTGACGCAGGCGGTCATCAGTCCGATTTTAGCCCATGTTTTCATTTCAAGTTGAGTGGTGTGTTGCTGAACGATAGTGGATCGAGTAGTCATGTCATTATCTCCTTTGTAAATAAGCGAACCGTTGCTCTCTTATGCGTTGAGTTTCGTCTGCACGACGGCCACGCTCAGCCAAATGGTCGCCGCCAAAATGGAGAGGCCGCCGATGAGCGCGAGGTAGAAAAGTGTGGGCTGACATGGTAGGCGGCAATCCAAGCCTCTTTGCCCGGCGCAAAGTCGCGCAGCTAAATCAGAATGAGCATATCTATTTTGCGACAAATTGTGCGCCTGGTGAAGGGGCAACTGTCCTCCAAAAAATGTGACACTTGTCCCGCGCCAATTCCATCACTTCTCCATAAGCGCCGAGTATAGTGGAAGTGAAAACAAAAACGCTCAGGTCTAGAAAGTGTGCAGACCTCCTCGCTCAGGCGGGATGGACACACCCACGCGGTAGGCAGTGGAGGTGCCCATCCGCTGCGAGCCTAGCATGTTTGCTAAACATGAGCGAACAAAAACTGATGCTTCAGTCCAACCAGGAGGACAAAATGAAAACCGTATTGAAACTCACCTTTGTTGCCTTCGTGGCCGCCGCCGTCGTGCTGTTCGTCATCGGCGCATTTGCGCCGCAAATGTTGATGGCGCAAGGCCCTGTGGGTAGAGGTCCCATGGGCGGGATGTGGGGCGGGCCGCGTGGGGTGATGACTGGCACCATGCCCTATGGCATGATGGGCGGGCGTGGGATGTGGGGTGGGCCCGATCACTCGCTCGTCGCCGTCGCCGCCAAGACGCTTGGCATGAGCAAGAGCGATTTGCTGGCGGAGCTCAATAAAGACCAGAGCATTGCTGAGGTTGCCAAAGCGAAGAATGTTGACCTCATCAAAATCATAGATGCCTTCGTCGCGCCGCGCGTCGCGCAGATGAGTGGGCGCATGACCCAGGAACAACTCGATGCGATGGTCGGTACGATGAAAGCGCAGCTCGCCATTCATCTCAACGAGAAGTTCACGGTGGGTGTCGGCGCGATGCCGATGCATGGGCGTGGGATGTGGGGGCGGTGACAACACGCAGACCTCACAGGTTTTGATAGCGTTTCAAAAAATAATACAGGTATGGCGCATAGGTGTAGGGCAAGTTTTTAACTGGTCCAGGTGGGCAAGTTGCAAACTTGCCCTACACCCACCATAACGGAATTACTTTCTTAAACTTCATGGAAACCTGTGCGATTAAAAACTCCGCGACCTATCAGCTATTTGACACTCTCCTCATCTCGCCTATAATTTTTGCTGATTTGTTTCAAACGTATCTGGAGATTTATGGCAACCATTCGTATTCCAACACCGTTACGTCGCTTGACGAACAATCAAGCCAAAGTGAGCATCGTCGCCAGCACCATTGCGGATATTGTGAACGCGCTCGACAAGGCGTATCCGGGCTTGTAAGACCGTCTCGTAGATGAAACAGGCGACATCAATCGCTTCATCAATATCTTCGTGAACGGCGAAG
>CAZDYP010000215.1:0-7285 GCA_964509505.1 uncultured Anaerolineae bacterium | reverse complement strand
TGCTCCGTCGTCGTGAGGGCAGGGAAGCGGAAGGTATAGCGCGCACTGCCCGTCAGTCCTTTCCACAACACAGCGGGCGCTTGCGCGAAGGTAAACGTCGGCAAGGGACTGTTGCCAAGGTCGTAGCGAAAATTTACTTGAATTGTCTCACGTTCATCTTGATCGAGGCTGAGCGGCCACACGAGCCAGCGCACGGTGCGCGTCTCGCTGCCGAGTTTGAGCAGCTGCGTTTGCGCTTCGGGCTTGACGACCAGTCCGCCTTGCGCGATGGTGAACTGCGCGAGATTTTTTTCGTTGAACTCAAACGCGCCGCCACCCCATGTTGGAAAACCGACGAAGAGCTCCGCATGATTGAGGCGGTCGGTGTTATGCAACTTGAACGTGAGTTGCCCAGTGAGTAAGGTGCTATCGCTCGCTTCGGTGATGTTCACGTCAAGCGTTTGCGAGACGAGCTCGACCTTCTCCGCGCCACGCACAGGCGCGAGCGCGACGAGAACGGGGCGCGGCATAGCTTGGGCGTAAGCAGCAGAGGTAGAAGCAAGCAGAAAGAACAAGACAAGCCCAGATAACAGAAACCCGTCTCTGAAGTAGAGACGGGTTTTGGTTGGAGAGTTACACAGCATGATCACGCTTTCGCTACAACTGCTTTCGCCTCCGCGGGTATCGGCACGGTGAGCGTTACCGTCGTGCCTTGACCGACGGTCGAATCAATGCGCCATTCACCGCCGACTTGTTGCGCGCGCTCGTGCATGTTCAACAGTCCAAGACTGCCGCGCGTCGCGTAGTTGGCTTGTACCTTATGCACATCAAAGCCAGGTCCGCCATCAGCCACTTTGAAGATGAGCTGGTTCTTGCTTTGCTCGACGCTGATTTTCACCAACGCGCCCTTCGCATATTTCTTCGCGTTGCCCATCGCTTCTTGCACGATGGAGAAGATCGTGCGATCCGCTTTGCCCGGTAGTGAGATGGGTTGGCATTTCACTTCCAACTCGGCGTTGACTTCGCCTGTTTCTTTGAGTCGCTTGACGTAGGCTTCGAGCGTGGGAAATAAGCCTTGTGTTTCGAGGATGACGGGGCGTTGATCGAACAACACGTCGCGCACCTGCCGATTCGCGCGCGTAGCCAGACTTTCCAAATTTTTCAATTCCTCAACCAGCATGGTGGCTTCGTGGCGCGCGTGTAAGTCTTGCACGAAACGCACGTTCATAACCATCGAGATCAACAACTGCGCCAGCCCATCGTGCAAGTCGCGCGCAAGCTCTTTGCGAACTTCTTCTTCGACGGCGAGGATGCGGTTGCGTTCTTCGCGCAAGCTCTCGATGAGTCGGGCGTTTTCGATGGCGATGGCGGATTGCGCCGCCAGCGCCATCAAAATGTCGAGGTCGTGCTGATTGAATTTCTCGCCCGAATGTTTGTTGAGGACTTCGAGCACGCCAATGGACTTGCCTTTCGTGATGAGCGGGACGCCGATGATGGAGTCCGTTTTGAAGCCCGTCGTTTTATCAAATTGGGAATAGAAGCGTTTGTCTTGCGAGGTGTCGTCCACGATGAGCGGCTCTTGGTGGATGAAGACCCAACCAGCGATGCCTTTATTGCTGGGCATTCGCATGCCTTCGAGTTGGTTGCCGCCGCCTTCTGCAAAAGTAAACACCAGTTCATCTGTCGCAGGATCGTGGAGGAAAATCGAGGCGTTGCTGGCTTGCATGACTTCTTGCGCCGCGCGCAAAATTTTGCGAATCAGCAATTCGAGATTCAATTCAGAACTCAGGCTGTGCGCGATTTGCTGCAAGGCGCGAAAGGCGTTCAGTTGAGCCTGAACTTCTTGTAGGGTGACGGTCTCGTTCATTTTGCCGTTGTCAGTTGGGGCGCGCTGAAGGGCAGTGGCCCGCGATGGGGTCGCAGCTTTGCGACGTTGGGACTTGGAGACAGAGACGGGCATCGTTACCGCATCCGGTCCTTTTGTTGCGGCGCTAACAGTTGCTTGATTTGATCCAGTGAACGATAAGCTGCTTCTTCGCCTAGTTTGATAAATTCGGGCGCGTGGTGGAACTCGGTCGTTTCATAAATTTCGACGGCGGGGCGAATGACGATGTTGGCAGGGTTCATGCGCGTTTTAATGATTTCGCTTTCCATGACTTCCATCATGCTCATGATGACGCCGATCATGTTCGGCACGCGCCCTTCGCGTTTTAGCTCTTTGCGTTGCAGGCGGTCTTCCAAACTGGGAATCACCGAGGAGGCGATGATGATGTCCGCGCCGCGGTCCGCCAACACTGTGGTGGGGACAGGGTTGACTGCGCCGCCATCAATCAAATACCGCGAACCGATACGAACAGGCGAAAAGATCATCACCACCGAAATGCTCGCGCGAATCGCCTCAGCTAAGGGGCCCTCTGAGAAGATGACCTCTTCGCCCGACAAGATGTCGGCGGCGACGATGTGCATGGGAATCTTTAGATCTTCGATGCGGCGGTCACCCACGTAGCGTCGGAAGACTTGCAAGGTTTTGTCGCCTTTGAGCAAGCCCGAATGGGGTGGAAATTGGAAGTCCCACAAACCGCTGCTCAGCTTCGCCCACTTCTGCATGGACATCGCGAAGTCGGTCAATTCGGCGATGGACATGCCTGCTGCGTAAAACCCGCCGAACAACGAACCAACGCTGGTGCCTGCCATCATATCAATTGGAATCTTCGCTTCTTCCAACACTTTCAAGACGCCGATGTGCGCGATGCCGCGTCCATTGCCCGAGGAGAGCGCGATGCCGATGCGTTTGCGGGCAATGCGTCGCGCCAATGGATCAATCTCATTGTGGTTATCAGGCACAATCCAATGCGGGCGCGACGCCAAGATCTGTTGCCACATCGTCGGCACCTCGCCCACGTGCACGTTCACGTCGGCGAGTTCCAAGGCTTTGAGGGTGAGCTGACTGGCGCGCGGCAGAATGTGCACGAAGATCCAATCGTAGGTGTCAACTTTGGAACTGAGTAGTTGCGCCAAGCCGCCCGCCGTGAGATTGTTAGGCGCGTCAATGAGGGTCACGTTGGGATTGGCGCGCAAGCTATCGGTCACGGGGAAAGTGGCGTTGTCGAGTCGAATAATGACGACTTGCCCGCCCGTTTGTCGCGTGAGACTTTCGGCTAATTCGCCAATGCGCTGCCCTGTCAACGTGATGATTTTGTATGATTTGACAACGACAGGACGATGATCGGTGAAGCTGAGACGGCGACTCAATTCGCGGCTGAAGGTCAGCGCGATGGCGGGATGTTGGATGAGCAAGTTGTCAAGATCGGCTTTATGCAATACCAAGAAGTCAGCGTCAATTGTGACTTTGACGGTGGCTGTGCGACGTTGCCCCGTCAACAAAGCCGTTTCACCAAAGAAGTTGCCAGGCCCTAAATGGCTCAGTAAGCGTTCTTCGTTGTTATCACCTTGAATCGTTACGGACACTTGTCCCGATTCGATGATGTACAAGGCGTTGCCGACGCCGCCTTGCACAAACACCACGTCGCCTTTGGCGTAATGTTCACGCTTCAATCTGCTCACCGTTTGCAGCAACAAGTCATCAGGCAGTTCGCTAAAAAATGGCACGCGGCGCAGCGCCTCAATTTTTTCTTTGTTAGATAATTCGTGATGGTCGTTTTGCGTGGTCAACGTAAACCTCACTTGCCTACAACATCGGCAGTGCCAAGAGTGGTGAAATACAAAATAGATGATGCGTGATGCGCAGTAGCGCTCAATCGGCGCCGACTGAGAGGAAACCAGACGGCCTAGCGCGATTGATCAAGCGTATCACAAAATTCAAGATAGGCGACATTGCCGATGGCGTGGAGAGCAACCCAGCACGGCAGATAGGATGATACCAACGGCGTTGCAGGGCGTCGCGCGCACTCCTGTCTGTTGCTCAATACTGAGGCCATCGAGTGAAAATTATACATGATAAAATTTTGACACGCAACCTTTTATGTTAGAATCGCCGCATGAGAATTGTCCGTAGCCTCTTACGCGCTAATCTTGCAATGGCGTCCTATCTGGCATTGGCGTTAGTGTTGGTGTTGCTGGCTAGTCCTAGCACCTTGACCGAAGCCGACCGCTTTGACGTGCGTCTTTCGACCATCGCGCCGCTAAAACGTTTCGATTTGGTGAGCTGGGTGATCAGGGCGTTTGTCGTGAAGACACAAGATCGGCTGACCCAAGATTTTACCAAGGCAAGCGAAATCGAGCGCCAACAACTCGTCGAGCGTTATTTTGCATTGGCGCGTGAAGAAGAAGAGTTGCGCGGCAAACTTTGGCAACGCCGCTCCCAAGCTGCGCCCGCCGCGGAGCTGACACAGCTCGAGGAGCAGCTAACGCGCAAACGCAATGACAAACTCGCCTTAGAACGGCAAACAGAAGCCATCATCGCCGACTGGGTCGAAGGCGCAGCGCGCGCCGAAGGGTTGGTGGAGCAGTGGCCCCTCTTCCCGCAATTGGTTTTTCCGCCGACCGCCTTCAAGTTTGTTGCGCCGCCCTTGTTGCTGGTCATGTCGGCGCGCGACAAAATCGAAACGAAAAAATCCACGCATTTGGCGCCCGGTCTTTCCTTGAGCGAACAGGAGGCGATTGAGCGCGCTGCGGAGGAGCAGTTAGGCATAGCGGCGCTGGTCGTCGGCTTGGGTGGCGTTGGCACGTATCCGACGATGGTGCTGGAAACGTCGTCCTATGAGTGGACGCTTGAAGTTGTCAGCCACGAGTGGACGCACAACTATCTTGACATCCGTCCATTGGGGATGAATTACAACAAAGACAACCACATGCGTTCAATCAACGAGACGACGGCAAATTTTGTCGGACGCGAGCTGGCGCACCGCATTCGTGGGTTGCTGCCGCCATCGTATGAAGACGAACCCGAGCAACGCCCTCTGCCGCGCCCCACGCCAAAACCCGACGAATTTAACTTCAATCGAGAGATGCGCGAGACGTATGAACAAGCAACGGCCTTGCTGAAGGAAGGCAGAATCGCGGAGGCAGAAGCCTACATGGAAGAACGGCGCCAGCTGTTCGTTGCGCGCGGCTACACGATTCGCAAGTTGAATCAAGCCTATTTTGCGTTCTATGGTTCGTATGCTGATGGCGGCTTTGCAGGGGCCGTGAACCCAATTGGCGGGGAACTGCGACGCTTGCGACGCGTGAGCGGTTCTCTCAAAGCATACATAGATGCGATTGCGCGCGTGTCGAGCTTCGAAGAATATCGCGCCCTGTTGCGTGAGAAGGGTGTACCAGAGGGGAAGCGGTAGTTGGATAGTCGGAATGGTCTAATTAACGTCAATGCGGGATAAGGTTGCAGGCGATTGAACATCACGCCTACTCACTGCGAAACCCACCTGCGCGGGTTCAGGTCCAGCCGATGGAGGTTGGCTTGGCGCTGCGTTGCGCGCGAATTGCAGTCGCTGTGGCTTATCCCGAATCGACTGATCCGACTAAGCCAACCGATTGGACTATTACCCCTACCAAACGACATACGCCGCGACCACGGCTCCAAGCACCGCGCCGACGATGACTTCAAAGGGCGTGTGACCGAGCAGTTCGCGCAAGCGGGTTTCGCTGATGGGATGTCCTTGAAATAGCTCGTCAATGATTTGGTTGAGGATGCGCGCTTGATGCATGGCCGCGCGGCGCACCCCCGCGGCGTCGTACATCACGACGAAGGCGAATACCAACGCAATCGCAAAGAGCGTCGAGCGAAACCCTTCGCGCACGCCAACCGCCGTCGCCAAGCCTGCGACGGTGGCGGAATGCGAGCTGGGCATCCCGCCCATCGTCGTCATGTACCACAAATTCAGTCGCCGCTCGCGGATGCTATTGATGATGACTTTGAGAATTTGCGCGACGAGCCAAGCCCAGCCCGTCGCCGTGAGAATCGAATTGCTGAAAAAATCGGACATCCTCATTCTTCTTCGGCGGCATGTTCTGACGCTGCGCGAGTGGGTTGCGCCTTGCGGATGCGCAGCTCCGCTTGTTCCAACAACTGTTCCAATTGCGCCGCCAATATCATGCCGCGCTCATACAACCCGATGGAATCTTCGAGCGGCAAATCCCCCGCCTCTAATTTGCGTACGGTCGCGTCTAGTTCTGCAAATGCTTCCTCAAATGTTGTTGCTTGGCGCTTAGGCATGGCATCCTCACTCACAATTCCAAAATTCGCACAGCAACTTCATGGTGATTTTACAACGACTGCAAATTCCCCATTACTCACGCGCACGCGCAACGCGTCGCCTACGCTGACTTGGTGGGTATGCGTGATGGCGTGTCCATCTTTGTGGACGATGGCATAGCCGCGCGCAAGAATGGTGAGTGGATTGAGTGCGTTGAGTTGTTGTTGCCGATGGTCGAGGCGCGTGCGCCACGTCTGCAGGCGGTGTTGCATGACCTTAGCGATGGCGCGCGTCAAGTCATCTACTTGTTGCCGCCGACGGTCCAGCTGCGCGCGCGGCGAAAGGCGAGTCAAGACTCGTTGCAAATTTTGTAAGCGTTGCGCGTATGTGGTGAGACGGGAGTCGAGTGTTTGCGTCAAGCGTTGTCGTTGTTGCCGCACCATGGCGACTACGTCTTGTTGATCGGGCGTGACCAGTGTGGCGGCGGCGGTAGGCGTCGGCGCTCGCGCATCGGCGACGAAATCGGCGATGGTGAAATCGGTTTCGTGCCCCACGCCAGAGACCACAGGTGCGCGCGACGCAAAGATGGCGCGCGCGACAATTTCTTCGTTGAATGCCCACAGGTCTTCCATGCTGCCGCCGCCGCGCGCGACGATGATGACTTCGACATTCGTATCACGGTTCAACGTCTCAAGGGCTTGCGCGATTTGCGCGGGCGCTTCGACGCCTTGCACTGGGCAGGGGCATAACACGACCGTGACGAGGGGCCAGCGTTGCCGTAGAATATGCAACATGTCTTGCAACGCCGCGCCTGTTTCAGAGGTGACGATGCCAATGCAACGCGGATAGGGCGGCAACAGGCGTTTCCGCGCGGCGGCAAAGAGCCCTTCTTGCTCTAGACGCGCGCGCAACGCCTCAAATTTTTTCCAGAGCGCGCCCACCCCGTCAAATTCTAGTTCTTCGACGTAAAGCTGCAAATCCCCCCGCACTTCATACAGGCTCACGCGCCCATGCGCGCGCACCAAATCGCCGTCGCTCGGACGTTGCGCGAGCTGGGTGGCTGCGTGCTTCCACAGCACGCAGCGTATCGCGCCTTCCGTATCTTTGAGCGAAAAATACAAATGCCCTGACGAGGCGCGTGTGAAATTCGATAC
>CAZDYP010000214.1:0-7389 GCA_964509505.1 uncultured Anaerolineae bacterium | reverse complement strand
GAGCATGATTTGTTTGAGGGAGTCACATAAATCTATCTTGAAAGGAATTTCTATGAATCGAGCCGAACCCGAAGCCGTTGGGCTTTCGGCAGAACGCCTGGAGCGTATTCGCCCCGTCATCCAAAATTACATTGACCGTCGCATCATCGCGGGTGCGC
This sequence comes from uncultured Anaerolineae bacterium, assembly GCA_964509505.1. GTDB lineage: Bacteria > Chloroflexota > Anaerolineae > JACRMK01 > JACRMK01 > CAZDYP01. Next base: position 7,231 of record CAZDYP010000214.1, on the reverse strand, counting down.
TGACATTGGTCGCGCGACACGGCAAGGTCGCGCATCTGGAGTGCATGGGACAGATGGACATAGAAGCGGGTAAAACGCTGCAACCCGACGCCATCTTCCGCATCTACTCGATGACCAAGCCGGTCACGAGTGTTGCGGCGCTGATGCTCGTCGAACAGGGACGTTTGCTGCTGGCTGATCCCATCTCCAAATACATGCCCGCATTCAAAACGGCGAGGGTCTTTGCGGGACATACTGAAGCGGGTGATGTGTTGACCACCTTAGAGCGAGAGCCCACCGTCCATGATTTGTTCAGACACACCGCAGGCTTGGGTTATGGTTTGTTCATGGATTCGCTCGTCGAAGATATGTATCGCGCCGCAGGGTTGATGGCGCCGTTGGGACGTTTGCGTGTGCCATTGACGGAGATGGCGCAACGCTTGGCGTTGTTGCCGTTCGCCAATCAGCCGGGCGCGTGTTGGCGTTATAGCATGGCGACGGATATGCTGGGTTATTTAGTGCAACTGATTGCCGATATGCCCTTCGACGTGTTCCTTGCCGAAAAAGTTTTCAAGCCGCTCGGCATGGACGATACGGGCTTCTATGTGCCTGCCGACAAAGTAGAGCGCTTCTGTGCGTGCTACACGCCAGCGCAGACGGGTGGCCTCATGCTCGTTGATGCGCCTGCGAAAAGCGTTTTCCGCAAAGCGGACATACCGCCATCGGGTGGCGGCGGGTTGGTTTCGACGACGGCGGATTATCTGCGCTTCGCGCAGCTGCTGCTCAATGGCGGTGAGTTGGACGGTGTGCGCTTGCTTGGACGCAAGACGATTCAAGCGATGACCGCGAATCATCTATCGCCTGCGTTGCTGCCTATACGCATCGGACCTGAGGCGCGCCCCGGCGTCGGCTTTGGGCTCGGCGTAAGCGTCACGCTCAACTACGATGCAGGTATGCTCAACTCGGTTGGGGCGTATGGCTGGGGTGGCGCAGCAGGCACATTCTTCCGCGTGGATCCGCAGGAGGACATGATTTACATGTACATGCCGCAGCTGATGGGCGGCGTGGAGCCGATTGCGGCGGTATTTCAGAATGTGGTGTATCAAGCGCTGCTAGATTGAATGGAGTGTGCGGTATTATAAAAAATCTCCCGCAAGCATTCATGCTCGCGGGAGATTTTTATTGCTTCCTACCTGGAGTACAGCTGTAGGACAAGTTTTTAACTTGTCCGCGCGAGCCAGTTTTTAACTTGTCCGCGCGAGCCAGTTAAAAACTTGCCCCACAGCGGCTATGAATGTTAGCGTGTCTGCGGGCGCACGCGCGGCAACGCCGTAAAGCGGCGTGGCTCGCTCATCTCGCCGACAGGCACTTCGATCAACGTGGGACCCGCACGCTTGAATGCGTCACGCAACGCGCTGCGCAATGCTTGGGGATTGGTCGCGCGCATCCCCGTCGCGCCGTAGCTCTCCGCCAGCTTCACAAAATCAGGGTTGTGTAATTTAGTGGCAATCACGCGCCCACCGTGTTGCTCCTTCTGCATCCGCAGCACGTTGCCGTACGCGCCATCCGCGAACACAATTGCCACGAGCCCGATGTGGTGTTGCACAGCCGTCGCTAGCTCTTGCACGTTGTACATGAAACCGCCGTCGCCGTTGATGGATAACACGGCTTTGTCGGGATGGGCGACCTTCACACCCAACGCCGTCGCAAAACCATAGCCTAATGTGCCTTGATAGCTCGAGGTAATAAATGTGCGTGGATGATAGACAGGCAAAGTATAGCGCGCAGCGTAGCCCACTTGCGTCATCTCATCCACGAAGATGCCATCCTCTGGCAGCTCGGCGCGAATGGCTTGCACGAAATCGTATTGCGGTTGAATCGTCGCAAAGGCTTCGTCAAATTCTTCTTTGAGCGCGCTGAGCTCGGCAGCGCGTGATGCGCGCACTTGGGTATGGGTCATCAATGCTTCGCGCAGCGCGCTGAGCGCGGCGCGCGCATCGGCGACGATGCCGAGCGTCGGCGGTTGAATGCGCGTCAGTTCAACGGGGTCAACGTCAATGCGAATAATTTTCATTGCGTCGTCGGTGCCCCAGGCGGTCAACGGTCGTTGCATACGCGTGCCGACGCCCAACACCACATCGGCGTCTGCCCACAAGCGATGGCCCCCTGCGCCATGCAACCCAAGATAATGCGCGTCGCTGACCACGCCTCTGCCATTGGTGGCTGCGACCACAGGAGCTTGCAACAGTTCGGCGATGGCCAGCACTTCCGCGCTGGCGTCGTCTGCGCCGCTGCCTACCATAATCAATGGGCGCTCCGCTTTGCCCAAGAGGGCGGCGGCTTTGGCGATGGCTTGCGGGTCGGGCGCAAGGGGTGTGTAGGTGTGCGGCGCATCAGTGAGCATGACTTCGGTTTCGAGCGCCAACACATCGGGCGGCACTTCCAATGCAACCGGGCGAGGTCGCCCTGTTTTCAATTGATAGAACGCTGCGTTGACGAGCGACGAGACTTGCGTGGGATGTTCGATGCGCGCCGCCCATTTCGTCAGGCCGCGCAAGATGGCGAGCTGATCGGGAATCTCATGCAACATGCCCCAGCCGCGTCCGAGCATGTTCGTGGCGATTTGTCCAGTGAGACACAACACAGGCGCGTTGGCGGCATACGCGGTGGACAGCGCCGCCGTCGTATTCAACACGCCGGGCCCCGGCACCACCGCATACGCGCCGACGCGTCCCGTCGCTTTGGCGTAGCCATACGCCATGTACGCTGCGCCTTGTTCGTGTCGGGTATGAATCACGCGAAGCGCGCCATGCGCATCATACAGCGCGTTGAACAGCGCATCGTTCTGCACGCCGGGCAGCGCGAACAACGTATCCACGCCGTGCCGTCGCAACATTTCCACTAAGGCTTGTCCGCCAGTCATGCGGGACATGGGTTTCTCCTCCAACTAAAAGTAATCAGTAGTCAGTAATCAGTAGCCAGTAGTCAGATATACGCGTCTGGCTACTGGCTCCTGACTACTGATTACTAAATCACATACCAGCGCGCGACCTCGCGTTCCCAATCTGCTTCGTTGGGATAAGCTTGCTCGGCTGCGTGAATGAATGCGTTGGCTTCGTTATCGGTTGGCACCAGGTCTGCGCTGGACACGGCGAAATCATACGCCGAAAATTGGTCGGTCGGCAAGATCGTATCTTGCGCGATGGTCTGGGTATGACGATGCTGCAGGATGTGATGATACATACGCTCGTAAATGTGCGGGTCATACGGTATCGTGGTGTTTGACGAAACAGGCGTGATGCCCAATGCTTGCGCCGCGACGACCAACAAGCGCCACATCTCGCGCAGCGCAGCGGGTGGCGCATCCTCGCGCTCGCGTTGATGAAGTGGTTGGCGCGCGCGTCGCTCGCGTTCTGCTTCGAGATGGCGACGCACCTCCAACGATGGCACGGGGATGACAAAGCGTGTTGTCTCATGCGTCAACACCGCTTCGGCGGCATCGTCGTTGGGACGCGCTAACTCGCTGAAGCGATTGCCCACGAAAGGCGTCTCGCCGATGAAGAAGTGGCGCGTGTCGGGATGCGTCGCGTGCCATTGCGTCACTGCGCCGCGCGCCCAGCGTCCAACCGCTATGCGGATGAGGCTGTGCGTGATGCCTTGCGCCTGCGGATAGCGTCGTCCTGCGTCGCACGCCTCGAACACGGGACGCGCCACATCCCATTGCAGCAACGTAGTGGTACGTCCCAAGTGGTGCGCCAGATGCGCGAGCTGGTTGATGAGCAAACTCTTGCCCGTGCCCGGCAAGCCCGCGAAAAAGACCAGACGCGCGTGTTGCGCGAGATCGAGCAGCGCGTCGTAGAGCGGCGTGCCTTGAGTCACCAGCAAGCCGGTTGAAAATTTTGGTGTCGTAATTTGATTCGTCATAGATCGTATTACTCGCTTGTATTGGAAGTTACGTGGTGAGTCATTTATGCGAGGCTTATTCCACACAATCCTCTAACATGGAGTTTCAAAAAATCATACAGGTATGGAGCGCAGGTGTAGGACCAGTTTTTAACTTGTCCATGTGGGCAAGTTAAAAACTGGTCCTACACCTGTGACGGAATCAATGTCTGACACTTCATTAGAGGATTGTGTTGAGATGAGTTCTGCATGGGGATGAGCTCATACAATGGTATGCAACGTGATTAGCCGCATCTTCGCCAGCCACTCGAAATACGCCACGATGAATTCAAGCTCCTGTTTGCCGCATTCGAGCTCAACGAGCTTCGCAATCTCCAACACTGTGCGCTTGCCATCCGCCCAGTACACCGCGAGCGTCGGCACAACGCCCATGCCGCCCATCGCGCGCGCGCCGAGCCGATTGAACTCCGCGCGTTCTGCCTGGCTCAACTGGGCGACATGTCCACGCAACGCGATGGGCCCCTTGTACATGCGGACGGGTATCATCCGCGCTGCGCGTTCTTCAAGCTCAGTTGGAGTTGGGATTGGCGTTGGAGTTGATTTGATGCGCGCAAGTTCGCGCTCTGCAAACTCTCCAATTTCCAACATCCAACCGCTAACTTCCAATGTTGGACTCAACCGCTTCAACGTCTCCAGCGCAGCCTGCTCTCGCCCCACACGATACGCCACGATCTCCTCTAATTTCCCCTTATTTTCCGCATCGCCCTTATCTCCCTCACTTCCCTTTTCCCGTTGCATCACCTGAATAATTCTTTGTTTTCCCTTCGCCGTCATCAACTCGCCCAACCGCCGCGCTCCGTCGTCGTCTGCATTCGCCAACCAATACGCATAAGTCGTCGCCACGCTGCCGATGATGCCCAGCATGCGCGGGTCCACTTTATCGAGCGTGTCGGCGCTGGTGTGATAAAACTTGTCGGGCCACTGAATCAACATCGGCATTGGCACACCCACTGATGGATCCGAAAAGATGTAATGGTCGCTGCCGCCGCCGAAGGGCGTGGTCGCGTAACGGAACAACGCATACGCGCCGCCGCTGAAAAAACCGACTTCCTGCGTCGCCGCCTCGCGCACGGCTTCCAGCAAGTCCAATGCGAAGCTCGCCGTTGCTTCGGGCGGCGCATCAATCAAGAATGATGAGCCACAGAGCTCTTGATTTGCGCCGACCATGTCCAGGTTCACGCCCGCAATCAGCTGCGCTAAATCTTGTTCGCGGCGCGCCAGATACGCATAGGTGCCCGTCATTTCGGGAATCCACAAGAAGCGAAGCGAGCGTTTGGGTGTTGGTAACTGTCCTGATTCGATCAAGACTTGCAATGCGCGCGCCGCTTCCATCGTCGCCGCCGCGCCCGAAGCGTTGTCGTTGCCACCGGGCGCGGGATGGCACAGATGCCCAACGACGACCACTTCTTCATCACCCGAACCCGGGAGCAACGCGGTGATGGCTTCGATCGCGCCATCATACAAACGTGAGACGACTTCGGCGTGAACGCGCACGGCGCGACCAGCGGCGTTTTCTTTTTTGATGAGCGCGCGCAACTTCTCACCTTCGCGCGGCGTCAGCACGAAACCGCACACGCGGCGCTCGTGTCCCGTCCACCAGAACGAGGTGTATTGCAGCGCATCGGGCAAATCCCAACGCGCACGCGTCTGCGACTCCGCGAGCCAATCGGAGAGGATGCCCACTGCGCCATGCTGTTCAATCGCCAAGTCACGTACCGCTTCGATGGGCTTGCAAGTAAAAACCATTTTCCCCGCGACATCCACGTTGGCATAATCATCTGCGCGCGTGCCGTCGTCCAACACGACGACCTCCAGCTCGCCGTTGAAGGGCGCGCTGCGTTGGATGATGGACATGGGCTGCGCGCGAAAATCTGCCAGCGTGCGCGCTTCGCTGGTGGGCTCAATCAAGCGTAATGTGGCCTTCTCGCAACTCCATTCTTGAAAATGATGCGAGGACCATGACAGGACATCGTAGCGCGCGGGAAACGTGATGACTTCGGTTTCGAGGCCGAGGTCTGCGAGCTGCCGCTGAACGTATTGCGCGGCGGCGCGATAGCCCGGCGACGCTTGGATGCGATGGAAACGGCTAAGGTCCGTCACAAAATTTTTGGCGGAGTCGCCCGAGTAGGCGGCGCGGATGGTTTTGTAAAGGGAGGAGAACATGGATAGCTCCTTGTGAGATTGCAGACAGCGAAGCGATGCTTTAGCATTGCAAATTGCGAGTTTAACGTCAATGCGGGATAAGGTTGCGGGCGATTGACAATCGCGCCTACTCACTGCGAAACGCGCCGGCGCGGCGGTGCGCGCATTGCCTTCGCTGTGGCTTATCCCGAATTCACGTGAGTTTAAGTAGTGGTCTTGAGTTGCCATGTGCCGACGATGCCTGCCGCCAACGACGCGGCCGCGATGACGACGAACATGACGCGCAACCCCAGCAGGTCGGCGATGAAGCCACTCAGGGCGGGTCCGACGAACATGCCAATGGCATAGACCGATTGATGCACGCCCATCGCCGTCGTGCGTTCAGCGTCGCTCACGTGGCGAATGCTCAAGCCCATCAGCACGGGGTAGCCGAGTCCCCAGCCCAAGCCAATCAACAGCGTGGCGACGAACAACACCCACAACGCCGTGGCGAATGCTGCGATGCCCACGCCGACAAACATCAGTACGAAGCCAACGTAAATGAGGCGCTGCGTGGGGAGGCGACTGGGGCGCATGGTGACCATGTTGCCGATGGCGCTGATGCCGATGTGCAGCGTAACCAACAGACTCTGCACGACGCCGCTCGCGCCGAGCTGTTGGGCAAGCACGGCCATGAACCCGAAGCTGATTGCCCACGTGACGATTTGACAGACCATGCTCACCAGCGAAGGCAACATCACATCGCGTCGCGTGAGCAAGCGACTGAACGATTGCAAGGTGGGCGGTTGTGGCGGCCTGCGCGTTTCGCCGATGGCGAGCATGATGACGACGGAGAGCGCCGCCACGCCCGTCGCCACGTAGAAGGCGAGCGCGTAACCGCCCATAGCGTTGAGCCAACCCGTGGAGACGGTCGCAAGAATACGCCCCAACGCATTGACGAGCGAGAGGGTCGCGCTGGCGCGCACGACGTCTTGCGGTGGGAACAACGCGCTGAACGCAACCACGAGCGGCACCCATGTGCCTGCCGCGAGTCCCGTGATGGCGCGTCCGAGCGCGAGACCATTAGCCGTATCAGTCGCGCCCATGATGTACGCGCCGACGCCCGCGAGCGCGAGTCCGCTAAGAATGAACGGTTTGCGCCAGCCGA
>CAZDYP010000213.1:0-7398 GCA_964509505.1 uncultured Anaerolineae bacterium | reverse complement strand
CCAATTTCAAAGCGGGCAAAAAATATCCAGCGTTGTTGTATGTGCATGGGGGACCGCACTCGCAATATGGCAATGTCTTCTTCCACGAGATGCAATATCACGCAGCGCGCGGTTATGTGGTCGTCTATACGAACCCGCGCGGCAGCAACGGGCGTGACGAACACTTCGGCGCGGCTATCTATCACGATTGGGGCAACCTCGATTATCAAGACGTGATGGCAGCGGCAGATTATATGTCGCGCTTGCCGTACGTGGATGCGAAGCGCATGGCGATTGCGGGCGGCAGCTATGGCGGCTACATGACGAATTGGGTCGTCGGGCATACAGATCGTTTCAAATGCGCCGTGACTGACCGCTCGATTTGCAATTGGTTGAGCATGAACTCCACGTCGGACATCACGATGCCGGGCAATGGCGCGTGGGCGCCTGGCACGGTGTGGGGGAATACTGAACAACAGTGGAACTTGTCGCCGTTGAAATATGTTGCTAACGTGAAGACGCCGACGCTCATCATTCACAGTGAGGGCGATTTGCGCTGCCCGATTTCACAAGGCGAAGAGTGGTTTGCGGCGTTGAAATGGCTGAAGGTCGAGACCATGTTCGTGCGCTATCCGCGCGAAACCTCCCATGGCATGTCGCGCGGCGGTCCGATTGACTTGCGCTTTGACCGCTTAACGCGCATTGGGGAGTGGCTGGATAAGTATCTGAAGTAAACAGTTATCCGTCATCAGTGAACAGTGAACAGTGAACCCTAATTCATCTGTTCGTCCTGCGCTGTTTAGCCCTGTTACCGCTCGCTTCACTTCCTCGTGAAACGGCGTCTGTATTGGCGCAAAGCGCCAACGTGGGCGCGTACCCGTAGGGTGCGCGCCCGCCCGCGAATTTTTCTGCGTTCGTGAACCCCTCTGCGCCTGACCCGGTGAAGACCAACTCCGTTGTTACCCCAACCCTTACCGTTACTCCAACAGTTGCTCTGATACCCATAGGGCGTCCCATGTATAGCGGGTTGCGGTTGCATGCGATTTAGAGCCTTGTTACTTGGACGCATCCTTGCGAAGGTTTTGAACCTTCGCAAGGATCTACCGAGTCGCGTTCATGTGAAAACCGCTATAAACATCGCGTTAGAGCTGCTCGCGCGAGATTTACCTCCACTCAACCTTCTTCATCGCGAAGAACATCGTCCGCAGGAAGGTTTGACGTGGGGGGGGTATTTTCATTGGCATCTCGCCAATTCACCAATTGACAATTGCCAATTACCAATTACTATATTCCACAGGAGGCATGAATGTCGGTTTCAACGGCGAGTTTGACAACACAACAGATTGCCGAAGATAAACATTGGTGGTTTGCCAGCCGTGTGCGTGCGATCACTGCCGTCGTTGCGCCGCACTGGACAGGCGCGCAGCGACGCATTCTCGATGTCGGTTGTGGCGCGGGTAACATGATGCACCATCTCGCGCGCTATGGCGTGGTCAAGGGCATCGAAGTGGATCCGCGTCCGTTAAAGCTGGCGCAGCAACGGGGGTATGACGTGAAACTTGCCGACGCCAGCGCCGGCATTCCCCATGACGACGCGCAGTTTGATGTGGTGACAGCGCTGGATGTCATCGAGCATGTGCAGGATGATGGGGCTATCTTGCGCGAATGCCGACGCGTGCTTGCGCCGCATGGCTGGTTGCTGGTGACGACACCTGCGTTTATGTTTTTGTGGAGCCATAACGACGTACTGAACGCGCACCACCGTCGCTACACGGCGGGCGAATTGCGACGCAAGCTGGAGATGACGGGTTTTCGCGCACAACGCTTGACGTACAACAACTTTTTTGTGTTTCCCTTGGCAGCGTTGGTCATCTTGCTGCGCCGACGCAACCAAGCTCAACCGCAATTAAGCTCTCATCATTTTCAAGCGGACGCCTATCAAGTGGAAATGGAACCCGCGCCGCCGCTCGTCAACAACGTGTTGACTATCGTCGGGCAAATCGAGGCGGCGTTGTTGCGCGCCATCAGTTTGCCGTGGGGGACATCGCTAATCGCATTGGCGCAAAAACTGTAGGGCGAGTTTCCACCTTGCCCATTGGAGCAAGTTGAAAAGTTGCTCTACGCAGGAGGATATCATGAGTGAAGAAACGACGAAAGCCCAAGACAAAGCCAAAGAAATGAAATGGGAAGAACATCTGCGGCTCGGCTTCGAAGGATTACGCGACGAAGTGCGTGGGCGCATCAAAGCGCGCGAGAATCTGCAAGCGGCGAAGAAGCATGGACGCGCAGCCATGAAGGAAACGCTGATGGCTTTCCGTAGCATGATTGATGGGATGCTCACACAACTTGACGACGCGGAAGCCGACAAGCCGAAGCGCGTGACCAAAATCAAAATCGAATAGATTCGTTGTAACGGCTTTAGCCATTGACTATGAGCCAAACGACTAAAGTCGTTACGACGAAAGTTTTGCCAACACGCTTTGCTCGTCGTCATGTCATCGGCTATCCCCCATCCGCCAGCTGCCATCCGCCATCTGCCTAGCTTGTTCATCATGCGTTCTGGCGCGCTCGGCGACTTCATCCTCACGTTACCCGCGTTGCGCGCCTTGCGCCACACGTATCCTGAGCATCGTTTGATGCTTGCCGCACGCGCGGATGTGTTGCCGCTGGCGCACGGTCTCGTCGCCGATGCGGTGCTCGCATTCGATAGCGCGTTGCTCACGCCGTTGTTCATCGCGGATGGAGAGACAGACGCCCTGCAAAACCTCTTGGGTGAGGTTGCGCTCGCCGTGTTGTGGTTACCTGATATAACAGCGCGCATCGTCGCCGACAACTTGCGACGCTTGAATGTTGCCCATCTCATCGCGGCGAACCCCATGCCCACGCAACGTCACGCCAGCGAGCATCTCCTCGATACGCTCGCGCCATTGGGCAGCGCCGCTCAGTTAGTGGCGGCTGCTTCCGCTGTTGCTTGGCCTCTCACACCGCGCCTTCAAGCGCTTGCCGATGAATTTTGGCAGACCCATGCGCTTGAAGGAATGCGCGTCATCGCTCTGCACCTCGGCAGTGGCGGCGCGCACAAACGCTGGCACAGCGCAAATTTTCTCACGCTCGCGCAACGCCTCATGGACTTCGAGCGTACGCACGTCATCTGCATCAGCGGCCCTGCCGAAGAAGATCTTCACGCTTCGCGCTTCATGCTCCACGCTCCACGCTTCACTCCCCTCGCTTCTCCGCCTCTCCCTCTCCTCGCCTCCATTCTGGCGCGCTGCGCGCTCTACATTGGCAATGACAGCGGCGTGACGCATCTCGCCGCTGTGTTGGGTGTGCCCACGGTTGCGCTCTTCGGTCCCACCGATGCACAGGTGTGGGGCCCACGCGGCGCGCAGGTTGCCATCGTGCGTAGCCCAACGCAGCGTATGGACGATTTGACGTTGGAGCTGGTGTGGCCAAGTGTGTTGCCATACCTCACTGAGAGCCTATCCGCATAACCTAATCGAATCGCATTGCTTTGCATTACCCCAATTGGCTTAATAATTCGTGCGCCAGCTCGCCACGCTCGTCATGCAAGGCGCGCCAGAAGTTCACGCGGCAATTCCCAGCTTGGGCAACCGCAAGCAATTGGAAAAGATGCGGAGCCACATCATCGAAATCAATCGCATCGAATTAGTTATCGAAGGCTGGACGAAGCCCTTGACATTCATCGTCCTCTCGCCATTGATTGGCATGGCGATTGGCGCGCATTCATGCTAATTATCTATTGGGGTTTTTCAGCATCGCACGCCGTCACAAGCGGATCGCGTCTTGCGGCGCGGTCAGCTCATCTCGGCGGCGGCGTATAGCTTGGGGCATGGCGCTAACGAGGCGCAGAAAATGCGTGGGGTGGCAAAACCTGATAGGTCTTTCGAGCGCCAAATTCGCATCTGCTGAGTTTCTTTCTTCCTTACTTCTTTTTGCTTCTGCCTTCTTTCAAAACGTCGGCATGAATTTCTTTGGATCGAGCCAGTTCTCTCCGCCCTTCAACAAATCTTCGAGGGAACCATTCCAAATGCCGAAGTGCAAATGGCAGCCTGTCGTCCAACCTGTCATGCCAATCGCGCCAATCACGTCGCCCGCTCTGGCATAATTGTTCGGCGCGACGAGTGTAAGCAAGGGCGCTTCGAGATGGGCGTACACAGCATATTTGTTAGGGGCGAATAGCTGCACAACCGAATAACCATGCCCCGTCGCCCCTGCGGCCGCGCCGCCGTCACGACAATTGCCATACAAACAACCGCGATAGACGATGGGACCCGTGAAGGACGCTTTGATTGGCGTGCCGCACGGCGCTCCTAAATCCTCGCCCGTGTGCCAAGGCTGACCATTGCCTGTGTGCTTGCCAAACGAGGGCGTCAGCGTGAACTTGTCGAGGGGCCAACGACCTTGCTGCGCTTGCGCCAAGCCTTTCTTGAACGCTTCGTAGTAGTTGAGCACCGCAGGCACATAGCGCCGCGTCTCGGCAGGCAGATACGCTTCGTATTTCTCGAATTGGCTGACAGGCACACCTGCTTGTCGCGCCGCGCCGCGCACCCCCTCGAAGCGTTGCGGATGATTTTGCGCAGCCGCGTCGCTCAAGCCCGGCCCCGCGTTATAGGCTGCCAACGCCACGCGCACATCTTTGAAGCGCTGCACATGCTCCGCCAAAATTTTGGTGCCTTGCGCCACATTCGCCGCTGGCTCAAAGGGACCTCGCAAGACCTGCATCAAGCCATTCGCGCCCGCATGTGATTGCGCCGACGGATCGCCCCCCGACTCTTGCATCATCACGGCAGCGACCAGCAATGGGTCCACTTGATGCTGCGCTGCGTTCGTTTCGATTAACGTCCACCAGCGCGCAACCGGCGGGGGAATCGTCGCCGACGTTGGCACACTCGCACTGGCAAAATACACCATCCCTGAGCCCAATAACGACAAAACGAGCAGCAACAAAAACAAACAAGCCACTAAAAAGCGCATGAAAGAACCTCACAGCAAATTACAAATTGCGGATTGCAAACCGCGAAGCGGCGCTTTGGCATTGTGGAGGGCAAAACAGCATTAACAGTGTAAGGCTTCTATCTCAATCACACACGCAAGCGGCAACCCTGTTCATTATACTACGAGCTGACGGATATGGCGCATTGCGCGATAAGATAGCGCCTCACTTCTTATTTGAAAGGTTGATGGGATAATCCTGACGACGCGCAGGTGACGTGGAAACTCGAAACCGATCACGCGACGACGCCCGCGCAACGCCTGCGCAGTCCCTTCAGCGCGGGGGCATCTGTTATGAGCTCAAGCGGGATTTGTTACTGGACGACGAGCGCCACGCCTTTCTTGAACTATCCAAAGGCAAATTGACCACGGATCCGCAGCATCACACGGGTGAAGGGATTTTTTTCGCCAGTCGCGTCTTTGACCAATTCACGCTTCGCGCAGGATATTTGCGTTTCAGCCATCACACGCTCACAGGCAACTGGTGGCTAGCGAACCATGTGAACGTGAAAGGCAAGCCGCAAAAAAACGCCAAGCACGCAAAGTTTTTCAGGTTTTTGGGCGCTTGGCGCTCTTGGCGCCTCGACGTGAACGTTTGGGCGGCGGGCTTTAAGACGCTCTCTCAGACAATTTGATTGCATCGCCTGCAAAGGTGACGTGCGTCATCGCCTATTGCCCTGTAAATTGCGCTGCGCGCTTCTCCAGAAACGCCTTGACGCCTTCACGATGATCGGCAGTCTGTCCCGCCGCTTCCTGCACGAGCGCTTCATACTCCAACAACTCTTCCAAGCTCATATCGAGTGAACGGTTTAGCACGCGCTTCGTCATCCCAATGGCGCGCGTCGGACCTTGCGCCAGTTTCTTCGCAAATGTGAGCGTCTCGTCCATCAACCTGTCTGCGGGATAAACACGGTTGACCAAACCCCAGCGCTCGGCTGTCAGCGCATCAATGGGCTCGCCTGTGAACGCAAATTCCATCGCGCGCGCCATACCGACGAGTTTCGGCAGCGTCCAACCCACACCCGAATCGGGCGCGAGGCCAATCTTGACGAAGCCCTCGAAGAAGCGCGCATTGTCTGAGGCGAAACGCAGATCGCACGCAAGCGCGACGCCCAAGCCCGCGCCTGCAACCGCGCCGTTAATCGCGGCGATGATGGGCTTCTCGATGGCGCGTAGCTTCGACACAATCGGGTTGAACGTCTGATGAATGTGTTCGAGGATAAGTCCCTTCGTGTTGGATTGTTGCGCGTCATAGAGCGCGCTCAAGTCTTGTCCGGCTGAAAAGCCTTTGCCCGCGCCCGTCAGCACCAAGCAACGCACCGCCGCATCGCGTTCCGCATTTTTCAACGCCTCTTGCAGCGCGCGTGTCATGTCTAAATCGAAAGCGTTCAACACTGCCGGGCGATTGAGCGTCATGGTTGCGACGCCATCGTTCACTTGATACACCAATTTGTCGGTCATCCTTCGCTCCTTTGTATGGGAGTAAACGAGGAAACGGGGAAACAGGGCGCTACTGTTGTTCCCTGTTTCCCCGTTTACCCATTTACTCATTTCTCGTTTACTCGTTGCCTCGTTTATTCCGCCTCATCATCATCGCCCGCCGCGCCGACAAAATGTAGCTCAACGGGCATTCGCACCCACAGTTGCAACAATGTGCCTTCAGTCAATTCCTCGTAACGCGCGCCGCAAATTTCCAGTCGTTGCTTGAACCCGTCCAAGTCTTTGAATTCGAGCATAACCGGTTTCTGCACATCCCACGCATTACGGCAACGCGCAATCATCCTCGGTCCGCTTATGGTACGCATCTCGACACGCGCCACCTCGTAGGGTTTTGTTGTGTCGTACAATTCGTGCGACATCACATCTTCGGTGAAGTAAAACTCAGGCGGGGGGCCATCAATAATCGAAATCAATGCGGGCTCTTCACGTTCAGGTTGGTCACTCATACTTGTCCTTGCTCCTTGTCACGAATCAATGTGACTTCATTATACTCTGAGTGAAAGGTAATTGGTAATTGGTAATTGGGTATTGGCTATTGGCTATGGCGCAACACTTCCAACTATCCAATTATCCAATACCCAATAACCAATACCTAATCTCTAATCTCCAACCTCCAATTACGCGCGGCGACGCAAACCGAAGAACAACGCCACACCGACGAAGCCCAGCGCCAACGTGACACAGCCGCCCGCAATGTAGATGGCGATGATGATGGGATTGTAGTTGTTCGTCGCCGCGCTGACCGCGACTTCGACTGGTCCTGCATACCGATTGGTCATTGTGTTGCAATCCCAAACGCGATTCGGATCGCGCGAGAGGTCATGCACATTCGAGACATCGGGCAACGCCGCGTTGAATTTGAAGACAGGATCAATCGTCATGTCTTGTGGCGAGATGCGCGTATAG
>CAZDYP010000212.1:0-7407 GCA_964509505.1 uncultured Anaerolineae bacterium | reverse complement strand
CCTACTTTCTCAACAATCTCAATAAAAACGCGCTGCAACGCATCGCGCGCGCGCACAAACTACCCAATCACACGCGCAAGGCGCAGTTGATCGAGACGCTCTTCGCGCGTCTCTGCAATCCCCAAATCATCACCGAGCTGGTGCAGGCCATGACGCCCTTGACGCAAAAAATCTTCGAGCGCTTGCAGACCAAAGGCGGACGCGCCACCACGCTGGGCTTGTTGATGGAATTAGAGCGGGGCGGTGTGTTGAAACCACAACCGCGTAGTTGGCAACCCCCTCAACCTGAAATGCGCGACCCGCATCAACCGTTCTTCGCCGATCTACTCTGGCCTCTCTTGCAACACGGGCTAGTCTTCCTGCGCGCTTTCGTCATTGACACACCCGACGCCTTGACGCGCCACGATATGCCGCTCGTCATCCCCAGCGAAATTATGAAAGCCCTTAGTGGCTTGGGGCGCCCCTTACAAACGATGGACGCCGACGGGTTTGAGCGCACGACCGAAGGCCTCGCTTCCAACTTTCAGCGTGACGTGTATCTGTATTGGAACTACGTGCGCGAGCATGAGGTCTTGCTCACGGTTACGGGCTTGGTGCCCAAACGGCATCTGCTCAAGCTCAACGACATGCTGATTGCCAAAAGCGACTTGAAAATGGCGCGCGATGAAGCAGACCTGTCGCGTCTGAATTTCATTCGCATTGTGATGGAAGAAGCGGGTTTACTGAAGTCGGATGCTACCCAACTCATGGTCTCAAGCAGCGCAAGCGATTTTTGGAGCTATTCATTGATGCGCCGCACCGACCGCTTGTTTGAAGCCTGGAAGAAAGCTACACAGTGGAACGAATTGTTACATTTGCCCATCGAACCACAAACAAATGGCAATCGCTCGCCGCGCGCTGTGGTGTTGGTCGCCAAAGCGCGGCAATGGTTGCTAAATCTACTCGCCGAGCATGTGCGCGACGGGTGGTTGTCACTTGATGACTTGGTGAAAAAAGCGCGCGCGCTGAACTATGAATTTTTGTTTCCGCGCGAGCGCAAAGACTTCGGCGCCATCAATCCATACTATTATTATCACAATCCGCTCGGTTGGGGCTTTCCTGTGGGCGACGAAAGCGAGGGATGGGAAAAAGTTGAAGCCGAGTTCATTCGTAACCTGATACAAGAGCCGTTGCATTGGCTTGGTCTCGTCTCGTTAGGCTATCGTCACGAACAGGTCGTCGCGTTCCAGCTCACGCCGGTGGGCGCTTACCTGTTTGGGCTGGCTGCGCAACCGCCGTTGGATGACACCACCGCGCTGAGTGGGCGCGTCGTCGTGCAGCCCAACTTTCAGATCTTCGCGCTCGAACCAATTGCTGAACAAACGCTGGCCATGCTCGACCGCTTCGCAGACCGTGTAAAAGCGGACCGGGTGATGGAATATCATCTCTCACGCGAGTCATTCTATCGCGCAACCCAAAATGGACTAACGGCGCAAGCTGTGATTGATTTCTTGACGCAGGCGACCACCACGCCTTTGCCGCAAAACGTGCATCGCTCGCTCGAAGATTGGGCGCAGGGGTTCGAACGCATCACGATACGCAAGCGCGTATCGCTCTTGCACACCCACGACGCCGCATTGTTGGACGAGCTGGCCGCCATACCCGACCTCGCGCCGTGGTGGCGTGGGCGTCCGCTGCCCTATGTCGCCATCGTGCATCACGACGACGAGGCGCGCGAACGTATCCTCCAAGAGTTGTTCGCGCGCGGACAACTGCCTGCTCTCACCTGCCAGCCTCCATCGCCGCATACGGCGCTGGGGCAAGCGACGACATACGACGAGGCGAGCCATGCGCTGGTCTTAGATGAGCAGGGTAAAATTCAACTGCTCCATTCTATCCCGAACATTTTCTTGTTACGGGAGCTGGAGCAGCATGTCGAGCGTCGTCCCGATGGATTATATCTCACCGAAGCCGTCGTGAAAGCGAACCGCGCAGCGGGTGAATCGCTAGATGACATCCTCGCGCGTTGGACGAAATGGCATCATGGCGCGTTGCCTCCCGCTTGGCAACAGAAGCTCAAGCAATGGGGCCAATTTTATGGTTCGGCGCGCATCGAGCAACTTGTCGTGATTCGTCTGCAAAGCGCGGAGCTGCTGCACAAGTTGATGAACGACCCAACTGTTGCCGCTCACCTCAAACCCTTTGCAGGCGACGCCGCTGCCGCCATTGTGGATGCAACCCACTTGGAAACTGTGAAGCAATGGCTCGAGGCGCACGGCGTGCCGGTAGAGTAAAAGGAACTTCTTATGTCTCTCACTTCTCTCACCCTCAGCGAGGCGGCAGAGCAAATTGCCCAGCGCAAACTATCGCCCGTCGAATTGACACGCGCGTATTTGGAGCGCATCGAAAAAATTGATCCATTGCTGAACAGCTACATCACCGTCACGGCGGATGTAGCGCTGCGCCAGGCGCGTATCGCCGAAGAGACGATGGGGCGCGGGCTGCTGCACGGCATCCCATTGGCGCTGAAAGATTTGTATGATACGCAAGGCATCCGCACAACCGCGGGCTCCAAATTTTTTGCGGAGCGCGTGCCAACTGAAAACAGCGTCGCCGCGCAAAAGTTGAACGACGCCGGCGCGGTGTTGTTGGGCAAGCTCAACCTGCACGAAATTGCGTTGGGCGTGACGAACAACAACCCGTATTTTGGCGCGTGCAAAAATCCGTGGCGTTTCGAGCGCATCCCCGGCGGGTCGTCGGGCGGGTCGGGCGCGGCGCTGGCAGCCGAATTGTGTCTCGGCTCGCTGGGCAGTGACACAGGCGGCTCGATTCGCATTCCCGCTGCGCTGTGCGGCATCGTTGGCTTGAAGCCAACTTATGGGCGCGTGAGTGTGCGAGGCGTCGTGCCGCTGAGTTGGAATCTCGATCACGCTGGACCGATGGCGCGGCGTGTGCGCGATGTCGCTGTGTTGCTGCGCGTTATTGCGGGTTACGACGCGCAAGACCCGTTTTCAGTGGATGAGCCAACCGATGACTACCTCTCACATATTGATGAGGGCATTCGCGGTTGGCGCGTGGCGTATGCGGGGCGCGGTCATTTTGCCGAAGCGGATCCCGAGTTAGTGGCGGCGGTGCGGAATGCGGCAAAGGTGTTCGCGCAATTGGGCGCGCGGGTGAATGAGGTGGAGATTCCCCAAGGGCGTGAGGCATGGCAAGCGAACGGCATATTGACGACGAGCGACGCGGCGGCGTTTCATCGTGAGCGGCTCGAAAAACAAGCGCAAAACTTTGGCGCAGACGTGCAGGCGCGGCTGAAGCTGGGCGCGGGTTACACCGCCACCGATTATGCGCTCGCGCGACACACGCAAACGCTGCTGCGCCATTGGTTCGCGCAGTTCTTCAAAGACTACGACTTACTGCTCACACCGACCGTGCCGATTCACGCGCCGTTGCGCGATGGGCCCGATGCGGTTGAGAGTGCGCGCATGTTGACACGGTTCACCGCGCCGTTCAATCTGACGGGCTTGCCCGCGCTGTCGTTGCCGTGTGGTTTCACTAACGAAGGCTTACCGATTGGTTTGCAAATTGTCGCGCGCCCGTGGGCGGAAGCGGCAATCTTGCGCGCGGCGTATGCGTACGAACACGCGACGGAGTGGCATTTGCGAAAGCCAGTGTTATAGAGCGCGACTCGCTAGCAGCAGAGAACGCAATGGTATTTGAGCGGTGATAAACAAACAGCGGTCACAGCCATCAGATGTGACCGCTGTTTGTTCATTATGCACGGCGCAGCGTTGACCGTTCACTCAATTACTCGCTCTTGCCCGAGAGCATAACCCCAATCGTGCGGATGATGATTTTGATGTCGAACAGCAACGACCAGTTCTCGATGTAGTAAAGATCGTATTTGGTGCGTTCAAAAATGGAGGTGTCGCCGCGCAAGCCGTTGACCTGCGCCCAGCCTGTGATGCCGGCTTTTTCTTGATGGCGGTCCATGTAGCGCGGCACCAAGCGACGAAACTGCTCGACGAACATGGGGCGCTCGGGGCGCGGTCCGACGATGCTCATGTCGCCAAGCAGCACGTTAATGAATTGCGGCAATTCGTCAATGTGATAGCGGCGAATGAACGCGCCCAACCGCGTGCGACGGGGGTCGTCCTTCACCGTCCAACCAGGTCCCTGCGCTTCGGCGTCAACGCGCATGGAGCGCAGTTTGATGACCTTGAATGGTTTCGAGTCGAGCCCCATGCGTTCTTGTGTGTAGAATGCGGGACCAGGCGACTCCAGCTTGATGAGCAGCGCGGTGATGAGCATGAGGGGTGAGGTGAAGATCAAAATGATGGTTGACAAAACGATGTCGAAGCTGCGCTTGACGGTCAGACGCCAACCGCGCAATGCCACGTCGCGCACGGTGACCATCGGCAGGCCGTTCAAATCGCCAATGCCTACGGGTGAGGTGATGATTTGGAAGATGTCGGGGAAAACTTTGACGCCCACGCGGTCGCGTTGCGCGTTGGAGATGATTTCAAGGATTGTTTCGTGCGAGGCTTCGGGCATGCCGATGAACACTTCGTTGACTTGATGTTGTTCGATGAGTTGACCGAGCTGCGACACGGGACCCAGCCACGTCGTCGTAAAGTCGCCGTTGGAAGGGCGATCATCCACAACGCCGACGAGCCGATAGCCAAGCCCCGGCGATTTTTGGATGGTCGTGGCGATCATGCGTCCCGTTTCGCCGTTGCCCACGACGATCACTTTCGTCTCGCCGAAGCCGAGCGCTTGCAAGACCCATTGTATGCGCATGCGAATGATGCGCGCTACGGCGATGAACAGGAACGTCAACACCCACGCATACGCGATCATCATACGCGGATAATCCAAATCGGCTTTGAACAAAAAGGTGATGATGGCTGTGGCCACAATGGTGCCAATCGAGACGGCGCTGAAGACTGTGCCTAGCTCGTCTATGTGGCTGCTACTGCGTCTGCGATGATAAAAGCGATGGAAGAATAAGGAACCGATGATGACCACTTCCTGCACGATCAACATTTGCCAGTAGAAGCGAAAAGGATAAATGTTGACGGGGCGCGGCGTTTCCATGCTGAGGCGGAGCTTATGTGCGCCATAGAATGCGACAGCGATGAGGAAAACGTCAATCGCCAGCACCGATACATTAATCAAAAATTGGGTGCGTGATTTCATGGTGAAACAGAAACACGCGCGCGCCATTCTTGCGTGCGCGCGATTAGGCCGCGCAAAGCGATGCCGCCCACCACCAACCGATCTAACCAAAATGGCGTGGTTGCCGCATAATGCTTACGATAAAACTGGAGCATAGTTTCGTTGAACGCGCGTTGGGCGCGCGGACTGCGCGCGCTAGCCGCCCGCTTTACATGCAATACGGTGATGGATGCATCGTACCACACTTGCCAATGCTGGCCTGTGCATGGGTTGATGGATTCTTTGATGCGTTTGCACCAATCGAGATCTTCGGCGTACATGAAAAATTGTTCGTCAAGCAAACCCACTTGCGTCAACAACAGGCCTCGCGCCAACATAAACGCGCCCACGACCGAGTCCACTTCCGTCGTCACAGCTGGATCAAGATAGGTTAGGTTGTAACGTCCGAAGATGCGCGAACGCGGGAAGAGCTGGCTTAAGCCTAACATGCGATAGCACGAGACGGCAGGCGTGGGGAACGAGCGCCGACAGGCGAGGTCGAGCGAGCCATCGGGCCTGACGAGCTTTGGTCCCATCACCCCTGCGTTTGGATGCGCTTCCATGAATGCGATGGCTTGGGCTAGCGCATCGCGCGGCAAGACCGTGTCGGGATTGAGTAACAGCACGTAGCGCGCGTTACTTTGGCGTAAGGCGAGATTGTTCGCCGCCGCATAGCCCAGGTTCTGCTCATTGGCGATGAGCCGCGCTTGTGGAAATTCGTCGCGCACCATCGCCGCGCTGCCATCGGGTGAGGCGTTGTCCACCACATAGACCATCAAACGGCCTACACCTTGCGAGGCGAATACGGAGCGAAGGCAAGCGCGCAGCAAATCACGCGTGTTGTAATTGACGATGACGATACACAAGTCATCCATAGCGGCGGCTATTCTAGCACAACTGCGGCGGGAATGGGTAAACGGGTAAACGAGGTTGAGGCAATGAGGCAACGGGGAGATGGGAGGCGAGGTGATGAGTCAATGAGTGAACGCAGTGATGAGAAATATCTGCGTCTCCGCGTTTACCCGTCTCGCGTTCCGCTCACGTGTTTTCTCGGCGCCGCAAACGCCACCAAACGCCGACGGGATAACCGAACATCTTAGCAACATCGCCCGTGAGGCGGATGATGGGGACGAGGGTGATAGCTTGAAGTTTGTCACGGAGATTGAGCGCGGATAGATATGGCGCGAGACGACGATAGGGCGTGCGATGATAAGCGGCGAAACCCGCGAGCAACACGAGCGACCACAAGGGAGATTGAATGATGCTTAATGCGATGAGCAGCGGCGCGGCGACGAGGTACGTCGCATAGCGAATGAGATGACGTGTGAAGAAGAGATTGGCTTTGCCGTCGCCGCGCGCATACAAGTAGTATTGCTTGAAGAAGGCGCGCAACGTGCCACGCGGACGAAAGTATGCGATGGCTTGCGGCTCAAACCCAAACGAAAATCGCTCACGCAAGGCAAAATCAAACACGAGGTCTTCGCAGTAGTCGAGCCATTCGGGGTACCCGCCGACGACATGCCAAGCGAGTTTCATAAAAGCAACAGAGCGGGATGAAGGCATGAAGTTATGAGGATCAATGTCGCGTAAAGTGGGTAAGACAGTGGCGCTCATCGCCATTTCAAAAACATTTTGCGGGTCGGGCAAAAAGAAGCCCCCCCAAACTCCGCCATGCCATGTAATCATTGCTTCATAAGTTAGACCTTTGCGTTCAGCCATGTTCCAAAAATCTACTACCGCAGCCTCAGTGGCGGGAAAATGCTCCATGAGCTTTTCCAACCATTGAGGGGCAAGGCGCACGCCTGCATCGGTCGAGGCGATGAGGTCGCCGTGCGCTTCACGAATGGCGTGGTTGCGGCCTTGCGAGATGTTCGTGTTGGGCGCGACGATGACGCGCACGGGAAACGGCTGCTGCGCGCCCCACGCCTCGATGAGTTGCGGCGTGCCATCCGTCGAGCCGCCATCGGTAATGACGACCTCATCAGGCAAGCGTGTCTGTGCGCTAATTGAATCCAACAACTGCTGAATCGCACCCGCTTCGTTTTTTACTGTGACAATCAAAGAAACTTTGGTCATTTAGTCGCTCGTCACTCATCACTCAGTACTCAATACTCATTAATTAACGTCAATGCGGGATAAGGTTGCGGGCGATTGACAATCGCGCCTACTCACTGCGAAACCCGCCTGCGCGGGTTCAGTTCCAGCCGACGG
>CAZDYP010000211.1:0-7520 GCA_964509505.1 uncultured Anaerolineae bacterium | reverse complement strand
CGTCAAGCGCGACCAAACGGCGCTTGCGTTTGATGTTCACCGCAAACTCGACCGCTGGCATACTATCTAAGTAATCGCCCAAGTCGTTATTTTCAAAAAACTCGACTAGCTCATCGAGCAAACTGAAACGAGGTAGTTGTTTAGAACTATTTTCGTCCATACCTTCTCCTCTCTTGCTGCGCCATATCGCGTGCGCTCAAAATCAGGGCTTCCTTGGGAGCTCCTCTGCTACGCTCTCGCCCGATACTCCCCCCACACCTTCCGCAGCTCTCCCGCAATCTCACCCACTGTCGCATAGCTCTCTACACAATTCAGAATCGGCGGCAAGAGATTATCCTTGCCCTGCGCCGCATCACGCAAATCGTCTAACGCTTTGACCACGGCTTGTTGATGGCGCGTCGCGCGCAACTCGGCAATCTTGCGCTTCTGGTTCAACTCGATTTCGGGATTGATGCGGAGCAGCTGCGGTTTCGTGTCTTCCTCCACCATGAACTCGTTGACGCCGACGACGATGCGTTCTTTCGCCTCAATGTCGCGCTGCAGCTTGTACGCACTCTCGTGAATCTCGTTCTGCATGTAGTTGCGTTCAATCGCTTTCAACGCGCCGCCCAGCGCCTCGATTTTATCGAGATACTCACGCGCTCGCCGTTCAATATCGTTGGTCAGATGTTCGACGTAATATGAGCCAGCGAGCGGGTCAACCGTGTCCGCTGCACCACTCTCGTACGCGATGATTTGCTGTGTGCGGAGCGCGAGCCGCGCTGATTCCTCGGTTGGCAACGCGAGCGCCTCGTCATAGGAATTGCAGTGCAGACTCTGTGTGCCGCCCAGCACCGCCGCCAACGCTTGCAACGTCACGCGCACGGCGTTATTGATGGGCTGTTGCGCCGTGAGTGCCGCGCCCGCCGTTTGCGTGTGGAAGCGGAGCATCAAGCTCTTCGGGTCTTGCGCGCCGAAACGGTCACGCATGATGTGCGCCCACAAGCGGCGCGCCGCGCGGAACTTCGCCGCTTCTTCAAAGAGCTCGTTCTGCGCAACGAAGAAGAATGACAACTGCGGCGCAAAATCATCAATCTTTAGCCCTCTGGCTAAGACCGCTTCGACGTACGCAATCGCATTCGCAAATGTGAACGCGATTTCTTGCACCGCCGTCGCGCCCGCTTCGCGCAAATGGTAACCGCTGATGCTGATGGCGTTCCACTTCGGCAAATCGCTCGCGCACCACGCGATGATGTCGGTGACGAGACGCAACGACGGCGCAGGTGGATAGATATATGTGCCGCGCGCGAGATACTCTTTGAGAATGTCGTTCTGCACCGTGCCGCGCAACTCACTCAATGCGACGCCTTGTTTTTTGCCGACGGCGACATAGAGCGCGAGCAGAATTGCCGCCGTCGCATTGATGGTCATCGAGGTGCTGACCTCGCGTAGTGAGATGCCGTCGAACAACGTCTCCATGTCTTTGAGCGACGCGATGCTCACGCCAACCTTGCCCACCTCACCTTCGACATGCGGCTCGTCAGGATCGTAGCCAATTTGCGTCGGCAAATCAAACGCAACGCTCAAGCCCGTTTGTCCGTGCGCCAACAAATAGCGATAGCGCCGATTCGATTCTTCGGCCGTCGCGTAGCCCGCATATTGGCGCATCGTCCACAAGCGCCCGCGATACATCGTCGGTTGGATGCCGCGTGTGAACGGGAAGTGTCCCGCCTCGCCCACGCCCTCGGCAGGCGCATCGGCGGCGGTGTATTGGCGTTTGATAGGAATGCCCGATGATGTTTCAAATTGCGCGCGACGTTCATTTGATTTTAAGTTTGACATACCTGCTCCACCGGCTAAACCGCCTTCCGCACATTAGCCCCTTTGACGGCGAAGCCTTTCAGCCAAGCCGATGAGGCGACCTCGCCATCGCCAAACACCCCATGCGCTACATAGTGGGTGCCCTTTAATTTCAAGTTGATCTGCTACCCGTTCCTCATTTACAAATTCCTCTGCATGTACTCTGCCAACAAATGATACGTGCGAATTTTTTGCTGGATGTCATTCGAGCCATGCCCTTCGTCGCCAAACTCGACGTACTCAAAATCTACCCCTTCAGTGCGATCCAGCTCCAACAGCTTGTTGCGAAAAATTTGCGCTTGTTCGACAGGGCAGCGCGGATCATTCACGCCATGCACGATGAGCAAGCGCGCGCGCAAATTGTCCGCGAAATTGACGGCGCTGCGGTCACGCCACAAGTTGGCATCGTTGTCGGGGTCGCCCATTTGTTGGCGCAAATAATACTTGAAATGCTCCATTGAATTGGCATAGAGCTTATGCAAATCGGTGATGCCAACCCACGCGCACGCTGCGCGCCACAGCTCGGGCTTTTTCGTCACTGCCATGAACGTCATGTAGCCGCCGTAACTGCCGCCGAATAGGCCAATGCGTTGTGGGTCAACATAGGGCAAGCGCTTGAGATATGCAACGGCATGCGCCACATCTTCAAGGTCTGCGCCGCCCCAATCTTTAATCGCCATGTCACGGAACTTCACGCCGTAGCCCGTGCTGCCGCGAATGTTGGGCTCGATGACGACGTAGCCGAGGTCAACCAGAAATTGCGCGTAAGGGTCGAAGCCTCTGAACCATTGCGCCGTCGGTCCGCCATGCGCGACGACAATCGCCGGCAGCTTTGCGCCGTCCTCAAGTGCTTTGGGTTTGTAGAGAATCGCGGGAATTTGCAAGCCATCGAATGATGGATAGTAGATGTGTTCACTCTCGACAAACACCGCAGGGTCAATCGAACCATAGTCGGCGGCGACGAGTGTTTCATAACGAGCGTTGGCGATGTCGTACAACACGAGCGAGGCGCGCGTCGTATCCGTCGCAAATTGCGTGACGAGCGCGGTGTCGTTCAACACGAACTGTGAACCGACCGCTGTGCCAGCAGGCAGATTCAACTCACGACACGCCCCCGTCGCCAGGTCATACACCACGGGGCGAATCTGCGACTCGTGATTACGAATGCACGCCAACCACTTGCCATCATTCGAGAAGCGCATCGCTGTGTCGTCGTAACCATCGGGTGTGAGCCAACGCACCTTGCCCGTCTGCCAAGCGAGAATGCCCGCGCGATGCAAGCCCGTCACATCCGATGTGACCGCCATCAGTTTGCCATCGGGCGACCAATCCGCGAACCAATCTTGCGAACCTTCTTGCTCGCTCCAGATACGCCGCGCCTCCGCGCCATCCGGACGCATCACGTACGCATCGGTGTTCTTGAGATTGCGCGTTTCGTTTGTGCCATAGGCAATCCATTGCCCATTGGGACTCCACACTCCCGCGCCGACGGGATTCGCATACTGTGTGAGGCGCGTGAACTCGCTGCCATCAGGACGCATCTTCCACAAGTTGAGTTGTCCTTGCTTGTTCGCCAATACGGTCAACCATTGATTGTCTGGGCTGAATTGCACGGGATATTTTTGGCAGGTTGAGTCGTCGGTGAGCTGTTTCACTTCACACGTGTTGACGTTGATGGCATAGAGGTCGTGTTGCTCGTTACCATTTTTGTCTTTGGCAAAGACGATGTGCTGATCGTCACGCGACCAAATGAAGCCCGCGCGCAACGCGCGCGGCACTTCGCCATGACTGATTTGTTTCACGGCGCGCGTCCGCAGATCCAACACGTACAATTCGACGCGCCCCGTCTTGTCCCAATAGAATGCAAGTTGATCGCCAGACCATGAAGCGGTGGGCAAATAAAAATTGGGAAGACTAGCAAGTTCTTCGAGAGGAATACGAGAGGGCATGAAAAGTCTCCTGAATCAGCTAGAGTTGCGAGTCGGAGTAAAACCGTTCCCCTTCAGGGTTCCAGTTCACATTCTCAACTCAAACTTTGAGCAGGAACTCTGAACGGGAACTGTTTTACTCCGCCGCAATCACCATCAACAACTGTCCTTGCTCCACTTTCTGTCCTGCGCTGACTTTGATGGACTTGACCGCGCCGCCCCACGGCGCGCGCAGTTCGTTCTCCATTTTCATCGCTTCGAGAATGACCACGCCTTGTCCGCCTTTCACAGCGTCGCCCTCTTTGACACGCACGGCGACGACGAGACCAGGCATCGGCGCTTTGACTTGCGCTTCGCCCTTCGGTCCGCGCGATTGTCCTCCCATTCCCGACAAACGCCGCGTGTATTCGTCCTCGACGACGATCTCATGACGCTCGCCGCCAATGACGATATCGTAGCCCGTCTCGATGCGATTCACAAACACGTCAAACGAATGATCGCCCAATAACAACGAATAAATTTGATCGGCGTCCACCATTTGTAAGTTGACGGGGTACTGCTGATTGTTGACGCTGATTGTTGTGTCGTTGACGATGTCAACGATAAACTCTTTGTCATCTACTCGCGCGATGTATTTCATGCCTCGTCTCCTCGCTTACCCATTCCCTCGTGTCCGTCAGCGCAACTGTTCACGCCAACCGCGTCGTTTCCACCCGTTACCGCTCGCCGCCGTCGTGCTGTCCGGAATGACGACAGCCTTCTGGCGACGCTGATGCGCTAACAAGACGGCAGTCACCACTGCCGGTTCGATATACTCTGTATGTTTCTCGGTGATCGCGTCCATGTGCTCGTCAAGAAATGAGGTATGAATATGTCCGCCTTGAAAGCTAGGACTTTCGAGCACACGCATGTGAAAGGGAATGTTCGTCTTGATGCCAACGAGCCGATACTCGCGCAACGCGCGCCGCATCCGCAAAATCGCATCCGCGCGCGACTCGCCCCACACGACCAATTTCGCCAACATTGGATCGTAATACAGCGACACTTCAAAACCCTCGAAGATACCGCTCTCGACGCGCACGCCCGGTCCCGATGGCTCTGCCAACGTGCGGATGCGACCAATCGAAGGCAAAAAGTTGTTAAATGGGTCTTCGGCCGCAATACGACATTCGATTGCCCAGCCATTCGGCTGCAAATGCTCTTGCTTGTAGCGTAAGGGACGCCCGCTCGCAATCCGCAGCTGCTCCTTCACGATATCCACGCCATACACCAGTTCGGTGACGGGGTGCTCGACTTGCAAGCGCGTGTTCATTTCAAGGAAGTAAAAATTTTTATCGCGGTCAACGATAAACTCAACGGTGCCTGCATTCGTGTAACCGACGGCTTTCGCAGCGCGCGTCGCCATCTCCCCCATACGCGCGCGCATGTCCGCATCCACAAATGGCGACGGCGCTTCTTCAATCAACTTCTGATGACGACGTTGAATCGAGCATTCGCGTTCGCCAAGATGCACGAGTTGTCCGAACTGGTCGCCCAGCACTTGAATTTCAATATGGCGCGCGGGGCGCACAATGCGTTCCAGATAGACTGTGTCATCGTTAAAGGCGGTCAATGCCTCGCGCCGCGCCGATGGTAACAATCGCCGCAAATCATCGAGACTTTGCGCTTCGCGCATGCCTTTGCCGCCGCCGCCAGCCGCTGCTTTGATGAATAGCGGATAGCCGATGCGCTCTGCTTCATTTTCTAGTTTATCATCACTCAATCCAAACTCAGAACCAGGCACCGTCGGCACACCATTGGCGCGCGCCGTGTGTCGCGCTTGAATCTTATCGCCCATCGCTTCGATGGCTTCAGGCGCAGGCCCAATGAAGGTGATGCCCGCCTCCACACACGCGCGCGCAAATGCCGCTTTCTCCGCCAAGAAACCATAGCCCGGATGAATCGCATCCGCGCCCGACTTCTTAGCCACGTCAATCAATCTATCAATGCGGAGATAGCTGTCGCGCGAGGGCGCAGGCCCAATGGGATATGCTTCGGTAGCGCGGCGCACGTGCAGCGCGTTGCGGTCCGCATCAGAATACACCGCAACAGTGTCAACGCCCAACTCTTTGCACGCGCGAATGATACGCACCGCAATTTCGCCGCGATTGGCGATGAGAACTTTCTTGAACATGGGAATCCTGCAAACTCAAATAAAGAATTTTTTGACTGGGTATGCAAAGGCGGGCAGCAAAGGTGTGGTGATTTCATCATCGGCTAACAAGGTGTTGATCAGTCGCGACTGCCCACGCTCGCGCCGATAAATTTCAATCTGCTTCGCGCGCCAATCCACAATCCAATACTCACGCACACCTTTCATTTCGTACAGTTTGAGTTTTGCCTGACGGTCACGACGCTCACTTGTGAGGCCTGGCGATAAAATTTCAACGACTAATTCGGGCGCCCCATGAATATGTCCTGCTTCATCCAATGTGGCTTGTAATGTTTCGTCGCTAATCCAGGCTACGTCCGGCGCCACGTCATCTACATCGGTGAATAACACACCAGGACTCAGCGTTGCCAAGCCCCGCTGGTGCGTTTGAACCCATTGATCTAACGCCGCGAAGATGCGCCCACCCACCGTTTGATGATACACATGGGGTTGGTGTGACATGAACAGCTCTCCGTCAATAATTTCGTAAAGGACGCCGTTATGCGGCAATAGCTCCATATCAGCGCTGGTCCAACGGATGCGTTCCTCAACCACTTCATTCAAATCTGGCGCTGTCACAGTTTGTTCCATCGAAACCTCCTTTTACAACGGAATGTTCCCATGCTTCTTCGGTGGATTGCTATCGCGTTTGTTTTGCAACATCTCCAACGCGGAGATGAGTTTGGGGCGCGTTTGATGCGGCTCGATCACGTCGTCTATGTAGCCATACGAGGCGGCGATGTATGGATTGGCGAAGGTCTTGCGATATTCCTCGACCAATTCTTTTTTACGCTCCACAGGATCAGCGGCTTGCTCCAGCTCGCGACGAAAGACGATGTTCACCGCGCCATCGGGACCCATCACCGCAATCTCGGCGCTGGGCCACGCATAGACGATGTCGCCGCGCACGTGCTTCGAGTTCATCACGTCGTACGCGCCGCCATACGCCTTGCGGGTGATGACGGTGATCTTCGGCACCGTCGCCTCACAATAGGCATAGAGCAGCTTCGCGCCATGGCGAATGAGTCCGCCATGTTCTTGCCCGACGCCGGGCAGAAAGCCTGGCACATCTTCAAACGTGATGAGGGGGATGTTGAACGCATCACAAAAACGCACGAAGCGCGCAGCCTTGGTCGAGGCGTTGATGTCGAGCGAGCCTGCCAACACCGCAGGTTGTTGCGCGACGATGCCGACGGAGCGGCCATTGAGTCGCCCAAAACCGATGAGGATATTCTGGGCGTAATGTTCTTGCAATTCAAAAAATTCACCGTCATCCATCGTGCGCTTGATGATGTCCTTCATGTCATACGGTTTGTTGGGATTATCAGGCACAAGGGTATCGAGCTCTTCATCACTCCGCAAGGGGTCATCGGTCGGTTTGCGCGTGGGCGGTTCGGAGAGGTTGTTTTGGGGAATGTAGCTCAACAATTGGCGGATGGAACGCAGGCAATGCTCTTCGTTGTCGGCGGCGAAATGCGAGACGCCGCTGATGGTATTGTGCGTCATCGCGCCGCCGAGTTCCTCGAAGGTCACGTCTTCATGCGTCACCGTCTTCACGACAT
>CAZDYP010000210.1:0-7542 GCA_964509505.1 uncultured Anaerolineae bacterium | reverse complement strand
GCCAGCGAAACCGTTAGGGTCTCGGTCTGATATTTTCAAAACACTTTCTTAGGGCAATCGTCTGAACCAGATCAACGACAAGCTGCAGCCAATGAGCGCGAACGCGACGGCAAAGGCGGTGAAGTATGCTGTGATTTCCGTTTGCTGTGGCTTGACGACCAATTGTTTGTCGAGGGCTTCATAGACTGAACGAAGTTCGTCCGCATTCGCCGCATAGTAATATTTGGCATCGGTCATCTTGGCGACTTGTTTGAGCGTGGATTCATCCAGTTGCACGCGGAACCCGCCGCCGCCGCCGCCGCCGCCAAACCCACCGCCCGGTCCGCCTGGCCCACCTGCTCCACCCCCAAAGCCGCCAGGGGGCAGCGTCGTGCCTTGCGTCGTGCCAATACCAATCGTGTAAACACGCACCCCCCTGTTCACCGCCACCCTAGCGGCATCGAGCGGCGTGGGACCCGTGGTGTTTTGTCCGTCGGTGAGCAACACGATGATGGCAGGCGAATAAGCGCCTTTAGGCATGGGTGTTGGTTCGGGTTGACGCGAGGGCGTCGTACGTGAGACGCCCGAAGGTGTGACCTGCGTTTGCGCGCTTGGCACATCTTGATTCAATGCTTCGGCAAGCGCATCAAGCGAGACGAGAATGCCGCTGCCAATCGCTGTCGCGCGTTGGGGCGTCAAACGATTGATCGCTGCAATCACCGATTGCTTATCCGACGTGGGCGGCTGCACCAGCGCCGCGCCGCCTGAGAATGAGACAACGCCTACCCGTGTCTCCGCCTCTTGTTTTTCGACGAAGGTGCGCGCGGCGGCGCGCGCCGCTTCCAAGCGATTCGGCTTGATGTCTTCGGCGCGCATACTGCCTGAGATGTCAATGGCTAGGATGACGGTGCGCTCGAAGCTCGCGACGTTGACGATGGTCACGGGTCGCGCTAGCGCGACGATCATAATCGTCAACGCGAGGAGGAACAAAATGGCAGCGATGTGTCGCCGTTTGCCCGGCGCGCGCGGGATCATGTCGCGCATGAGCGACAAGTGCGCGTAACGCGCCGCGATTTGTTGGCGCTCGCGCTGGGCGCGCCAATAGACGAAGGCGATGATAGGGATGATGAGCAACAACCCGAATGAAGAAGGCCAGAGGAATTCCATAAGACACCTCGTTAGCGTTGCAACGCCGCTTCCAACGCTTCACCGACATTTCTTGCGCCAACCAGCTCCAATCCCTTCGGCACTTCGACGCGCTTCAGCATGGAATGAGGGATGAGGCAACGCTTGTAACCGAGTTTCGCAGCTTCGCTCAAGCGTCGGTCGGCGTGATTCACCGAACGCAGTTCACCCGACAAGCCCACTTCGCCGACGATGGCTAACTCGGGAAACACCACGCGGTCACGATAGGATGAGGCAATCGCCACCGCCAAACTCAAATCCGCTGCAGGCTCACTCACCTTCATGCCGCCCACGACGTTCACGAACACATCTTGATTCGATAAATTGAGACCGACGCGCTTGCTCAACACGGCGATCATCAGCAGCAAACGATTCATGTCCACGCCGTTGCCCGTGCGACGCGGGAACGCGAAGCTCGTCGTGCTGGTCAACGCTTGCAGCTCGACGAGCAAGGGGCGCGTCCCTTCCATTGTCACCGCAATCGTCGTGCCTGCAAACTGTTCGTGACGATCCGCCAAGAACGCTTCCGATGGATTCGTCACCTCGATCATGCCGCCTGCTTCCATCGCAAACACGCCGACTTCATTCGTCGCGCCGAAACGATTCTTCACGGAACGCAACAAGCGGAATGTATGAAAACGATCGCCTTCCAAGTACAACACCACATCCACAATATGTTCGAGGACGCGGGGCCCTGCAATCGAGCCGGCTTTGGTGACGTGCCCCACGAGGAAGATGGGCATGGCATTGCGCTTGGCGATTTGCTGCAAGCGCGACGCGCACTCGCGCACTTGGCTCACGCTGCCTGCCGCCGACGTGAGTTCTTCGAGATAGACAGTTTGAATCGAGTCAATGATGACGGCTTTGGGCTTGAGGTCTGCGATTTCTTGAATGACTGTATCAAGATTCGTTTCGGAGAGCAAATACAAATCGGGGGCGACAGTGCCGATGCGCTCGGCGCGCATCTTGATTTGCTGCGTGGACTCTTCGGCGGAGACGTAGAGGACGGGGCCAATCATATCGGCCATCAACGATGAGATTTCCAGCAGCAAGGTTGATTTGCCAATGCCCGGCGCGCCCCCAATCAAATTCAACGAGCCCGGCACAATGCCGCCGCCGAGCACATTGTTGAACTCTTGGAGCGGCACGCGCATCCGTTGATACGCGTTGACGTTGACATCGCGGATGCTTTGCGGTTTCACGCGCTGGCGCGTCGCCGCATCGTCAAATGTCGTCGCCGCGCGCCGTGTTTCCAACACTTGCTCGACGAGCGAGTTCCACTCTTTGCAATCGGGGCACTGTCCCGCCCAACGCGCCGATTGATAGCCGCATTGCTGGCAAACAAAAACCGTCTTGGCTTTTTTCGCGGGCATGTTAGTGAACCAGTAAACGAGTAAACGAGGAACAGGGAAACGAGGAAAGCGGAAACAAGCTAAGCAACATTTCTCGTTCCGCGTTTACTTGTTTACCTTGTTAAGCTTTCTTTGCTTCTGCTGATTTCGCTTCGACAGGTTGAGCGCCATCTTTCTTTACTTCGTCTTCGCCTTGTGTGGCTTTGCGAAATTCACGAATGCCCCTGCCGAGTGCGCCACCGATGTCGGCCAGCTTGCCCACGCCGAACACGATGATCACAATCACCAAAATCAAAAACAGTTCCATCGGCCCCAGATGTGGCAACATGCTTCTCCTCCTGAAAACAATGCGTCGTATCGCAAGTTACACGTCACGTCTTTGCGCGACGGATTACGCCATACGACGGGCTGATTATAGCACTCTCCGCTTAGATGGGCGAAAGATTATGCAGGGCAAATTTTTAATTTGCCCTACAACCATTTGTTCAATGCGTCAACCGATGGCGCACGAATAACGCCGCGACGGTCGCCACACTGCATAACACAGCGCCTGCCCATGCGATGTAGATGAACCCTGAGATAATCAAGGATTCGACGACAGGGCGCACCGCAGCATCGCCCGTCACAGTGAACTGTTCAGCCGCTTGCGCCGCCGCCATAGGCAGCGCCGTCGGCAACGAGCTATCCAGATAGTGCAGGAACACCGTGCCGCACAACGCGACGCCCATCGCCGTGCCCAAATTGCGCGCCATCGTCAACGTGCCCGACGCCAGCCCGGATTTCGCCATCGGCACGGCGCTCACGACGGCGAAGGAGGTTGACGCCATCACAAGCCCAATGCCGATGCCACGCATCACCAGCGCCGGCAAGAAGCCATCCACATAACCACTCTGGGCGTTGAGGCCAAACAGATAGACGAACGATGCGACGACGAGCAACGACCCAGCGAAGATGAGCCAGCGCAACCGTGCGCCCAAGCGTTGCCCCATGATGCCGCCGAATGGCATGACCAAGGCGACCAACGCCGTCCCCGGCACGAACGCCAAGCCGCCTTCACGTGGCGTGAAGCCCCAGAAGTTCTGCATGAACAAACTTGTGTAAGGCTGCGAGCCAAACACGGCAGCCGAGAACATGAACGCGCTGAGACAAGCCATGATGAACGTGACATTGCGGAACAAGCTCAAGTCAATCAAAGGGTAACGCACGCGCTGTTCGATGGCGATGAACACGCCGAGCAACAGGGCGCCGACAACGAAACAACTCAAAATCGGCGGCGTGGTCCAGCCATCATTGTTGCCGCGTGTTATGCCGAACATGACAAGGAACAACGCAAGGGACAACGTAATCAAGCCTAGCCAATCCACAGAACGAGGCGCATTTTCATCGCGCGATTCGCCGATGAACAGCAGTGCCATCACGAGCGCCAGTGCGCCGATCGGCACGTTCACATAAAAAATCCAGCGCCAATCGTACTCCGCTAAAAAGCCTCCGAGAATCGGCCCCGCAATCAGTCCAAGTCCCGATATGCCGCTCCAAATGCCAATCGCCAAGCCACGTTGCTGTGGCGGAAACGCTTGTGTGATAATGGACAGCGTGCCCGGCATCATAATCGCCGCGCCAATGCCCTGCGCAATGCGGCACACGATGAGCATGATGATGTTTTGTGACGCGCCACACGCGATTGAAGCGAGCATGAACAACGCCAAGCCATACAGATAGATTCTGCGTCGCCCAAAGATGTCGCCCAAGCGTCCCATCGCCACCGGCAACACGCCGAGAATGAGGATGTAGGACGATACAATCCATTCGGTTGTGGCTAGCTCGGACTTGAACTCTTGCGCGATTTTGGGAAAAGCGACGTTGACCACGAAGGAATCAATCATCAACATCATCAAGCCCAAACACATTGCGCTCAACGTCAGCCACTTCGTTGGAATGGCGCGCGCTTGCAGTTTTTCAGTGAGAGTGGTCATCAGCATTCCTAATCAAAATTGATTCGCCTGCTTCAACGCCAAGACGCGAAGATTTCACAGAGCCTCTTTTACGCCGTCGCGGGTTGCGCCTGTTGTGCGCGGCGCACGCTCAACGAGAATAGCGATGCGAGGAAGCCCAACGCCGCCGCCGTGAAGAACGCCAACGTGTAATCGCCAAACCACACGCGCATCACGCCGCCGACATAGGCGGCGACGCCTGCGCCAATCATGTGCACGAAAAAGATCCAACCGTAAATTGCGCCAACTGCTGCGCGCCCAAACCGCTGCGCGACGAGGTTGATAGTCGGAGGCACCGTCGAGATCCAATCGAGACCGTAGAATGCGGAGAAAAACAACAAGCTGCCGTTGTCGCTGACGAAGGGCAACTGCGCGATGGCGAGCGCGCGCAAACCATAATATGCGGCGAGCAACATGCGATTGTCATAACGGTCGCTGAGCCAGCCCGACGCCAGCGTGCCGACGATGTTCATGATGCCCATCACACCCAATGACCAGACGGTGAACGTGTCGCTGAAGCCGTGCTCAATCGCGTGCGTGAACAGATGCGTGCCAATCAAACCATTCGTCGTCCAACCGCAAATGAAGAAACTGCCCGCCAGCAGCCAAAAATCGCGCGTGCGCAGCGCTTCGGCCATGGTCGTGTGTTTAGCATCGCTGATGGCGCTCACCGTCGTTGTTGCTTTGTCATCATCACCCAACGCGCGTACACCCTTCTCTTCGGGCTTATCACGCATGAACAACACGATGGGAATGATGAGCGTTGCGACGATGAGCGCCGCCGCGCCAATCACACTGCGCCAACCGCCGCTGCTAAGAAACTCGCGCATGAGCGGCAAGAACACCAGTTGTCCGGCGGCCGACGCTGCGCCAAACGCGCCAATCATCACGCTGCGATGGGCGCGAAACCAACGCAACGCCACCGTCGCGCCTAGCACGTTGGCAAGCGCGCCGGTGCCGATGCCAATGACCAAGCCCCACAATAAATGCAATTGCCACAGCGACGACATCGTAAGCATCGCGCCCAAGCCTGCGGCAATCGTCGCCAACGAGCACACCATCACGCGGCGCGGCCCAAACCGTTCGATGAGCGCGCCTGCTACTGGCCCGCCCAAGCCGAACCAGAAAATGCTGAAGGCAAATGCCAACGAAACATTGGGTCTGCTCCACCCCAAATCATCTTCGAACGGCTTGAGCAACAAGCCCGCCAAGGCGCGCGTGCCTGCGGAGGTGAGCAAGACCAACGCCGTCAACGCGGCGACCACCCACGCATAATGCAACCTTCCCCGTCCCAGTTTCCGCCCAACTGTCATGGTTGTAAGTCCTCCGTAAAAATTAGATCAAATTCCCATTGCGATGGACAGGACAAGACCTCAGAGCGTGTTTTGAAATTCAGACCCTAAAGGTTTTTCTGGCGCAGCGGGTTCACCAGTTGCGCAGAAAACCTGCGTGAAATGCTTTGTTGCTGGCCAGCGAAACCGTTAGGGTCTCGGTCTGATATTTTCAAAACACTTTCTCACAGGCGCGCTGCGCGAAACCCGATGAGTCTGCCCGCCCGCTCACATAGAGATTGATCTAGTGAGTCAATTTCACCAAATCCGCTAAGTCATTGATCAAGGCGCGGAAGCGTTCTTGCCCCATGCTGTTGATGATATGCGTTTGCGTTTCTTCCCATAAAGGAATCGCCCTTGTCAACGCCCTTTCGCCTTGCTTCGTCAGCGTCACCAAGCGCGCGCGTTGATCGTCGCCTTTTTGGCTGGCGACCCAGCCGCGTTTTTCCAACGGTTGCAAATTGCGCGTCAAGGTAGTGCGGTCCATCACGAGTTGCTCGGCGAGTTGGTTCATGCTCAACGTTCCCAACCGCGCCAAATGCACCAGCACTGAGAATTGTGTGACGCGCATCCCGCTGGGGCGCAAGGCGTCATCATACAGTTGTGTGAGCGCGCGTGTGGTGCGCCGCAGGTTACCCGCCACGCACAACTTGACGCGCGAGACATCGAGTTCGCTCATCACAGTATCCAGACAAATAAGTGTATATGCACATATTAGGCGGTGATGATAAGCGCATTAGAGATTTTTGTCAAGCTCCAAAAAAGAAACCCGCCGCAAGCGGGTTTCTTTCGTCTCGTAAGATCATGGCGAACGAAGTGAAGCAATCCCCTGCATGGGCGTTGTTCAATCGGTTTCAACAGCGAGTTTCACGCGATTCGCTGCGCCCAACGCAAGGCATACAGGGCAGGTCGCTTCGTGCCATGCTTCCAACGCATCGGCGACGAGCTCGCGTTGCGTCGCATGGGGGCGTTGGCGACGACGGATGATGTACCACACACCAAAGCCAACAGCAAGCAGCACCACGATGACCCCAATCAAGAGCGGTAATGGCAAGAGTTGTGTGAGCCACACGAAGATTGGCGTGAGTAATGCGCCCAAGAAAAAATGCAACGCAAGAAATGAGGCGCTGCCGATGAGCAATGCGGGCGCGAAGGTGCGTAGCGGCACGCCGGCGAGACCGCACGCGGCCACCGAGATGCCACGCACGCCGGGCGTGAGGATGGCGACGCTCAAACCGACGACGCCGCTTTTCTGCACGCTCGCCGACGCTTGGTCGAGTCGCGCGGGCGTCAAGCCGAAATAACGTCCGAAGCGATACAAGACGTTGCGCCCGGCTCTGCGAATCAAATCAAATTGCACGACGCCGCCGATGACCAACGCGAGCAAGATGAGCAAGAACGCCGTCCATACGTCGAGTTTGCCCGTGGCGATGCGCGCCGCCGTAGCGAGCATCACCACATCGGCAGGAATCGGAATCGGTACGCCAATCGCTTTGAGCAGCATGATAGCAAAGATGGCGGCGAGACCATAGGAATCGAGAAACAGTTCGAGATTGTTCATACACGCATCCCTTACCAATAGAGATAGGACAAATTGGCAATTTGTCCGCCTGCAGCATAGCCTGGTTGTGTTTCGCGCAACAGACCAAGAGCTGCTCACTTTTTGCTCACTCTATCGCGCGATACCTAACGCCGCCGTGCCGC
>CAZDYP010000209.1:0-7546 GCA_964509505.1 uncultured Anaerolineae bacterium | reverse complement strand
TGGGTGAAGCGCCGCACCTCGCGCACCGATTCGCTATACGGCTTGCCTTGCTCTTTTGTGAGCAAGGTTGCCAGCTCTTTCTCGTTTTGGATGAGGACATGCGCCGCCTGCGCGAGCATGTCGCCGCGCTTCGACGGGGCCACTGCGCGCCAACTCTCATGCGCCGCGTAGGCTGCATCAATCGCCGCGCGCGCATCGGCGACCGTGCCTTTCGGCGTGGTATCCACGCGCTCGCCGTTGGCGGGATTGCGAATCTCCGTCACCTCGTTGCTGATAGAATCAACGGCTTGACCGTTGATGAACATCTTTGCCATTGACACCTCACAAATCAAAATGACACAAAACAAAATGGGCGACACATTCTTCGCCCATTCTATGTAGGTTGTTTCCTTAATGTGCGCTGTGCGACGCGCCTATTCGTCGTCAAGGTCCTCGTCATCGAAGTCCTCGTCGTCGAAATCCTCGTCGAAGTCCTCGTCGTCGAAGTCCTCGTCGTCGAAATCCTCGTCGTCGAAGTCCTCGTCGAAGTCCTCGTCGTCGAAGTCCTCGTCGTCAAAGTCCTCGTCATCAAACTCCTCTTCCTCTTCCTCATCTTCAGTCGCGCCACGACGACGCGCGAGCGGCGTCCACGCGCCGCCTGCGATAGACAACAAAGGCTCCAACTCGGCGTTCAGCGGCTCATGGGTTGCATGATATAGCATAGGTTCTCCTCCTAAATGTGGATTTTAGTTAGTCACTGGTCATTAGTCGCTAGTCGCTAGTCGCTAGCGACTAACGACTAGCAACTAGCAGCTAAATGGCGACCACTACGCCTTTGGTTTCAAAATAATATTCGAGCGCTTCGGGCCCATGCTCACGCCCAACGCCGCTCGCTTTCACGCCGCCGAACGGCATCTCGTCGTAACCGTAGTGCAGGGAGTTCACCCAGACATTGCCCGCTTGCACTTTGTCGGCAAATTTGTACGCCTTCTGCAAGTTGCTTGTCCAGATCGAAGACCCAAGGCCATAGGCGGTATGGTTCGCTTTTTCGATGGCTTCGTCCAGGTCTTTGACGCGGAACACAGGCAGGGCAGGACCAAATGTTTCTTCGGTCACCATCCGCGAATCCTCAGTCACATTGGTCAATAATGTTGGCGCGAACCAATTGCCTTTGTCGTAAATGCCGCCGCTCAACTTCTGTCCGCCGACAATCGCCTTCGCGCCGCGCGCCAACGCATCTTCGACTTGCGCCGCAATCTCGTCGCATTGCGCGCGATTGTGCATCGCGCCTGTGCGCGTCTTCGGGTCGAGCGGGTCGCCGGGCGCGAGTCGCTTCACACGCGGCGTGAGCTTGTCCATGAACGCTTCATACACAGAATCAAACACGAACAGACGCTTCACCCCTAAGCACATCTGCCCATTGTTGAAATAGCGTCCGACTGACGCCAGCGAAGCCGCTTTGTCGAGGTCGGCGTCATCACACACCACCATTGGGTCACTGCCGCCGAGTTCAAGCGTGACGCGCTTCAACATGCGCCCACACACTTCGCCGATGTGTCGTCCTGTGCCCGATTCGCCCGTAAACGCGACGCGGCGCACTTTCGGGTTGCTAATCAGCTCTTCACCCACGACACTGCCAGGGCCCGTCACGCAATTGATTGCACCCTTTGGCGCGCCCGCCTCGCTCATCAGCGCAATAATCTTGAGCGTCGTCAAGGGCGTCGTGCTGGCGGGCTTGACGACGATGGTGTTGCCTGCCGC
Source organism: uncultured Anaerolineae bacterium (assembly GCA_964509505.1). Classification (GTDB taxonomy): domain Bacteria; phylum Chloroflexota; class Anaerolineae; order JACRMK01; family JACRMK01; genus CAZDYP01. Next base: position 5,806 of record CAZDYP010000209.1, on the reverse strand, counting down.
AATCGCGGGGCCGACCTTCGTGCCCATCAGCGTAATCGGAAAATTCCATGGCACGATGCCGACGCACACGCCGATGGGCTGCTTCATCACGATGCCATAGGTGTTCTGTGCGGGCAACGGCACATACGAGCCACGATACTTGGATGCCAGTCCCGCGTAGAAATGTAGGCCATGCAGGAAGTGACCGATTTCGGTGTTCGCCTCGCCGAGCGGTTTGCCTTGCTCGCGGGTCAACGTCTCTGCCAAATCTTTTTGATTCGCCTTGACCAGCTCGATCATCTTTTCGAGCCACTGCCCACGCTGTTCCGCAGTGGACTCCGCCATCGCGCCCAACGCGGCTTCGGCGGCCTCAATCGCGCGGCACGCGTCGTCCGCATTGCCCTTCGGCACGCTATCCACTTTGTCGCCCGTTGCAGGATTCAACACATCATACATTTCGCCGCTAGCCGAGACCTGCCACTCGCCTGCAATCCACATTTTTGCCATAGCCCCTCCACAAATTTTTGATTTCGGCTTGCCGTTTCTGATTTTTGATTTGGTACGTGGCACGCAATCAAAAATCTAAAATCCAAAATTTACTCGCCTTTGAAATTCGCCTTCCGCTTTTCCAACAACGCCTTGATACCCTCGTTTGCATCCTCACTCTCGAAGAGCTGTTGCAGCAGCTCGCGCTCGATGGCGATGCCATCGGCAACCGAGAGGTTCATACCCGTTTGCACCGCGCGCTTGATGGCACCGACGGCTTTGCTCGCGCGGTTCGGCGGCAAGAACTGTTGCGCGTACTTCGTCACGTCGTCGTTGAACGTCGCCGCATCAAACACACGGTTGACCAAGCCATGGGTCAAGGCTTCGTCGGGTGTGAACGCCGCGCCTGTCACCATCATCTCCAATGCGCGTGCTTTGCCAATGAGACGGGGTAGGCGTTGCGTGCCACCTGTGCCGGGCAACAAGCCCAGATTCGATTCGGGCAAGCCGAATGATACACGTTCTGCGCGTTTTGCCAAACGCAAATCGCACGCCAGCGCGAGCTCCAACCCGCCGCCCAACGCCGTGCCATTGAGCGCGGCCAGCGTGAGCTTCGGCGTCCATTCGAGACGGTTGAAGGCTTCGTTGGCGTAGAGCGCGAAGTTGTAGCGGGCGCGCGCATTCGCCGTCTCGAAAAATTTCACGTCCGCGCCCGCGCAGAAGAAGCGCTCGCCTGCGCCGCGCACGACGATGACCCACACGCTATCATCTTCACGCGCGCGCACAATCGCTGCATCGAGTTCGCGCAACACGTCGAGGTTGTACGAGTTGACGGGCGGCGCGTTCAATTCGATTGTGGCGATGCCATTGTCGGTGGAATAGTTGACGAGGGACATAGAGATACTCCGTAAGAGATTAGGATCTCACGTTACGCACCCATTGTCATTCCGAGCGTCAGCGTTTTGTGCAGCGCGGCGCGAGAAATCTCCTGAGATTTCTCGTCGCAAACCGCGCTCCTCGGAATGACATTGCGTCAGGTGAGTTAGGAGATTGAGAGATTATGTCCTAAAACAAATCTTGCAATTCCTCTGGGCTGATACCAGCCTGACGCAAGATTTCGTTGAGTGTGCCCTTAGGCAAATCTTTGCGATGAAAAGCAACCATTGTTCTACGTTTTGTCTCTGGGTGGTAATACATACGATGGCTGCCCTTGCTTCTATCCAACACAAAGCCCTTCTTTTCGAGAAGCTTGATCACTTGTTGCGGAGTCAGCGACGGCAACTTAGCCATAGGCGGGCACCATTACAGTAGACTCGAGCATTTCTTCTTCCGTGGGAATTTCTTCGCCATGCGCTCGCAAACTTTCGAGATAGAGCTCAATCGCCTCGCGCGCCATTGTGCGCGCTTCTTCAATCGTCTCGCCGAATGTCACACAGCCGGGCAACGATGGCACAATGACAGTATAACCACCTTCAGGCTCTTTGCGGAGCAAAATGCGATAACTGAGAATTTTGGTATCCTCCATCTAGCACCTCTCCTTCTTCCACTTTTGACTTAACGCGATGTTGTGCGTGATTTTGCTTTGTGCGGCGTCTGTTCAATCACTGTAATCAACGCGCGCAAAGCCTGATTGACGGCTTCTGAGGTTGGAAAATATGCGCGCACGTCGGGCTCTAGCACAATGTTTGGCGCATTGGGTTTGATGAATTGTTCAGTCACCGTCCCATCGGATTCGTAAATCCGGCGAATGTAGCCATCTTTCAGGGCTTCGTAATGTTTGCCTCGCACGATTTTCTTGCCGCTGAAATTGTATTCGGGCAAGAGTTCATCATCATTGGTTTTAGTTCTTTCAGATAAGACCTTCTTCTTCATAAACTCACTAAATGATTTCCAACTCGTCCCTGGTGGGCAACTTCGGGAACGGCGCGGTCGGCAACGTCTGATACCAATACGCTACCGAGGCGATGTCGTCTTGCAACGGCAGGTAGCGGCGGTCAGTGCGCCAGCCCAACGCTTGAATCGTCACGCGCAGGTCTTGCTCGAAGCGAATCGGGTCCATGATGTGCCAGCGATACATGCTGAAGCGCGTCTGCGATTGATACAAACCGTCTGGGCGCAAGACCTGCGACAAGCCTGCATACGGCGTCGTGTGTTCACGGTAACCACCGTTCTCCTTGCCCAAATCCCAATCGTACGAGCCACAGAAATAATCTTCCGTGCCTGTGCCGCAAATGGTCGGAAACTCTTGGTCGCCATCCATGTAAAACTTGATTTCGCCCTCACCCCACCAACCATTGTTGTTCACACCCCACGCTATGTACGTACCGACGTAATGCCCATGACCTTTGATGCCATCCACAATCGTATAAACGTCTTTGTAGGGCAATGGGTTCACACGGCGGAACTGCGCGTGGAAATACGCCGCGTCATCAGGCACCTCGGTCAACGCGTACGTGATTTGGTAGTAGAGTGTCATCTGCTCATCGCCCAAGTTCGTGAACGTGATGCGGCAGCGTTTGCGGAACGGCATCTCCCAATACGAGTTTAAACCACTGCGCGGATTGACGCACACGGCGAGCGAACTGATTTGCGCGTACTTGCCGTACGCCGACGCGAAAAAATCGCCGACGGGACATTCGACCGAGGGCGTCTCTTGGTCGTCCCAATAGATGCGGAGAATGCAGTAACGCCAGTTACCTGTGGGCGTCATCCAGATATGTTGAATCGCGCCCGCGTCCTTGATGTCTGCGAGCGTGCGCGTTTCGTTGGGTAGAATGCGAATCGAAGGCGAAATTTTCCAGCCTTGTCCGAGGTCGCGCGCGGCATTCGCGCCTGTGCCTTCGGTCGCCATGCCGCCTTGCCCTTTGGCGCCGTCAAAATTTTCGGGGCTGATGGAGCGCGTCTTGGCGCGCGATAAACGCGAGAGATTGCCGAGATGGAGTCCGAGTCCGTTAAACATGGTGAGTATCCAGAATTCAGTAGTCAGTAGTCAGTAATCAGTAGTCAGTAGTCGGTGAGCTGGGGTCGGGCTGGATACTGACTACTGGATACTCCATACTGTTTACTTCTTGCGTTCTGCTTCAATCAATTGCCGAAACATATCGAAGGGCAATGCGCCTGCGATGGGACGTTGATTGATGAGGAACGAGGGCGTGCTACGTACGCCGAGCGATTGCGCCGAGAGCACTTCGCTCGTCACAATGGTTTCGTATTTGTTGCTGTCAAAACATGCGTTGAATTGGTTGGCGTCGAGCTTGAGCGCTAACGCGAATTTTTTGAGATTGTCCTTGTTGAACGCGCCGCGGTTCTCGCCGTTTTGATGCTCGTAGAGGTAATCGTGATATGTCCAAAACTTGCCTTGTTCTGCCGCGCATTCGCTCGCTTGCGCCGCCCAAAATGATTCGTCGCCGAGAAACGCGAAATGCTGATAGCCTATCCGCACGATACCTGTCTTCACATACACTTCGTCAATCTGACGCGCCGCGCCAGTGGCAAATTGCCCGCAGTATGGTCATTGAAAGTCGCCAAACTCGATGATGGTCACGGGCGCATTGGTGTTGCCTTTGAAGTGCCGTGTCTGCGCGATGACCGCGTCAAGAAGCGTGGCTCGTTTGGTCGTCGGCGTGAGCGCTGCGGCGGCATTGGCATCTGTGTTAGGCGCAGGTGTGACGACGATGACCACGGGTGTTGGCGCAGGCGCAGGGTCGAGCATGGGGCGCGCAGTGTAGCCCAACGTGATGCCGATCAGCAGCATCGCCAATGCGCTGAGTATGGTGACATTCCAGTTTGTGGACGCACTGAGTGATGTGTGTAGGGGTAATTGCTCAGAGGTTTGTGGATTGGACAAATTAGATTCCATAGCCAACAGCCACTTTGAGAATAACGGCTGTCTCAAATTTCTACCTTATGACTAAGGGGAGATGAATGTTGTAGGTTTTGGACAAAGCAATGCCCAAAAAGTTTACGATTTCATCGAATCTAGCTTTGTGAACCGCAATACGATAGAGGCCTGTTGTGGGAATGACGAACTCTCCATTGGCTGGCAAGAGCTCGTAGCTGTTAGCATATGAAGCAGCCCATGCACCTGATAGGAAATTGTAATTGGCATCCATAATGCCAAAATTCAAGTCGGTATCCAAGCGATCATAGGAGCAGCTACCGGTGCTAGGGCAATCTACCTGAGAATCCCAGGCAATCGCTACCCGAATACGGTCTCCTGCATTTGCATTGAAGTTATAGTAGCGATAGCCATAGGCATCGAAAACGGCAGGATAAATCACCTCGTACCACCAACATGAGCTGTTGCATGTAGAAGAGGCATAGGTAGAAGCAACGGTGTCTGCAAAGGCAGCATTGATGCCGCCTGCTCCATCCCTCAAATCTGTGCCTCCCGGAATCCCTGTAGTGCCTTCAATATTATGGTTTGCTGAGGCGATGATGATGGCACGCAAAGATTCAGGGCGCCCTGATAGATACGAAGTGCGGTGAATCAATAATGCCGCTAATCCAGACACTTGAGGAGCGGCAAAGCTAGTGCCAGAGTTGAGATTGTAGTTAGTGATCAGGTTGCCATTTAACCCGATGCCCACGACGTTTTCGCCTACGGCGACTATTTCTGGTTTCTCTAACGCGCCATAAGAAGTGTTAGGATTCCTCCAGCTAGAAAAGGAAGACATAACATCATCTGGCCAATCAGCATTACTTTGGTCATTGTAGGCGCCAACTGTAAGCACATTCCAAGCCTTGCCTGGGGAAACCACATAGTCGGCAAAAGTTGGACAGTTTGAGTTTCCTGACGCAACCACTAGAAGTCTAGCTTTTAGACGGGCATAATAGTCAAAGGCTCGGTCAATGATGTCCATACCATTTGGGCCTGTACAAAAACCGGCGCTATAGTTAACCACGTGAGCTCCGGCCTGATCAATAGCCCAAACAAGTCCGTCAATAGCGCCTTGTTTTGTGCCTTGAGATGTAGCACTGATGATTCTTACTCCAGGTGCCATGCCTTTATAGGTGGGATGGTTACTGCCCACAACACTGGCTACCAATGTGGCATGATCTCCTTCAGAAGGATTTCCCGTTGAAAGGATTGGCCCAGGATTACGAAAGCAATTATTGGGATTGGTACTACTCGGACATTCATTGGAATTAGCCGTAAAATCTACGATGTCGGATTCAAGGATAGCAACATTTGTCCCAGTACCATCATAACCACGTGACCATACAACAGGCACGCGGTTGGTTTGAGTAGCGGAATTTAGATTGAGAGATTCTTTACCTTCCGCTAAAGCCATCATCCCAACATCCGTTCGTTGTGCAACTGTTAGGACGGCCTTTTTAG
>CAZDYP010000208.1:6868-7564 GCA_964509505.1 uncultured Anaerolineae bacterium | reverse complement strand
GCGCGCGGTTGCACAGTCGTCGTCTGCGGCGCAGATGCCACTGACCATTACGCCAAATACTTTGAGCATGGCGCAGACTACGTGTTGATTGGCGAGGGCGAGGAGACGCTGGGCGAATTGTTGGATTCGTTGGAAAGGCGCTCGCCCAAACCCCTCGCATCTATCATCGGCCTCGCCTCGCCTTTCACGCTTCACCCTTCACGCCGTCCCGACATCACGCAGCTCGATGATCTCCCTTTCCCTGCATGGGATCTCGTTGACATTCCGCGCTATCAAAAAATCTGGCGTGAGCGACATGGCTACTACTCGATGAACATGGTCACGACGCGCGGCTGTCCCTATCATTGCAATTGGTGCGCGAAGCCGATTTGGGGACAACGCTACAATTCGCGTTCGCCAGCGAACGTCGTCGCGGAATTGAAGTGGCTCAAAGAAAATTTTCAGCCCGACCACATCTGGTTCGCGGACGATATACTCGGCTTGAAGCCGCGTTGGTTGGAACGCTTCGCAGAGCTTGTCGCACAACACGCTTGCGCCGTGCCGTTCAAGTGTTTGTTGCGCGCTGACCTCGTGAAACCTTCCGTAGTAGCGGCGCTTGTGGCCGCCAAATGCCACACCGTCTGGATGGGCGCGGAGTCGGGGTCGCAAAAAATTTTGGACGCGATGCGCCGCGAGGTAAATGTCGAACGCGTGCAG
>CAZDYP010000208.1:0-6858 GCA_964509505.1 uncultured Anaerolineae bacterium | reverse complement strand
AGGCACGACGGTACAAGAGATTTACGAGGCGACGCGACTGTTGCAAGCGGCAGGCATCAAGGTCGGCTTCTTCTTGCAATTCGGTTATCCAGGCGAGACACGCGCCGATGTCGAGTTGACGCTGAAGATGGTGCGCGAGACGATGCCCGATGACGTAGGCATTTCGGTGTCGTATCCGTTGCCCGGCACGAAGTTTTACGAGCGCGTGAAACTGGAACTGGGCGAGAAGACGAACTGGGTGGACTCCAACGATTTGGCGATGCTGTATCATGGCCCCTTCCCCCAAGCGTTTTATCGCACACTGCACACCGTCGTGCATCGTGAGTTTCGCATGAGGCGCGCGCTGCTTGCGGTGGGCGACGCGATGCGCAAGCCGACGACGTTGCGCCCCACGCATTTCAAACGCGCGCTTTCGATTCCATATCAGTGGGTGGGGTGGCAGGTGAATCGGAGGAAGCTGGATCGGATAGAAGCAGTGAGCAATGGGAGATAAGGGAAATTAGCGGAAATATGACAACAGAAATAATCACCCTCTACCGCCCCGTTGGGCAAAAAGAACTTGATCTCATCTGCGACAGCAACTATCACGCGTTTCCGCCGCGCCTACCGCATCAACCCATATTCTATCCTGTGTTGAACGAAGAATATGCGACACAGATTGCGCGCGATTGGAATACGAGGGATGCAGCGTCAGGTTACGTTGGCTACGTCACACGCTTTCAGGTGCGCGCCGATTTTCTATCGCGCTACGAAATCAAGACCGTTGGCAGTGCAGTGCATCAAGAATATTGGATTCCTGCTGAAGAGCTTGCAGAGTTCAATCAAAATATCGTCGGCTCGATTGAAGTAATTGCAGAGTTTCACTAAACGCCTATGACCACATCTCACAATGCTTACACCCAAATCGCCAGCCTCGTCCAAAAATTCAAGACGCTATCCCCCTCTGAACGCCACAACTATAACGAGGCGGATACACGCAAGGACTTCATCTTGCCATTGTTTCGCGCGCTTGAATGGGATATTGAGAGTGCCGCCGAGGTCAGCGCCGAAACCAAAGTCTCGCGCGGCTGGGTTGACTATGCGTTTCGGCTCGATGGCATCCCACGCTTCTTCCTCGAAACGAAACGCCTCGACGAAGACCTCACTGACCCGCGCTGGATCCGTCAAGCGATTGATTATGCCTGGACAAAAGGCGTGACGTGGGCAGTGCTCTCAAACTTCCGCGAGCTCATCGTGTTCAACGCCGAATGGAAAGAAGAGAACCCGTTGCGCGCGGCGTTCATTCGCTTCAACGTGGACACCTACCTCACAGACATCGAACGTCTGTCGTGGCTTTCGCGCACGGAGACGCAGCAACGACGACTTGACCGCGAAGCCGAACAAGTCGGCAAGAAGGCGCACAAAGAGCCTGTCACCGAATTGTTGTTTGCGGATTTGAAGGTGTGGCGCACGCAGCTCGTCCGCCATTTGCGCGCCTACAACCAGGCATACGCGCCAGTGCAAATTGACGAAGCCGTGTTGCGTATCCTCAACCGCCTCATTTTCATCCGCACCGCCGAAGACCGCGAAGCCGAGCCGCCGCGCTTGCTGCCATTGTTGCGCGAGCTCGCCGACCGCAAGCGCATGGGACAGCTGCCGCACGCGTTGACGCAACTCTCCCGCGAATTAGACACAACCTATAACTTCGATTTGTTCACGGAACATTTTTCCGAGCAACTCGACTACGAGCCAGAACCCATGCGGCAGCTCATCGAAGGCTTGCACGAAAAACGCGGCGGCTATGTACGCTATAACTTCAACGCGATTGATGCGGATGTGCTTGGCACCGTGTACGAGCAATATCTGGGACAGATTGCGACGCCAGCCGCCGACACGAGCGCCAAGCGCAAAACGCAAGGCATCTATTACACACCGACCTTCGTCGTCAAGCACATTGTTCAACAAACTCTAGGGCGTCATCTGTCAGAGCATGGCTACGACGCGCCACAGCCATCGCGTGTGTTGGATATGGCGTGTGGCAGCGGGTCATTCCTCATCGAAGCCTTCGACGTGCTGGATCGTTTCGTGGCGCACACGCGCGGACAAGCGAATGGCGCGCGCGAAGACGGCGCAGACCACGCACGACGTATGGAAATTTTGACGCAGTGCATTTATGGCGTGGACAAAGACGAACAAGCCGTCGCCGTCGCCAAACTGAACCTCGCGCTCAAGGTGTTACGCACACGCAACCTGATTCCAATGATGCACAATGTGCGCGGGGGTGACAGCCTCATCGCAGGCACACCTGATGAGTTGAAAGCCGCCTTCGGGCGAAGTTGGCAGAAACAAAAACCGTTCAATTGGCGCGTGGAATTTGCCAAAGTCATGCAAAGCGGCGGATTCGATGTAGTCGTCGGCAATCCACCGTACATGCGCGGGCGAAGTTTGGACTCAAAGTATAAAGCGTATCTACTGCAATCTTTTCCGACCTTCACGCCTAACGCCGACATCTACATCGCGTTTCTCGCGCGCGCTTTCGAGGTGTTGCGTGTGGGTGGATTGATGGGCTTCATTATCCCACGCCCATATTTAACCGAAACTTACGCGCAATTATCACGCAAACATTTCCTGCAAAACGCGGAAATTGCGGACATCACCGACTTTCAGGGCGTGAAAGTTTTTGAGGATGCTACGGTGACCAACATTGTGGTTGTGGTTCGTAAAGGTGCGCCTTCAACCACTATTCCTATCCAATCATGGGAGCGAAAAACACAAAATGTGTTGCCCACACACGTCGTCTTAAGCGATTCGGAAGCACGCATTCGGCCTGAACTCACCGCGCCACGTCAAGCCATCATCGAAAAAGTGCAACGGGCATCGCTTTCGCTTGGAGCGCTGTGCTACGTCAGTTATAGCGTGGCCGCGCACAGCGAAGTGGAAGACAAGAAGAAAGATGCTTATATCTTCAACCGCAAAAAGAACGCGAAGTGCAAACGATTCATCGAAGCACGCGAGATTGCTCGCTACGCGATTCGCTATGGGGGGCGCTGGCTGGAGTACGATCCGAAAATCGTTAGAAGGCCAGGCTTGCCCGAACTGTTTCATGCGCCCAAGTTGATGGTGCGCGATGTCGTCGGGCAGCGAGGTTTAGTCGCCGCGTTTGATGACCGCAAATTGTACGCGGATTACTCGGTCGTGTGCTTGACGTTGAAGAGCAACCTCCAGAAAATCAAGGCCCGCAAATTGACGTGGACGCCCGTAGGGATTGAACTGTCGCAAAACTATTCGCTTCATTATCTGCTCGGCCTGCTCAATTCATCGCTACTCAACTTTATTTTCAAGACGGCAATCGGTGGCGGCTTACACGTCTATCCCGACAACGTGCGCCAATTGCCCATCCGCCGTATCAACTTCTCCAACTTCGTCGAGCAGCAACAACACGATCATATCGCTGCACTTGTCACGGAGATGTTGCCATTGCAACGTGACCATGCTGAAGCGGAACGCGCCAAGAGCGACGAGCGCCACGCGCTCAAGCGACGCATTGACGAGTTGGATGTCGAGATTGACCACGCCGTGTACGCGCTCTATGAATTAACCGCGTCCGAAATCAACATCATCGAGGAGCATCATGCCCAAACAAGTTCCCCGTAACGTCAAAGGGTTCAACCCTTTTGCCGACCTCGTCGGCTTGCAGGTGGTGTTGAGCGAACATGGTCGTAGCCAATGCACGCTCGTCGTGAGCGACGCGCTGATGAACCCCTACAAAGTGTTGCACGGCGGCGTCTTATACACGCTCGCCGATGTGTGTATGGCGTCGGCGCTCTATGCAGTCATGGACGAAAACGAAATGTGCGCGACCATCGAAATCAAAATCTCATACTTCGCGCCCGTACGCGAGGGTGCGGTGGTATGCGATGCTATCGTCACACACAAGACCAAACGCTTCGCGTTTCTGGAAGCCGAACTGAAAAACGATAACCGCGTGGTCGCCAAAACGACAGGCACCTTTGCCATCATGCAAGGACGGTAAACGAACATGACCTCTCCCACTCGCCAGCAACAATGGGACGCTGCCGCCTACAATCAAAATCACGCTTACATCTGGAAACATGGACAAGGCTTGTTGGATTTGCTCGCGCCCCAACGCGGTGAGCGCCTCCTCGACATCGGCTGCGGCACGGGGCAACTCACCCAACAAATCGCCGAGGCGGGCGCGGAAGTCATCGGCATTGACAGCGCATCGGGTATGGTCGAGCAGGCGCGCAAAAATTTTCCGCGTTTGCGCTTCGAGCAGATGGACGCGCGCTCATTCCATTTTGACGAACCCTTCGACGCCATCTTTTCCAGCGCGGTGTTGCATTGGGTCCATGAGCATGACCAAGTTGCAGCCTGTGTGTCGCGCGCGCTCAAGGCGGGCGGACGTTTCGTGTGTGAGTTGGGCGGCAAAGGCAACATCGAACTCATCATGGCTGCGCTCGATGTCGCACTGAAATCCGCTGGCTATGCAGGGGCGCAAGAGCGAAACCCGTGGAACTTTCCGAGCATTGGCGCATTTGCGACGACGTTGGAAGCGGCGGGCTTGCATGTCGTGAATGCCGTCCTCTTTCCGCGCCCAACCTTGCTCGACAAGGGCGCCGCTGGGATGCGAAATTGGTTGAACATGTTTGGCAATGCCGTGTTGCATGGTATCGCGGGTGAACGACGCGAAGCCATCATCCAAAGTGTGGAACAACAATTGCGCCCTGTGTGTTATCGTGATAGCGCGTGGACGGCGGATTATGTGCGGTTGCGCGTCGTCGCCATCAAGGAGTGAACGGGGTTCCGCGTTCCGCGGAGGAGGCGTTCTCTAACGCCGCCATGCGCGACGAACCACATCGAGAGCGCGCACTCCACACAGGCGCATTTTTTCTTGAGATGAGCGAGCGTGAATAGTGAGCAGTCACACAAAAAGGGCTGTGAGTTTCTTTGCTCACAGCCCTTTTACTTTCTACCGGTTACATTTCACGCTTCACGTCAACGCCTTCTCGCTCTGAGGGTCGAAGATGTGCATGTTGTCCATGTTCAACGCCAAGTCGAGCTGCTCGCCAATGCGCGCTTTGGTGCGTGGGTCAACACGCGCGATGACAGAGTGTTTGCCGATTTGCAGGTTCACGATGATTTCATTGCCCATCAACTCAGTCACATCCACCTGCGCTGGCACATGGGCGGCGGTGATGCCGATGGGCGCATACGCGCGGTCGTGAATATCTTCGGGGCGAATGCCGAACTTCACTTGCTTACCTGCATACGCTGCCAGCGCGTTCTTCTTTGACTCAGGCACTTCGAGTCGGAACGCGCCGCCATCCACCAGCAATTTGGAATCTTGCTTGACGAGCGTCGCGTCGAGGAAATTCATCGCAGGCGAGCCGATGAAACCCGCGACGAACATGTTGGCGGGATGATCGTAGAGCGTCTGCGGTGTGTCGCATTGTTGCAACACGCCTTGATTCATCACGGCGATGCGCGTGCCCATCGTCATGGCTTCTACTTGATCATGCGTAACATAGATGAATGTCGTGCCAAGCCGCCGATGCAATTTGATGAGCTCGGCGCGCGTCTGCACGCGCAACTTCGCGTCGAGGTTGGAGAGCGGCTCGTCCATGAGGAACACTTGCGGATGACGCACGATGGCGCGACCGAGCGCGACGCGCTGTCGCTGACCGCCTGACAATTCTTTCGGCTTGCGCTGCAACAGATGGCCGATTTCAAGAATGTCGGCGGCTTCCTTCACACGCTGCTCGATTTGTTGCTTTGGCGTCTTGCGAAGCTTCAAGCCAAACGCCATGTTGTCATAGACGCTCATGTGAGGATAGAGCGCATACGATTGGAACACCATCGCAATGTCACGGTCTTTTGGCGCGACATCGTTCACGATACGGTCGCCAATCATGATGTTGCCGCCCGTGATTTCTTCCAGACCTGCCAACAGGCGCAAGGCCGTTGTCTTGCCACAGCCCGACGGGCCCACCAGCACGAGAAATTCTTGGTCTTTGACTTCGATGCTCAAATCGTTGACAGCGGTTACGAGGCCTTCTTTACCGCGTCCTTTGAATTGCTTCAGCACATGATCATAGGTTACGCTCGCCATCAGTTACTCCTCTGGGGTTGAAGTTGCGCGGATTATAGGGAAATTGCGCGTGGGCGTCAAAGTGTTGCGTGGCGACCACGACCAGCCTAATGCCAACGCCGCGACGCCCAGCAGCCCGACTAACCACGCGATGGTCAACACCGTTTGCGTCGCAATCCATAGCGGCACGTCGAAATCGTTCAAGAACATCATGATGAACGACGGCTCGAAGCGCGTCAGATCAATGGGCAGCCAGTCACTCAACGCGACGAGTAACGCGCTTTTGCCTAGGGGGTGGTTGTACATCAGTTTACCGTTCGCCGCGAACATGAGCGCCACACCCCAACCCCACACCGTCAACACGATGAAAATCGTTTTGAAGCGCGCCGTGTGGATGTGCGTCACCGCCAACGCCAAGGGACCTACGAGTAACGGCAGAATCGGCGTGAGGTAGCGCGCCGGCGGGCACCACTCGCCCCACCAGAAGCGATATTGCACGATGAGGATGAAGTAGGGCAATGTAATGAGCGCCAGCCATTTCAATTTCAGATTTGAGATCGCAGATTGCAGATTGAGTACTGCAGAATTTTCTTTCAATCTGAAATCTGAAATCTGAAATCTGAAATAAACGAGTGCGGCCAGCGCCAATACATAGATGGGCGCATGGTTCAACCAGCCCCATTGCTGATCGAGAAAGATGCCGAAGAACGCCGCAAAAATTTCGGCGGGATGGCCTGAGCCTGAATGGTCGGCATAGTTGGGCAATATGG
>CAZDYP010000207.1:0-7705 GCA_964509505.1 uncultured Anaerolineae bacterium | reverse complement strand
CCATCCGCAAACACCACCCGCTGCACGCCCAAGCCCAGCGCCTCGCTCGCCCCTAAAACTTTTTTCTTCATGCGTCCCTCTGCAAAGTCAATGCTCGCTTCAACTTTGTGTTTGTCCATGCGTGTGATCAGCGACGACTCATCAGGAAAATTTCGCATCAAGCCGACCACGTTGGTGAGGATGATAAGCTGCTCTGCGCCGAGCGCGCCCGTAATCAGCGCGGCGGCTCTATCGCCATCCACATTGATCGCATCGCCTTGATAACTGATGGCAAGCGGCGCGATGACGGGCAGATACCCCGCGCCCAACAACATCCGCAACAAATCCGCGTTCACCTGCTCAACGCGGCCCGTGTAATCGTCGCGCAAGATGCGCTGCTTGCCGCCCTCAACGATGCGGATGGAATCTTTGCGCGCGCCTGCGATGACACGCCCACTGACGCCGCTCAAGCCGATGGCGTTGACGCCGAGTTTCTGCAAGCGCTCGCAGAGAAAGGTGTTGATTTTGCCCATCGCAGCCATCGCAAAAATTTCGAGCGTTTGCCGATCCGTGTAACGCGAAGTGAAGCCTTGCGGCGAGGTGACATGCCGCGCAGGATGTCCAAGCTGCTCGCCCAACTCATCGGCATCTTTGCCCGCGCCATGCACGATCACCAACGGCTGTCCTGTTTTAATGAGCGCTGCGGCATCCGCGCAAACCGCATCCAGGTTGATGCCGCGCGAGCCGCCAATTTTGACGACGATCATTTTTGCTCCAAGGCATAGCTGACGACTTGCTCCAACGTCATCATGCGTCCAGTCTCCCATTCCCTTTGAAATGTTTGGGCGTCCAACGCCGCGCGCACTTTGCCCCAATACTCTTCATAGATGGGTTTGCTTACGGGTGGGATGGGCGCGCCAATCGCATGGCGTATCGCTTCCGCCGCGCCATACAAACGCGCCGCGCGCGGCCATTGTCCCAACGTCACGGCGACTTCCGCGATGCCGTCCAGCGCTTCGATCATGCCAATCTTATGATTGAGCTCGTGAGTCAAGCGCAAACTTTCGCGGTGCATCGCCGCAGCGCGTTGCCAATCGCCTTGCAAGCTCAACGTGCGCCCCAAACTACGCAACGCAAAGGCGATGCTGCTGCGCTCACCGACTTGACGCCCCAGCGCCAAACTCTCCTCTAACAACACAATCGCCCGCGCATAGTCGCCTTGATTGCGCGCCAATTTACCTAGACTGAGCAAGCTATTAGAAATAGCCCATAGGTCATTCGCCGCGCGGCGCAACGCGAGGCTTTCCTCAAAATACGGTTGAGCGCGTGGATAGTCTGCCAATTCTAAAGCGACGCCGCCCAAACCGTGTAATGCCTTAGCGATACCCAATGGCTCTTTTAACGAGCGAAACAAGCGCAGGCTTTCTTCAAATGCTGGTGTGGCAACCGCATAATCGCCCTGGCGCAGCGCTAACCATCCCGACGCGTATAGCGTCTGGGCGCGCACGACATCGCTCAGATCTGCGGCAGCGTCCAAAATCAACGTCAACCATTGTCGCCCTTCACTACTATAACCACGCGCATCCCAAAAGCGCGCTAACACGCCGCCGATGCGCCCTGCCTGCTCTGCTTGCTGATGGTCCAGCAGCCAACGCAACGCAGCGCGCACATTGTCATGCTCTTGTTCGATGCGTTCCAACCACACGTGACTCTGCGCGCCAAATAACTCTGGCTCCGCGCGCATCGTCCAACGGATATAAAAGTCCGCATGACGTTGATGCAATAGCGCCGCGGCGCCGCTGCGGTGCAAATGTTCTAGCGCGTATTCACGAATGACGTGTAACATCGTCAAGCGCGGTTCAGACTCTACACCCTCAGCCATCCGAATCAGATTTTGATCCATGAGCGACGCCAGCGCATCCAACACGGACAGCGGCGGTTGAGCGTCCAGCTGACACACCACTTCGGCGGCTTGAGCGGTGAAGCTTCCATTGAAGATGGCTAATTGCGCGAACAACCGTTGCTCCCACGGCGACAACAACCCATAGCTCCAGTCGAGCGTGGCGCGCAAGGTGCGTTGATGCGGATGCATTTCGATGGCCCCGCCCGTCAACAACGTCAAACTGTGCGCCAGTCGCGCGAGAATTTCGTCGGGCGACAACAAACGCACACGCGCCGCCGCCAGTTCCAACGCTAAAGGTAAGCCATCCAACCGCGCGCCAATGCCGATGACAGCCGCGGCATTGTCGGTGGTAATGGTGAAATTCGGTTTGGCTGCGCGCGCGCGTTCGACGAACAGTCGCACACCGGCATACTGCATCAGTCGCGCCGCCGAAAAACGCGACGGGATGAAACTGGGCAAGGGCAGCGGTGGAACCGCAAAGACATGTTCGTCCGCGATACGCAAACGGCTGCGACTCGTCACCAAGATGGTGAGCTGTGGCAACGCGGTCAGCAGCGCCGTGATGTGCGAGGCGGCTTCGCTCACTTGCTCAAAATTATCGAGCAGCGCCAAGAGCCGTTTGCCTTGCAGCGAGCGTGTCAGGGTATCGAGACATGCTTCGCCCGCTACCTCGACGACACCTAACGTATGCGCCAACGTCTGCAGCACCAACTCAGGCGCGGTGACGGCTGCGAGCGCTACGAAATAGACGCCATCGGGAAACTCCGACAACAGACGCGTCGCCGCTTCCAACGCCAAGCGCGTTTTGCCTGCGCCGCCGGGCCCGTGTAGCGTCACCAAACGATGGCGCGTCAACCGCAGCGCGACTTCGACGATTTCGCGCTCGCGGCCGACGAAGCTCGTGAAGAGAATGGGCAAATTGTTCGGGGTTGTTGGTCGGGGCGTCGGCGGCTTGAGGTTTAATTGTATGTCTGCGTAAACGGGGTTGAGTTGCCAACGTCCCTCCAGCTTGGCTAACAGACCTTGCGCGATGAGCTGTGAGATGGCTTGGTGCAGCAACACCGGTAAGCCATCGGTCTCGTGCAGCAGCCATTCACGAAATTCGGATGGCGCTTCCCATTGCAGCACGCTGCGCAACCAAACCCGCACACCATCCAACGAGAAGCCTTGCAATTCAACCGTCAAATGCAATGGCGGGGGTAATGAGATTAAGCGCCATGAGCTTGACTGATCGGTGACGCACGCAACGGCTAGGACCGGCAGCTCCGACGCGTGCAACAATTCATCTAACAGCTCTAGCGTCGCTACGTCCACTTCAGACCAATCATCCACGCTGAACACAAGGCCTTGCTTGCCACGTTCAGCGACACGCTGCGGCAGCGTCTGCGCCCAGGCAAGTCCGTCGGGCGTTGACCACGGCAAGCCATAATCGCTATGGGTAGCGACGGTCAGCACGCCGTACGGTTGGGCGCGCAAGGCAGCTTGTCCCCGCAGCTCAATCACATCGTAGCCACGCAGACGCGCGAGCTTGTTTAGCTCGGTCAGAAAACGCGAGCGGCCCGCACCATACGCGCCGTGAACGAGCAACATGCCGCGGCGGTGTATGGGCAAGGCATCGAGGAATTGATACAATGTCGCCATCGCATGTTCACGCTCAATCAAGCGGGACGTTTCGACAAATGGCGACGCATTCGGCAGTGTTTCATCGGCGCCGACCACTTGCGCGCGTCCGCGTCGTTTCGCATCGTTGGCGCGCGCATCCGCTTTCTCAAAGAGCATCGACGCGTTAAACGCGTCGGCGGGCAACGTGGCGACGCCGATACTCAACGACAAGGATAGCGGCGGCTCACCCGCAAACGTTGTCGCTTGAATCTTCGCCAAGAGACGACGCGCAAGCGCGAGTGCGTGATCTTCGGGCGTGTTGGGCAACAACAATACAAACTCATCGCCGCCTAGACGGAACAACACATCCGAAGCGCGCGTCAATGCTTGCACACGCGCCACGAACTCAATCAACACTTCGTCGCCGCGCGTGTGTCCGAAGGCGTCGTTCACACTCTTGAAGTGATCGAGGTCGAGGACAAGCAGGGATAATGACTCGCCATAACGGAAAGCCCGCTCAACTTCCTCCTGTAAGCGTTGCGCCATCGAGACTCTCGAATAGGCGCTCGTCAGTGGGTCACGCAACGCTGCGTCTGAATCGGTTGTGCTCGGGGTGTTGCTCATTGTGTACTGCGAACGATTACTTAGATAGGCATTACGCCGTTGGGATTATTTCACCGCGCAGAGGCGCCCCTCCCAAGAAAGCAGGCGAGCGCGAAGAAAAACAAAAGCCTCTTCGCGCACTTCATATCTTCGCGATTCAACGACGCAATGCCTATTAGATCGGATGCAATCCACTAAACTCCAACGCCGTCGTCTCCGCAAAACCGCACATCAAATTCATCGCCTGCACCGCGCTGCCTGCCGCGCCCTTCACCAGATTGTCGAGCGCGCAAAGCGAAACAGCTCGACCTGTTGATTCTTCTAGCTCGAAGCCAAGGTCCACATAATTCGTGCCTGCCAGAATTTTCGGATCAGGGTAGCGATGGATGCCGGTTTTGTCTTTGACGATGCGCACGAATGGCTCATCTTTCGCTACGGCGCGATACGCTTTCCACAAATCTTTTTCGGCAACGCCGCTCTTTAGCCACACGTGCGCCGTCGCCCCCACGCCGCGCACAAGCTCGACCGCCGTAATCGAGAGATGCACGTTCTCTAAGCCGAGCTCTTGAATGATTTCCGCCGTGTGGCGATGGCTTGTCGGCGCAAAGGCGCGCACGCTGCCGCTGCGTTCTGGGTGATGCGATGAGAGTGATGGTGAGTTGCCGCCTTCGCTTGAACCCACTTTGAGGTCCACGATGATGGGCTTGCTGGTCTCAATCAAGTTGGCGCGCTGCAACGGCAACAGCGCGAAGATGCTCGCGGTCGCGTTGCAGCCGACGCCGCTGATGTAACTTGCGGACCTCATCGCCTCGCGATGCAGTTCAGGCAAACCATACACAAACTTTTCTAACCAACCAACGGCGGCATGTGGCTCGTGATACCATTGCCGATAGCGCGCAGGGTCTTTCAAGCGAAAGTCCGCCGAGAGGTCAATGAGCTTCGGCGCGAGCTGCGCCAACCATTCGATGCGCTTCTGCGTTTCGCCATGCGGCAGACCGACGAACAATACATCACACGGTTGCACTTGGTCGAGCGCTGTGAATTGCAGCGTCGTCTGCTTGCGCAAGTTGGGATGCGTCTGATAGACATATTCGCCAACGTGCGACTCCGATGTGACCTGCCGGATGGTCACGTGCGGATGCGTCAACAACAAACGGATAAGCTCGCCGCCCGCGTAACCCGAACCGCCGATGATGCTGACTGTTAGCATACTCATCCCAGCACCTTGATCCGCCGCTCGCCCACCGCCAACAGGTAGTCAATCACTTTTTCCGGAATGTTCACGCCCGTCGTTGTAATCGAGTTGCGGAACTCAATCGTATAATTGACTTCGTTGACGAGGTAGCCACGCTCAGGGTCTTCGAGCAAGTCCACGCCTGTGATGCCGCCGCCCACCGCGTGGGACGCGCGCACGCAGATGTCGTTGAGCTCGTCCGTCACGGGACAGCCCGACGCCTTGCCGCCGCGCGCCGTGTTCGTGATCCAATGCTCCGCTTCACGATAAATCGCGGCGATGCAGCGGTCGCCGACCACAAAGGCGCGAATATCACGCTTGGGCTTGCGGATGTATTCTTGAATGTAGAAAATCGAGTGATGGTATGAGCCTAACACTTCTTTGTGTTCCAACACGGCTTCGGCAGAATCGCGGTCATTGATCTTCGATAAGAGCCGCCCCCACGAGCCAATCGCAGGCTTCAGCACCACCGGATAGCCGAGCGCTTCGATGGCTTGCAGCGCCGATTCGGGCGTGAACGCGACCTTGATGCGCGTCGTCGGCACGCCTGCCTTCACCAAATGCGACGACGTGACAAGCTTGTTACCGCACACATCCGCCACCTGCGCAGTGTTCACGGTGGGGATGCCCCAATCGTTCAAAATTTTCATCGCATAGAGCGCGCGACTGTGATTGATGCAGCGCTCCAACAGCACGTCATACTTTTGCCAGGGCGTCGGGTCGTTCAACTCAAAGATGGCTTCACGGTCATCAATTTTGTCGTACGCCACACCGCGCCTATCGAGTTCATCGAACAACAACTTCTCTTCCACTCGCACGCGCGAGTACAAAACCCCAACCTTCATTTAATCTCCTCGTAAAAGAGTCGGCTGCCACGTGTCAAGGTGTCATGCGCTTATCTTTGACGCTTGATACCTCAACCCCTGACACATTCTATTCGCCCCAATCTTCTTCTTCTGCGGGCGCTAGGTCGAGCTGCAACGGGTCGAGACCAACAACCTCCAGTTCGATGCCGCAATCGGGACAGACGACGATTTCACCTTTCATCGGCTTGTCCAACTTGAGCGCGGCATCGCATTCTGGACAATTCGCTTGCATGGGTTCCTCCTTTTCAAAATAGTAGAACAAATTGGCGCTTTGCCCTACAAAAAAGACGACCCTCCTGCGCGAGGAGGGCCGTGAGACATCGCGTTTGCAGACGCTAGGCAGGGACACCACGGTGTACCACAATACAACACAGTTGCTATAGCTGCACGAGAATATAACACACCTAAAAATGTGTGTCAATCATAGGTCAGCGCCGATTCAAACACACACACGCCGCCTCGGCGCAGCGCCATGCTGCGTGGTTGCCAAGCGCAGCTCTTGCGCCCAGCGCGCGCGCCCGCCGCCACGCGCATACCCTCTCTCAGCCACTTCACTAAACAAGCGTCAAGCAGCAATTTGCCAACTGAAATATCGCCCCCTATAATCTCGCTGTTCAAGGCGCCGCTAAAATTAGCTAACAAGGAGTTAGAAGCATTATGATTGGTGTTGAAGACCTGCGCAAGGGCGTGACCTTCGCGCACGATGGACACATTTGGCGAGTCCTAGAGTACTCACACAACAAACAAGGGCGCGGCAACGCAACCATCCGCATTCGCGGGCGGAATTTGCGGAGCGGCGCGATAGTGGAAAAATCGTTCCAATCAGGCAATAAAGTCGAAGATATTTATCTCGACCACCATGAGATGACGTATCTATATCACGACGGTGACTTTTATTATTTTATGGATGTCGAATCATTCGAACAACGCCCCATCGAGGGCAAAGTCTTAGGTGATGCCGTAAACTTTTTGAAGGAAAACCTACAAGTCAAAGTTTCTTTCTATGGCAACGAAGCCCTCGACATCGAACTACCGACCGCCGTCGAACTGAAAGTGACTGAGTCATTACCTGGTGTGAAGGGCGACACGGCCACCGGCGCGACCAAACCCGCCACACTCGAAACAGGCTACACCGTGCAAGTGCCGTTGTTCGTCCAACCCGGCGACACGCTCCGCATTGACACTCGCACAGGGGCATACATCACACGCGTCTAGCTCAATCCGCAGTGAGCAGTGAACCAGGAACAGGTTGCCCACCGTTCACTGTTCATTGTTCACTGCTCACGACTGTTCATGCAGCCCTCTCTGTTCATCAGCCCCGCTCCCACCCTCACCGTCGGCGAGCTGCTGCGCCATCTCAAGCAAGTGTTGAATGACGATGACACGGCGCGCGATGTGTGGGTGCGCGGCGAGGTATCGAATTTCACACGCGCCTCGTCAGGGCATTTGTATTTTTCGCTCAAAGATGCGGAAGGCGCGGTACGCTGCGTGCTATGGAAGAACGCAGCCACCCAGCTC
>CAZDYP010000206.1:0-7708 GCA_964509505.1 uncultured Anaerolineae bacterium | reverse complement strand
GCGCAGTCGAGCAAGCCGCGCGCGGTTTGAACGCAACGCGCGCGCTGTTGACGCGGCGCATTCAAGACGTGTATCGCGCGTTAGCAATTCAGTCGCCAGGCGTCACGCCCGAAAATTTTGCCGAGGCTATTGTGCTGGCGGCGAGCCAATGACCCTGATGCTACGGCTGCCACGCAGGCTGAACCGCATCGCTCGCCAATAAGCGCAGCTCGCCATTCGTGAACAACCAACTCATCAGCTCCGTCTTCGCACCGGGCGTATTCAACCTGATGCGCTCGAACAACAGCCATTGCCCCGACAAATCCCACACCATGCGCCCATACACATAGCCTTGCGCCGGCGTGATGGGCTGCGCGTCCCGCCCATCAGGCCGCACCAGCCACAGTTGGTCGCCAACGACATTGCCGCCCAATCTGGCGCTGACGACCATCCATTCGCCCGTGGGCGACCACGCGGGTGGTGAGGGACGCAGTTGCCACGTGTCGCTGATGGGCACCAGCTTGACGACTTGAGTGGTCAAATCTGCTTGATATAGTTGAATACGAAACGCCGTGCCCGTGACGCCGTAATCGTTGAATAACAAACGCTGGCTGTCGGGCCCCCAAACACCAAGCGTCCCTTCACTGTGGGTCGGGAAGACCATGTCGTCGTTAGTTGCCACGTCGCGCACGCGCAGCGAGACGCTAGTTTGGTCGAAGAAGGAAACCCACTGACCATTCGGCGACCATTGCGCTTGACTGCCCAATACCTGCGGGTCTCCATACAATGGCGCAGTGCGATTCGCGGTGAGTTGAAAGAGCCAGAGACGCGGCTTGCTAAAAGGCGCGCCGGGGCCAAGCCCGGCGCGCGCACGTTGATACACAATCTGCGTGCCATTGGGCGACAGGACGGGCTCAAAGCACTTGTCACGCTGACACTCCAACAATAAGCGTGGCTTCACGCCCGTGCCCCCCATCACCCAGAGGTCAGTGCCCCGTTGTTCGTTGTTGACCGAGTAAATGATTTGCGAGCCATCGCGCGACACGGTGAAATCAACGACTTTGCCGCTCGTGTTCGTCAGTTGTTCGACGCCCTCGCCGCGCTTACGCCAAATTTCTGCCTTACCCGTGAAAGGTGACAAATACAGCAGCCACGGTTGGCGCGCCACGAAGCGCCCCACGTACATTTGATTTTCAGACAAGCGGCTGTCCCGATACGTGAAGCCGACGACATCCGCCAGCTGCCCATCGTGGATGGAGGGGTCGAGTGCGTATTGAAATAATTGTGTCCATTCCAGAATCGTGCGGTCGGTCGAAGCAAGGTCACTCGCTACAGATGAGGTGGCGTTGAGCACTTGGGTGGGGGCTGTGGTTTCGATGCCAAGGTTGGCGAGCGCGCTGGTGCTCAACGGCTTCGCTGGCACGAACACGCCCAAGATGATGGGCAGTGCGCTCAACACCAAGCCCCAACGGGAAACGGCGACGTGATGGTGTGTGTGGTCGTGCGCGTGCGCGTGTGCCTGTGATGGTTCGCGCGTCGGCCACGCGCTCCATGCCAACGCGAACAACAGCACTGCTGCACCGACCACGAGCTACAGATAACGCTCGTTGATGTACCACGCCAGCGTGCCCGCCAACACATGCTGCAACAGAAAAATGCCAAGCGCAGCGAGAATCACCGTTTGAATGATTTGATAGAGTCTGTTCAGCATAGCCTCTCCATATGCATGGCTTACCCAGTGACATTCAAGCTGAAGAACACCGTCGGCAACAGCGTCAACAGGAAAATCAAGACAATCATGTGCACGACGGCGCGGCGTTGCATGACGCTCAAGAACATCAGCGTGCTTTTGATGTCCACCATCGGGCCGAAGACGAGAAAGGCGAGAATCGAGCCTGTGGTGAATTTGCCTAGAAACGCCAGCGCGACAAACGCGTCCACCGTCGAGCAAATCGAGAGTAGGACGGCGAGCGTGATAAGCAGCAACACTGAGACGATAGGTCCCGTGCTGATGGCGAGCAACGCGGATTGCGGCACAAGCGTTTGCATCAACGCGGCTAACAATGCGCCCAAGACGAGGTATCGCCCCATATCGAAGAACTCCGCTACGGCGACCCGCAACGCTGCGCGCCACGTCTATGTTTGGGCAGCAATGGCTGGAGTCTTTTCCATTCTTCGTTGCTAATATCGCTGGGATATGGTTTTCGTCTCATGAATCGCATGATACCACCGATTTGTTAAACAAGCTCTTAGAGCGCGCTCTTGCGCGCGGGCGGCGTTAGAGAATGCCGTCGCTGCATCATGTTCTATCGCGCATTTCTGCACATGAGGGAAGTTCAAACTTGCAGTAAAAGAAATATTAGTTGGTTGCCTCAACTAACTAACACTACATTCACGTTGCGGAAATTGTCAATCTTCAAAAAAGCTGAGGATTATTCACATTAAACCGATGAGGGCGATGGAGTGAATCCATCGCCCTCTGTCTTCTTTCTACAGCGTTGCTGCTTCCAACGCCTGCCTCAACGCAAACATCACGGCGTTCACATTGCGTTGCAATTGTGTGCGTGTGAATTGGTATGTGTCGCTATCGGGCGATAGTGTGGCAAGCTGCTTTGCGATTTGCAAGCTCGGCAGAGGTGGAATGGGCCAGGCGGGGTCGTGGTCGAAGTTGCCCGCCAGGGTGTAGGTGATGGGGATGAGCGTGCGTGAGAGCGCCATGAGTTGGCGATTAAATTGCGCGATGGCTTGCGCGCCGCGCAATTGGGACAAGCCTGTGGGGGGGTGACGTTTAGAGCGTGTGGGCTTCGCGCTACCCAAGCGGCCACGTCGTTGCTCCAATTGGTCAACCGCAGCAGCAAGTTCACTCGCGCGTTGTCGCAATGGCGTGAAATCGTAATGTGCGCTTGCCGCTTCTTGCAGCGCCGCGAGGTCGCTCTCGAGGTCGGCGACGACGGGACGGAAATCCAGCGGCAACAACGGCTCGTGACACAAACGCCACAAGACGCTGACATACACTTTCGTGTCGAGCGTCAGCACGTCCAAATCCACTTTGTCAAGCGTGTCCTCGCTGGTGTGCCACCACCATGGCATTTTGCCGTCGAGCAACGCACTCAACGACGCCGCCACCGAACTTTGGTTTTCAGCGGCGACAGGCACTTGGCTCAACGCCATAAACAACGCGGGGATGCCGACGCCGTTGAAGCTCATGTCGCCTGCCCTGCTCATGCGCTTCGGTTGCGAAGCTTGTCCTGTGTGTTGTTTGATGGCGCTCGCGCCCAAGCCGCTTAACTCTTTGTGTGTGAGGAACGTGCCATAGAACGTTGCGCCACGCGCGCCCGTCGAGTCCACGTTCACGTGCGCGACGCAATGATCGTAGAGCTCTTCCCAATGATGATCCGCATACCACGTCGAGCCTGAGTATCGCCCGTGACTATGCCCGCTCCAAAAGACGATGCGAAGACCGCGCCGCAATTGCTCTTTGACTGTGGCGAGCAAGCGCCCGACTTCGAGCATCGTCGCATTCGCACTGCCGTTGTCCATCGCGCCCTCATGCCACGAGTCTTGATGGCCGCTGAATAACACGAAGTCGTCGGTCTGGCCCTTGAGTTCGCCGATGAGAATGGGCGTCTCTTGCCACGCGCAAAAATTGTTCGTCGTGATACGCACATGCAATGCTTGACCAGCACCCTGAGCTTGTCGAAGGGTGTCGCGTAGATGTGCGCCATCATCCTCCACAATCGAGACCGCAGGCGTCTTGGGCAACCGCTTCGCCGATTCGGGCGTGGGCGTGCCCCAAACCGTGCTAACGATCATGTTGTGCAGATAGTCGTCGTTGACGAAGATTTCGCCCAGCGCGCCTGCTTGCTCGGCGGCATAAACGGCGGGCGGCGTCGCCAGTCCCGTTTGCACGATGACCTTGCCGCGCACATCCTGTTTGGCATAATCAGCAGATGTGCCATTGCCCACATCCACCACTGCGGCGACGAGACCATCCACGCTCGCGCTGAACGCGTGACCGAGACAGCGGTAATCATGCGCGATGTTGCCATTTGCATCGAGCACTTCGAGTTTCGAGGCGAGCGGATAGCTAATGAGCGCAGGATGTGTGATCAGCTGAGTCGTGAGTCCATATTCTTCCAGCACACTCTTGATGTAGTCAACCGCCTCGCGCTCGGCGGGGCTGCCCGACAACCGCACCCACTGCGCGATAGTTTTGTTCGTCTCCCACAAACGGTCACGGGAGATTTGAGCAAGTAGTTCGGTTTCGATGCTCATTTATCCTCTCTAGGACGTTACACAGTTGGGTCCATTGCGCTGCCAAGAGACAAAGAGCGCGAAAAAAAACAAAAAGAATCTTCGCGTTCGCCTGCCCTCTTTAGAGGGTCGTATCTTCGCGGCGCAATGGCGTCCTCATGAAGAAGGTTTGTCAAGCTTATGTAGGCGGCTTCAGCTGCAAGTAGGTCTGTACCCTGCCATCCCCCA
Source organism: uncultured Anaerolineae bacterium (assembly GCA_964509505.1). GTDB lineage: Bacteria > Chloroflexota > Anaerolineae > JACRMK01 > JACRMK01 > CAZDYP01. The sequence continues at coordinate 3,247 of CAZDYP010000206.1, read as the reverse complement.
GTTGATACACCGACGACACAATGTGCGTCATATCTTGCGCGACCCTGCGGAACATGTTCAGCGCCGTCGTGAAATCGGTTTTCGCCGACACCTTGTACCACTGCCCGCCTGTTTGCTTTGCCATGGCTTTGAAGTAACGCTCGTCAGGCGACACGACGAAGGTTAGCACTTCGTGGGCGCGTAACTGGGCAATGATCTCTTGGGGCTTCCGATTTTTTTGCAACGCGGGTTCGTCGGTGATGAGTATCGCGACCTTCACCACGTCCGTACGAAACGGCAAGCCGAGCATCTTCTCCAACGCTTCAAGCGACGATTCACCTTTGTTCGCGCCGCCGTGAAAATGGGGTATGCGTTGCAAGCGGAGTTTGATGACCTCCAGCTTGTCCGTGAAATCCGTCGCCACGATTTTGTCGCCGGGCTCTGTCAAGTCGCCAAACGCGACGATGGCGATGCGCTGATTGAGTTGCAGCGCGACGAGCTCGTCCACAAATTGCGCGCACGTGGCGAGCAAGCCTTCGATCTTGGTGGACATCGAGCCGGTCGTGTCAATCACGAAGACCACGTCCACGCCGCGCTTGACGGCGGATGGCGTCGGGCGCGCTTGAACGTGCGACGAGTGAGCGCGCGATGGGATGGGTTTCGCGTCGCCGCTCGACAGTTGGTGGTGAGCTTGTGGGTCGTTCATAAAAAAGGTCAGGCAAATTTTCAATTTGCCAACCAGGAGAGCCAATTGAACATGTGCGCTATTCTTTGCGGCTGCGATACCAGCGAACCTGCACCCGCTCCAACGTCGCCAACCCTTCTTGGATCGCATCGTCAATCAACGGCAGAAACGCTTCGATCTTTGCTTGCGTGTCCACGATTTCGATGACGAGCGGCAAGTCTTCGGACAGCTGCAAAATTTTCGCAGTGTGAATGCGGCTGTGCGCGCCGAACCCTTCTAAGCCACGCAACACCGTCGCGCCGGCGAGACCATAGGCGCGCGCTTGCGCGACAATCCATTCGTAGAGCGGCTTCCCAGCGTGCTTGTCACTTTCGCCGATGAAAATACGGAGCAGCTGCCCTTCAGATGGCAGAACCATTGCTCACCTCATAGATAGACCTGACAGACAGCGAAGCGGTGCGTAGCGTGCCTGTCAGGTCTTACACCACGCGCGCCAAGCCCATGCCCAACCATACGCCAACGATACCCAACACACATTGCAAACCAACATTAAGCAATGCAGGCACGATCTGTCCATCGCGCAATAACGCGAATGTTTCAAAACCAAATGTCGAGAACGTCGTGTAACCGCCGAGAATGCCGACGAGCATGAACGTGCGCTGTTCGGGCGTGAGGCTGCGCCCCGCTTCGACCCAACCCATGATCAAGCCGAACACAAAGCAACCCGTGACGTTGATGAAGAGCGTGTTGTATGGAAACCATGGGCGGTCCAACACATCTTGCACGAAACGCCCAACGGCGTAGCGTAACACCGCGCCGAGAGCGCCGCCCAACGCAGCGAGAACGTAGAGGAGCATGGGCTAGGCAACGTCGCTCGCAAAATAAATCGGATTCGTCAGCGCCCACATACGCCCATCAAGAGCGCGTAAGGTCAACAGACACCAACGCGCTTGCCCGCCCCTGAATTCCCACGTGCGCTCAGCGGGACGCGTGGCGTCTAACACGGAGCGCACTTTGCCATCGGCAATCAAATTGAGCTGCGTACCGGGCAGACAATCATCCCAGAGCGCCGTGACTTGCAGCGCATCATCGGGTGTGACGCGCAGCACGTCGCCCATCAGCGCTTGCGCGCCGCGATAAAACGCGCTCAACTTCAGCTGTGGTCCCGCGCTCAGATAGGCGCGGCCTTTGCGTATCGCGCGCAAAATTTCCACCTCGGACAAATCGTCCGCATAGACCACGTTGAACCCGTAGTGCTTCGCCCGTGAGGTGGACCCGTGATTGTCCGTGCCTGCGGTTAGCGCGAGCCGATGCCCTTGATTCAGCCACGCATACGCCAGCGACAAACTATCCTCGTTGCGACTGTCGCCGCCCCAATCGTTGTTCCACACCTCGACGACACGCGCGGCGCCAGGCATCATCGTGCGATACACCCATTGACAACCGGTGCAATACGGGTCGCCAATCGCCATCGGATGCGCTATAACGAATGTGCCGCCGCGCGCCGTGACCTCCTCGGCGATTTGCTCTATTGTGCGCGCGCCTTCACGCACGCGCCAATCCACCCACTCGCGCAACCCCAACGCCAGCGCGTGTCCCCAAAACGTCGTGAGCTCCATGCCGCCTATTGTCAACAGCTCTGCCGATTGCGCTGCGGCCAGCTGCGCGAGCGGAGAGAGCGTGTTGTGGTCGCTGAGCGTCACAAAGTCGAGGTGGTTATCGCGCGCCCATGTCAGCAACTCAGGCACATCCCATGAGGCGTCGGAGTGAATTGTGTGCGCGTGCAAATCGCCGCGATACCAGCCGCGTCCTCTCGCTGTCAGTGGGAGCGTCGTGTGTGAAGCCATCTCCACATTGTATCGGGCAGCAGGCTTTGCTTCGCTCGCAACGACCGCCTGTGGCATTTGCCGTTTCGATGGCGCTTCGTTAGTTGCGTTGATGTCAAGCTGAATGGAACACGGCGCGCCGGGCATGATCATGTGCGTATCAATCACGATGGTCCATTCGCCCGCTTGAATGGGTCCCGCCAGATAGCCGGGCGTTGCGTGATGTGTGGTGATGATGACTTCGTGTGTGGCGCCGTGCCGATGTCCCGCCCCGCGCCAACCAGTGGGGTCGAACACGCTGAGTGTCAGCATGTTCTTGATGTCGTCCACCATGGCGGGCGAGTAGCTGAGGCGAATGGTGAGTTGCGTTGTGCCTGTGGGGACTTGGACGGTGAAAGGGATGTGCTGTTTGGCGTCGGCTGAGGTGAGGGTGCGGGTGAAGGTGATGTGAAATGTATCCATAGAGTGATAGAGTGATTTAGAAAAGTTGCAGCTGCGAGAACTTTTTGGCTCTACCGATTTAGTGTGGAATGCTCGCGCGGGACTCCCTTTGGTCGCAAAGCCCCTGTCTGGCGATGGATGTGATCATCCGGCGCGAGCGGTTTACAGCAGCCTTCAAATTCTACCAACCTCCACCGCCAACCCCTCTGCGCTCGGCTGGCGCGATTCGAGCGCGATTCGTACTTTAACGTGAATGCGGGGTAAGCCACCGCGAAGGCAATGCGCGCGCACCGCCGCGCCCAGCCGACCGCCGTCG
>CAZDYP010000205.1:5819-7863 GCA_964509505.1 uncultured Anaerolineae bacterium | reverse complement strand
TGATTTCCACTTCGGCGCCGACACGCAACGTGCGGACCATTTCATCGGTTAAGGGTGGAGCGATTTGCATGGATTCACACGGCGGACAAGTTGATGAAGTTGAAGAAATTCAATTCCGTCACGGCGGCTGTAGGGCAAGTTTGCCACTTGCCCATGTGGACAAGTTAAAAACTGCTCCTACACCTGCGCTCTACACCCATACTATTTTTTGAAACTTCATAAAATTTGTCCTACATGCGATAATGGCCCGATTGCCGCTCGTAATTTTGACGCGCCCATGAGAAGCCGCCGAGCCAACCGAAGAACGTCGCAACGCCTAACGTGAATACACTTAAACAGCTCGTCGTCGCTAGAAACCACAGCGCCACCTCAGCCGTAACCCATCCGCCGACAAATTGTCCAATCATGCCAGCGCACCCCATGAGCAAGCCTGCCTTCGCGCCCTCGCGCGCGATGCGCGCCGCCTTCGACGCGTCGGGTTGATCAAGTTGCGCACCCACGTAGCCAACCGAGAGGCTCAACAGCGCTGCGCTAATCAGATTGCACAGCCCTGCTTGGATGTAAGCTAACGTCGCATAGAGCACAAATGCGATGAGACTAAAAATAATCGTCGCTTTGGTCGTGCCTGACATAGTTCACTCAACAAACCCTAAAGGTTTTCAAAAACCTTTAGGGTTTCGACGCTACAAAACTGCCGCTTTCGTCCGCGCGCTATGACATTGCAAATTCACCGCCACCGGCAAGCTGGCGATGTGACACGGATACGTTTCGACATGCACTGCCAATGCCGTCGTCACGCCGCCGACGCCAATCGGTCCGATGCCCAGCGCGTTGATGCGCTCCAGCAGTTCCGCTTCGAGCGCGGCGATTTCGGAATCGGGATGTGGTTCGCCGACGGGACGCAAGAGCGCGTGCTTCGCAATCGCCATCGCCTTGTCTGCCGAACCGCCAATGCCCACGCCGACGATGATGGGCGGGCATGGATTCGCGCCCGATTGATCCACACAGCTCACGATGAAATCCACTGCGCCCTCGCGGCCTGCGGCGGGTGTGAGCATCTTGAAGTAGCTCATGTTTTCGCAGCCGCCGCCCTTCGGCATGACCGTAATCTTCAGCTGGTCGCCCGAAACGATGTCAATGTGAATGATAGCGGGTGTGTTGTCTTGGGTGTTCAAGCGGGAGGAGAAAGGATGATCAACAACGGACTTGCGGAGCAGACCTGTGGTGTAGCCTTGTCGCACGCCGTCGTTGATGGCCGCTGTAAGGTCGCCGCCGACAATGTGCGCGTCTTGACCGAGTGCGAGGAAGACAACGGTGATGCCTGTGTCTTGGCAAAGCGGCAGCTGTTCGTTGCGCGCAATGTCGGCGTTGCGCAAAATTTTGCCGAGGATGCGCTTGCCTAAGGGCGAAACTTCACGCGCCTCTGCCTGTTGCAACGCCATCAGCACATCATTTGGCAGATAGCGCGTGGCTTCGTTGCACAAGCGAGCGACAGTGGAAGTGATGTCGCTAGTATGGATGTCTCTCATAAGTGACGGCGCGATTATAGCGTGAGACATGGTGAAAATCAAAAGAGTAAACGGGGAAACGAGTGAATGAGTAATGAGAAACAGGGTCTGGCGTTGCCGCGCCCCTCGTTTACTATGATAGACATTACGCGGTTGAACTGCGAAGACATGAAGAACGCGAAGAGTCTTTTTTGTTTTCTTAGCGCTCTTCGTCTCTTCGCGGTGAAATAGCCCCGACTGCCTAACTCCATGTGATTAGAACCGCGCCGATAACCATAACCAGAGATGCGGGCAAGCGTTGTCGTAAACCTGACTCGCGTAACAGCCATGCGCCCCACAACACCGTGAACACTGCGCTCAATCGAAACAGCGTCGTCACATAACCGACGAAGCCAAGACTCATTGCCGTGTAGCCTAAGGTTGGGGCGACGCCTGCGATGAACGCTGCCGCCAACCATGCGCGCTGCTGCTGTTTCAACGCGCTCCATGCCGCGCGACCTTGTCGCAATCCGACAGGCGTCAGCAAACCGACCAGC
>CAZDYP010000205.1:0-5719 GCA_964509505.1 uncultured Anaerolineae bacterium | reverse complement strand
GCTCCATGCCGCGCGACCTTGTCGCAATCCGACAGGCGTCAGCAAACCGACCAGCAATCCATTAACGACCAACGCCGTAAAGCGCGGGCTGGTTGGGATGGTGTGTTGGATTGCGAGCTTCTCGAAAATGGGTGTGATAGACCAGAGCAAGCCCGCACACAAAACCAGCAACACGCCCGGCGTGGTCGAGAGCGATTGGAACGGCGCGAGCCAATCGCCCTTTGCCCCGCGATTCAGCCAATACGCGCCGACCAATACGAACACCACACCCAATAAGCCGCGTAGAGTTGGGAGCTCATTCAGCAAAACGGCAGAAATGAAAACCGTGAAGACGGGACCGAACGTCAATAACGGTGTGACGAGCGAAGCATCTGCCAATTTCAACGAGCGCGCCGAAGCCAGATGCGCGAGCGCATTCAATAGCGCCGAACCGCACACCCCCCACACAAACAGCACATCCACTTGCGGCAACGTCGGATTTACCGCAAATGTGAGCAACGCAAGCAGCGGCAACGCTAAACCGATGACGCTCCACACGACGACGACGGGGCCCGCCGCGCTCAACATGCGTTTATAGAAAATCGGATTGAACGAGGTCAGTAATGCCGTCAGCAACGCTAAGACAGCCCACATTTATATACCATAACCCAATCGTCGTAACTCATGCTCATCCTCGCGCCACTGCGCGCGCACCTTCACGTGCAGCTCCAGATACACTTTGCGCTCCAGATACGCTTCGACGTTTTTTCTTGCTGCCTGTCCAATCTGCTTGAGCATCGCCCCTTTTGCACCAATCACGATACCCTTCTGCGAATCTTTCTCGACCAACACAGTCGCGTCAATGTAAATCATCCCATTCTCGCGCTCTGTCCATTCTTCGACGACCACTTCGATAGCGTGCGGCACCTCTTGTTCGAGATGATGTAACGCCTGCTCGCGCACGAGCTCGGCAGCGACAAAACGCTCTGTCTGGTCAGTCACCCAATCGTCTTCATACAACGGTGAGCTGAACGGCACACGCGCAAGCAACATCGCCAACAATTTATCGAGGTTGTCGCCGCGCGTCGCCGAGACGAGCATCCAATCGTCGCACGTGACGAGCGCGCGATAAGCGTCGGTATGTGGCAGGATATTTTCAGGCTTCAACACATCCGACTTGTTCATGCCGAGGATGATGGGGGCGCGCACATCTTTGAACAAGCGCGCGATGTGCTTGTCTTCATCCGTCGGCGGATGGGCCACATCCACCACCCACAAAATCACATCAGCGTCAGGTATTGCGGCTTCGGCTTCGCGCACCATCGCCCGCCCCAGCTTGTGCAATGGCTTGTGAATGCCCGGCGTGTCCACGAAAATCAGCTGGGCATCATGTGCGTCGCCTTTCGACACGCTCAGGGTACAAATGCCGCGAATTTGCCTGCGCGTCGTCTGCGGCTTGCGCGAGACAATCGCGATCTTCTCGCCGATGTACGCATTCAACAGCGACGACTTGCCGACGTTGGGCTTGCCGATGATAGCGACGAAACCCGCGCGGTAGATGGGAGGAGTTGTCATGTTTTCGTTAGAGTCCATGTTCAGCGTTCAGTGAACCGTTTTCGGTGAACCGTGAGCAGTGAGGATTGCTCGCTTTGACTACTGTTTACTGGCTACTGTTTACTTTTTTTCCTTCTCCCACAGCTGCCGCGTCAGCTCGATATGCCCGATGTGCCGCGAAGTGTGTTCGATGACGTGCAAGATACACCAACGCACAGTATGTCTGCCAAGCGTCGTGTCGCGCTCGCCGTCCAAGTCGGCGGCGCTGAGCTTGTTCAACACGGCTTCGCTTTGTGCAGCGACAGCCTCCATACGTTCACGCAACGGCGTGAAGCTCTCGCCTGCTGCGACGAACTCCGCGTCGCGGTTGCGCTGCACGTCAGTGCCGCCGATGATTTGTTGCAGCCACCACGCCTCCGAGCCGATGACGTGTGTCGCCATCACATACAACGAGTTGGTGTCAGTGATGGATTTTTCGAGGGGTCGCCAATTCAGCGCGTCGGCAGGCAAGCCATCGCACCACTTGACGAGCTCGGCGCGCAGGTCGCGCAACAGAGAGATGTAAGCCGAAACTTCAGAGGGAGGTGTCGTCATAGATTCCTTTGAAATTGGAGATTTGTGATTGGTAGTAAAATACCGCCATGAACAAGATGTTAGCGCCGCCTGCGATTGCGAAAATCGCGCCAGACGGGAATTTGACGCCGAGAGGAGTCGAAGCAAATGTACTCTTTTTGCCATCCGCTATTCGCTATTCGCCATCGCCAACGCCATCGCCTCTTCTTCCTCTTGCGTGCTGATGCGCCCGTCGAGTCGCGCAGCGCGCAACGCTTCAAGAATTTCACGATAGATGGGGGCGGGCGGAATGCCCATCGCACGCAAACGATTGCCGTCGGTCAATGGTTTCACGTATTGCCATTCGCTTTGATATTGCTGCAAGCGTTCAATTGCCACCGGTGTTTCGATAAGCGCAATACCTACACGAATCACATCGTCATTGAACGGACGCAATAGGCGCGCGACTTGACTCGGCGTGAGCGTGTCTGCGGCTAGCTCAGCTTGCGTATGATATAGCCGATTTAATTGCGTGATGAACTCTAGCTGCATATTGCTCAAAGCCAAACGGCGCGCGATGCTCAACGCGCTTTCGCTGGGCAAGGCGCAAGTGAGCGCGCCGAGATAAGCCAACGGCTGACCGACGACGGAGGACGGGTGACGGGAGATGACAGTGCCATCTTCCGTCTCCTGTCCCCCGTCTCCTGTCCCCCGTCGCAATTGCGCACACCGCTTTCGCACGTCCTCATCGCACGCCAACGCGGGATGAATTGCAGACAGCACGCCAAGCGCGTGCAAACGACACAACGCCTTTTCAGGTTCGCGTTCTGCGCCGATGAGCAAGAGCTCGTGGGCGACGCGTTCGCCGCTCACCCGCGGCATTAGCTCCAGCGCGTCGGCGATGAGCTCCGCCGTGTGGGTTTCGATGGTGAAGCCGAGTCGTTGTTCGTAACGCACCGCGCGCAAGATGCGCGTCGGGTCTTCGACGAAACTCAGGTTGTGCAAGACGCGAATCACACCCGCGCGCAAGTCGTTCAAGCCGCCGAAGAAATCCAAGAGCTGCCCGAAGCGCAACTCATCCAGACACAATGCCAGCGTGTTAAGCGTGAAGTCGCGCCGATACAAGTCTTGCTGAATCGAGCTGTGTTCGACTTCGGGCAGCGCTGTCGGATGCGTGTAGAACTCGCGACGCGCGCTGATGAAGTCGAGAGAGGTAATTGGTAATTGGAGATTGGCGGTTGGCGGTTGGCGGCTTAACTGTTCACTGTTCACTGGCTCCTGGCTCCTGGCTCCTGGCTCCTGACTCCTGACTACTTTTTCGGGCAGTATCCACTTCGCCGTGCCGAAGCGCGCATGGGTGTGAACGTGTCCGCCGAAGCGCGCGACAAGCTCGTGCGCCAACGCAATCGCATCGCCTTCGACAACCAAATCAAGGTCAAGGTTCGACTGCCCCAAGAGCAAGTCGCGCACGAAGCCGCCCACTGCGTACAACGAAAAATTTTTTTGCAAGACGACGCTGCCTGCCGCGCGAATCCAGCGCAACAAATCCGCAGGCAACATCGTTTCGAGCCGCGCGACAATATCCACTGCGGCTGTCGTCGCCGCAGGCTTGCCGCCGCGCTCCCACAGCTTCAGCAAGTCAGTGCGCGTGATGATGCCGAGCAAGTGCCCATCGGACACGACGGGCACTTGCCCCAAGCCACGCTCGATCATAATCGCGCGCACGCGCTCAATCGTTTCGTCGGGCGCGACGGCAAGCGCGCCTTTGTGCATGTACAGCGAGACGGGCGATTGGTCGAGTTTGTGTTGCACCGCGCGGTCAATCTCGCGCCGAGTCAACACGCCGACCAGCTCGCCCTGTTCGCTCACGACGGGAAAACCTTCGTGCCCATAGCGACGCACGAGTTGTTCGGCTTCGCCCATCGTCATCGTCGGCGTGAGCGTGCGCACGCCGCGCGACATGATGTGGCCTGCGGTGACCAATGGGCGAATGTTCGCTTGCAGCCACACACGCACTCTCTGTTCAACCTCTTCAAGCGTCGCATCGCGCACGAGCGCCGCCGCCGCGCGCGCATGTCCACCACCGCCCAACGCCGTCGCCAACGCGCTTACGTCAATCGCATCGGTGACACTGCGCGCGACGACCTGCACGTGTCCGTCTTGTTGCACCAACACGCACAACGCATCGCCGTTCGATACGTCGCGCAAATAGTGCGCGAGCGTCGAGACTTCTTCGACGTAAGTATCGCTTTGCGCCGCAGCGAGCGTGACCGTGTAGCCCGCCACTTCGATGCCGCGCGCCGATTGCAACAACGCTTGATAGAGGCGACGCTGTTGCGGCGTCAATGGATGATGCAAGAACTCTTGCACGACGTTGAGCTGCGCGCCTTGCTCGTAGAGCCACGTCGCCGCTTGAAAATCGGCGAGGCGCACGCCTTTGTAGGTCAACGCGCCTGTGTCCTCGTAGATACCCAATAGCATGAGCGTCGCCTCAATCGCGCTAATCGTTTGATGAGTTTGTTTCAGTTTGCAGACGAGTAATGAGGTCGCCGCGCCTGCTTCGCGCAGTTCAGAGGTCGCGCGCGGAGGCAGGGCGCGCTTGAGGGGATGGTGGTCAATGAAGTGTAACGTCGTATGCTCGTCCATGCCGCTGAGCGATGGCGCGGTTTGCGAGTCCACGACGATGACGCGCGCGATGCGCTGACGCGGCAAATCGTCGGCGTGCCTGAACGGCAACGACGCGCCATAGAGCGTGAGGAAATCTTGCGCGTTGCGATTGATGCGACGCGGCAACACGGCGACGGCGGACGGATACAATTTCGTCGCCGCTAACAACGCCGCAATCGCATCGCAATCGGCGTTTTCGTGGGTGAGGATGACATCCATACGCAAAGATGATAACACGCAGGCAAGTGATTGACAAACACTTTTGTTTCTAGTAAATTTCGCGTCGCCGCAGCCACATCAGTCCATTACTGGGAGGTCACATGCACACTCGCATATCCGCTCGTCATCTTTCAGGGTTGTTCTTCACATGGCTGACGTTGACGCTCGTCGCGTGCGGCACGAGCCCCACACCCTCGCCCACCGCGCCACCATCTCCCGTACCAACGGCAACCCCCTTGCCCACAGCCACCGCAACGCTCGTGCCGCCCACGACGACGGCGACGCATACACCGACGCCGCTGCCCACAGCTACCTCCACCGCTACACCTTTGCCAACAAACACCCCAACTGCGTTACCCACTGATACACCATTGCCTACTCTCACACCCACCCGCGCACCCACACGCCCGCCAACCAACACACCAGCGCCACCCCAAGCGGCGTGTCCTGCATGGTTTGTAACCCCTGAACCGAATAAGGCAACCCTTGTTGTACAAAATGGCGAGGACAAACCCATCACTGTCAAAGGGTTCACAGAAGGACCCGCCGAACGCAGCGTGCCTAGCAAAACCAGTGCTATCTTCACCATAACGCCGGGCCGTTGGTCATTCACTGCGGACACTGCCGATGGTGGTCAAGGGTTTAGTGTCGAGCTGACTGCAAGTGAATCACGCACTGTCAGTGTCTATGTGTTACGCAAACTGATTCCCAATTACTGGCCCTGGAACCCTCCAAGTATCATCGTGCT
>CAZDYP010000204.1:0-8012 GCA_964509505.1 uncultured Anaerolineae bacterium | reverse complement strand
TCTTGCTCTTGTGGAGTTAGCGTGGTCATGGTATCCTCTCGTCACAAATCATACCATCAATTTGCCCTATGCTCAATCTTCAATCGTTCATCTCCGACCAACATATCCCCGCCGAAATCCTCACCTTCGATACCCCCTTGCCCACTGTGCCACTCGCGGCGCAAGCGGCGGGCGTCGCGCCGAATGTCATCGTCAAGACGCTGATTCTGCACGATGGCAGTGCGCGCTACGTCGCCGTCATCCTTACGGGCGAGCAGCGCCTTGACGTTGCGAAGGTGCAGCAACACGTCGGCGCGAAGAAACTAAAGTTTTTGCCTCACCCTGATGTGCTGCGCGTGACGGGCTATCCTGCTGGCGGCACACCTCCCTTCGGGTTCGCGCAACCGATTCCCACGCTGATAGATGAGTCCGTCATGCAGCAGCCATTGGTGTTGGGGGGCGGTGGACGCCCCGAGCTGCTCGTGAAGATTGTGCCCGCGACATTAGCGCAAGTTGCCAACGCAACCATCGGCGATTTTGCGCAACGCTAAAGGCACATCCTGACACGCAACATAGCTGCTATAATGATCCAAACTTTCGACCACCGATTGACTGTTTAGTCCTGCATAATGGTACGACTAAAGGAGCGTTCGCATGACGAATCCCCAGTCTCCCATTCGTATTTTGATCGCCGAGACGGATCAGGCGATGCGTCATTTGATTCGGACCGTGCTCGCTAACGAAGGTTATGCTATGAGTGAAGCCAGCACAGGCGAAGATGCTTACGCGCTTGCGACGCAAACGCCGCCGCACTTGGCGATTGTGGCGAGTGAATTAAGCGGCATGGATGGCTATACGCTTTGTCGCCAACTGCGTAAGCATAGAGCGACGCATGCCTGCTTGATGTTGATGATAGCCAGTCGAGGCGATATTGCGGAGCGAATCGCTGGTTATGAGGCCGGCGCCAACGATTATCTTGTCAAACCGTTTCAACCGCAGGAATTGGTCTATCGGGTTAAAGCATTGCTGGAGCGCGTGAGCGCCACCGTTTTTGTGCCGACTTTGTCAAAGCCGCGTGGTCAAGTCATTGCGTGTTTTAGCGCCAAAGGCGGCGTAGGCAAAACGACGACCTCAGCCAACTTGTCGCTGGCGATGCAAAAACGCGCCAAAGCACGGGTTGCGCTGTTCGACGCCAACTTCCATTTTGGCGATGTGGGCATTCATCTCAATTTGCCGTCCGTGCGCAGCATCATGGATTTAATTGGGAACGTCGAACAAGTGGATGAAGCATCCTTCCAGCAAATGTTGCTCACGCATCCGTCAGGACTCCACGTGCTGCTGAGCCCACCACACCCCGAAGACGCCGAACGCATCAGCGATAAACATGTGCGCCGTGTGCTCGAACTATTTCGCAAACTCTATACCCACATCATCGTGGATTGCCCAGACAGTTATGATGATCGCACACTCGTCTTGTTGGAAGAATCAGACATTGTGTTGTTGATCATCACGCCTGAAATTGGGCCCCTCAGAAACCTCAGCGTTTTTCTCGAACTGGCTGATCGGCTCGAATTGCCTACGGAGCGGTTTCGGATCGTACTCAATCGCTCTGGCTCGGAGGTGGGCATCAAGACCGCAGAAATCGAGCGCGTCTTGAAACAAAAGATCACCTTCCATCTCATCAGCGGGGGCGTGCAAGTTGTATCGGGCGCGAATCAAGGCGTGCCGTTGTTCGCGTCGCAACCCCATCATCGTTTTTCGCAGCAGATTGCTGCCATTGCCGATTACTTGATTCAGCAATACCACAAAGCTCATGCCCAAAAGTGATGTAGAGGAAACCGCTATGCCCCGTGCGCTTATGACACTCAATCGCGCGCTCACCGCTTGCGCGCTGTGTCCGCGCCTCGTCGCGCACCGCGAAAAAATCGCCCGCGAGAAACGCGCCGCCTTTCGTGAGTGGGCGTATTGGGGCAAGCCCGTGCCGTCGTGCGGCGATCCCAACGCGCGCGTATTGATGGTGGGGTTGGCGCCGGGCGCGCATGGCTCCAATCGCACGGGGCGCATGTTCACGGGCGACGGTTCGGGTGATTTCCTCACACCCGCGTTGTATCGCGCAGGCTTCGCCAATCAACCCACTTCCACTCACCAAGACGATGGCTTGAGGTTGCGCGATTTGTATATCGTCGCCGTCGCGCATTGCGCCCCGCCCGACAACAAACCGACGTCGCAAGAGCTGGCGAATTGTCGCCCGTATCTCATCCACCATTTGCGCTTGCTCAAGAATGCGCAAGTCATTCTCGCGCTCGGCAAGGTTGCGTGGGATGGGGTCTTGGTCGCGTTGCGTGAAATGGACTTTGAGATTTCAACACCACGCCCAGCATTCGCGCACGGCGCACAAATTCGCAGCGGCGACTACACACTGATCGGCGCGTATCACCCAAGCCGCCAGAATACGCACACCGGACGACTGACCGAAGCGATGTTCGATGCGGTGTTCAAGCAAGTGAAAAAGTGTTTGCGGTAAACGGGGAAAAGGTAAACAGGGAGACAAGAATACAAGGCTACACTTTTTCCCCTGTCTCCTCGTTTCATTCTCCTCTATTTGCCATGAACCCGATTGCAAAAAAACTCCTCGCATGGTACAACCGCCACCAACGCGACCTCCCATGGCGTCGCACCAAAGACCCATATCACCTCTGGGTCTCAGAGACGATGTTGCAACAAACACAAGTCGAAACCGTCATTCCATACTACGAGCGCTTTCTCAAGCGCTGGCCGACGGTGCAGGCTTTAGCTGCTGCGCCATTGGACGATGTGTTGAAAATGTGGGAAGGCTTGGGTTACTATGCGCGCGCGCGCAACTTGCGCAAGGGCGCGCAATATGTGGTGCGCGAGTGGGGTGGACAGCTGCCGCACGATGTCGCAGCGTTGCGAAAGATTCCCGGCATCGGACGCTACACGGCGGGCGCATTGGCGAGCGTCGCGTTCAATCAAGACGAGCCGACGGTGGATGGCAACATTCGCCGCGTATTGTGCCGTCTGTTCGCCGTGCGCGATGATCCACGCAAAGCTGCTGTGCAGGAACGACTGTGGCAACATGCGCGCGATATTTTGCCGCATGGTCGCGCGGGCGACTTCAATCAAGCGTTGATGGAGCTCGGCGCATCATTCTGTTCGCCTTGCAAACCACAATGTTGGTTGTGTCCCGTGCGCGATGAATGTCAAGCGTTGGCATTGGGCATACAGGATCAATTGCCCATCAAGGTCGCCAAGAAAGCAACGCCGCATTACACATGGGTGGTAGGGGTGATTGGGAAACGTGGGCGTGTGCTCATCGCGCAACGTCAGGCAGATGGGTTGCTCGGCGGCTTGTGGGAGTTTGTGAATGGCAAGGTCGAGCGTGGCGAAGCGCTGCCCATGGCGTGCAAACGCATCGTCAAAAAGACGCTGAGTGTGACGGTGAAGGTGCGCGAGCCATTGACCATCGTGACTCATGCGTTCTCGCATTTCAAAGTGACGCTGCACGTCTTCAGCTGTGACTACGTGCGCGGGATTCCGCAAGTGAAGGGTGTCGCGCATGTGCGTTGGACATGGCTCAGTGAGTTAGAAAAGTTTGCGTGGTCGGCAGCGCAACGAAAAATCGTCATGCAGCTGAAAGCAAAGCGGGATTGACTGAATGTGATGAGTTTACTAGAATCACGGTCATCCCGTGAGAGGTGATGGTATGAGAACCATAGAACCTGGCCAAACAGTCGGTCCGTACAATATCATTTATCGAATTGAACCTGCCGATGAGGTGCTGACGTTCAAAGCGTATTCAGTGGCGTTGGCGCGCGATGTCATCCTCAAAATCATCGCACCATCACCCGAACAGCGGCAGCAACTCGGCGAGCGCTTTGGCGCGTTGACGCGCATGCTCGTCAAACTCCAACATCCTCATATTGAGACGGTGGAAGAAGTCGGCGAAGCCGATGAGCTCTTCTATCTCGCCGTGCGCGACCTTGCGACGAGCACGCTGGCGGAGCGTTTGCGCGTGGGTCCCCTCTCATTAGCAGATGCCGTCAAAATCATCGCGCAGCTCGCTGCCGCGCTCGACCATGCGCACAAGCAAGGCGTCAGGCATGGCCTCCTCAATCCTGATCATATTCTCATAGACGCCAATGGCAATGCTTACCTCACCGAACTAGGCATTCACGAAGTCTTGACCGACCTAGCAGCCAAACGCGCAGCGTCCGCTCACGATCAGCACACCGATATTGCGGGTTTGGGCAACGCGCTATACATGATGCTCACGGGACGCGCGCTCGATACAGATGGCGAAGGCGAAACGCTGGGCGATGTGTTGCAACGACATGTCGATGCGTTGCCTCTCCCCACGCAGCTCAAGCCGCGAGTGCGAGCCGCTTTCGAGCAGATCATCGCCAAAGCCATGTCGCGCGTGTCGAGCGAACGGTTTGCCAGCGCAGCGGATTTGCTGGCGGCTTTGCAACAAGCGCGTGAGTTGAGCAACATACCCATCACGACCACAGCTCCAACCGCAACCCCGCTGGCTACGCCCTCGGTGGTGATGGAGCGTGAGCAAGAAGCGGTGCGCCAACGTCGCGCCGCCGAAATGCAAACGCGACAAGCTGAGCAGCAACGTCTGGAAGCGGAAGCGCGCGTCAAGCGTGAAGCGTTGGAACGTGAAGCGGCCGCCAAGTTGGCGCGCACGGAAGCCGAAGCGCGCGCGCATCGTGAAGAGCATCAACGTGAAGCAGCTACACACCAAGCGCAGATTGACGCCGCCGAACGCGCGCAACGCGCAGCGTTCGAACGTGAACAGGAAGCGGCACGCGCCCGCGCCGCAGCGCTGGAAAAGCAAGCGCGCGCAGACCTTGAAGCCAAACAAAAAGCGACGCAATCAGCCAGCCACGCTAAACCAGTCACGGGCATGGCGGCGCTCGATGCCAAGCGCGAAGAGGTATTGAGAGCCGCGCGCGAAGCGCAAGCAGCCGCCGAGAAAAAGATAAAAGAGGAAAGAAGCAAAGCGACACAGACGACGGGTGATTGGCGCACAGATCTCAAAGAAGCGGAGCAACGGGCGCGCGAATCGTTGCGACAGACGAGCGAGAAACTGACGCTTGAACAACAAGAGCGTTTGCGCGTTGCGCGCCAAGCGGCAAAAGCCGCCGAAGAATTGAAGCGCAAGACACAAGCCACCGCTTCAACGGCGAGTGCCTCCCCCAAGTCGCAAACTGTGTCGGAGCAAGGGCGCAAAGAACAGGAAGCGGCTGCACGCGCGGCGCACGCAGCGCGCCCTGCGCGCCGTGGCGGCATCGGCATCGCGCAGATCATCGTCATCATATTTCTTATCTTGTGTGTCGGATTGCCTACCTTGTGTATCGGTGTTGGACTTATCGCGCCTGATACGACTCCCTCACCATCTCGCACGCCCACGTCCACACGCACGCCGACGCCAACGCGCACGCCCGTTGAATCAGCCACTCAATCTACTGAAGCGTTTATTGCGGCGCGGCTCACCGCCGCGGCAGCCACTTCCACTGCCGCCGCGCGCGCGAGCGGCACGGCGCGTCCGACCAATACCGCCACGCGCGTTGTCAGCACGCCCACCACGCGCCCTTCGCCATCCGCCACACCAACCATTGCCGCACAACTCGTCTTCAGCGACGACTTTAAGACGGGTGATTGCAATTTGCCCGAGGGTGACAACGACAACCGCACGGTGAAATGTGAAAATGGTGAGTATCGTATTCTCAATAAGACCGAGGATGCGCGTTGGTTCTATTACCCCGATGCTTACACCGATGTGGTCATCGAAGTAGATGCGCGCTATATCACAGGCACAGCCTCAACCGAGTACGGCGTCGTGTTTCGCGTCTCAGATGATGGCAAGAGCTTATATGGCTTCACGGTAACGCGCAATGGCCGATACCAACTCTTTCGTTATCAGAACGGTGAGTTTACTAATCTACAATTTCCGTTCACCAGCAGCGCCATCTCGTCTGACCGTCCCAATCGGCTCAGAATCGTCGCGCAGGGCAATCGCTTGACGGCGTCGGTAAATGGGACGGCTGTGCAATTGACGGTCAGCGATAGCACCTTTACGCGCGGTGCAGTGGGCTTGTTCATTCGCAGTGCGCCCGGCGCGCAAGTCGCTTTCAGCAATTTGCGCGTCTCGACGCTCTCGCCCATAGTTGGCACACCCACACGCGCCATCACACCCACACGCTCGGCAATTACGCAGCCAACGGCAACCCCAACTCGCTAACAACCAAAGACCTCACAAGTTTCCACACCATGTGTCGCTTGTGAGGTCTTTGCTATTTCCCCTAATATCCCCTAATTTCCCTTATTTCCCTCGCACATACGCTTCCACCTTCTCCAACTCAACCTGCCATGCGCTCTGCGCGCCATAATGCTTGAAGCCTAATTGGTAGTTGATGTTGAGCATCGCGGCATTTGTCTCGGCGTTCTCGGTGCGAATGAACTGTACGTCAGAGCGCTCGCGCAACACACGCTCGATCATCGCCGCCTTCAGCCAACGCCCCAAGCCTTTGTTGCGATAGTATGGGAATACGCCTGTGCCACCCTGATGCATCAAGTGAGGGCGATTGGGATGCCAGAACAATTCGGTGAACCCCGCGAACTTGCCCGTCGTCTTTTCGCGCGCATAGCACATCCAATGAATCGTGCCACGCGCCGCCCAGTGTTGCTCACGTTGGCGAATGAGCTCGGGCGTTTCGCGTTCATCTTCGATGTCAAGCGAGCCGCGTGGCGCATCGTTCATCACATTCAACAACTCAGCCACATTTGCGATATATCTGTCAGGCACTGCGCCATCCAAGAAGAACAGCTCGAAGTCGGCGGCGCGTTCAGGCGCGCGCGCAATCCATGTGCGCAGCAACGCATGATTGAGCTCGGACAATTTCAATTGGCTCACACGCTCCGTCAAACTACATGTGGCGCCGAGGCGCGCGGCAAAGGCTTCGCCGGCGGGCGTGTTGTCTTTCGTCCAGCCTAACAACAAACGACGATTTTCGCGGCGCGGCGCCTCGATGGCTTTGGCGAGCAGCTGTCGCCCCCAGCCTTGACGACGATATGCAGGCAAGATCTCGACGTGAACTTCTGCAGCGTGACGATTTTCAGGCGTGTCACGAAATATGCTTTGTCCCATTCCGACGATAGCCGAGCTATGCCAAAGCATCCACGCTTCGATCATCTCTACGGCAGGGCGATGCTGCATGTTACTCCGCTCTTCGTTCAGGGGAATGGGTGGGTCGTCGGGATACCATTCACGTCGCATTTCGTTGCGAAACAGATTGAATGCGACGTACTCTGCTTCACTGGCGTTACGCCAAGTAAATGACTGGAGGCGCATCATGTCGTCTCTAACTCGCTTTCGTCTGTAAGATTGAGCTGCGCTAATTCGCGCAAAGCGTTGAGCGCCTCTGCGGTCGCCCAATCACCTTCGTCAAACGGATAATATACGAATTGTGCTTTTGTCGCGCCACAGTCGGGACACACCTCTGGCGCCTCGTCGCTGAGTTGCGCGTAACCGCACATAGCGCACTCCCATTCACCCATAATCACTCCCCTAGCCCATAGCCGCTGGTGATTGGTCACAACTCATTCACTACTGGCTATCGGCTATTTGCTCTCAATAGGTTCGCATCGTCCGCTCAATGCGCCTTGCCCAAGCGTCTATGCCGCCGGAGAGATTAGACACGTTGGTAAAGCCATGCTGTATCAAAAAATTGGCGACGTGCCAAGAACGCCCCCCATGATGGCATTGCACTACAATCTCGGCGTGTGGGTCGAGCGTGGCGAGACGTTGCGGAATGGTGTTCATTGGAATGTGGATGGCTTGCCGTAGATGGGCGATATCGTATTCCCATGGTTCGCGCACGTCAATAATCAAGGGCGTTTCGCCGTTGTCGAGTTTAGCTTTCAAAGTTTCTACCGACATTTCCTTCACTTGCGGCGGCGGCGACACGGTTGGCTTACCTGCAAACAGATCGCAGCCGCCGAGCAAG
>CAZDYP010000203.1:2610-8060 GCA_964509505.1 uncultured Anaerolineae bacterium | reverse complement strand
GAACCCGCTTCGCCAGAAAAACCTTTAGGGTCTGAATTTCAAAACACTCTCTAAGGTCTCCTGCTTTCCCTTTGGCTATTGTTTGACGCCACATTCGGGACAAAACTTCGCGCCGCTGGTTTGCGCGCCACACTCTTTGCAAAACTGCGCGCGTTTCACGGGCGCGCCACATTCAGGACAGAACTTCGCGCCCTTCACATCCGCGCCGCATTGACTGCACGTGGCGACCACGGTCTTATTAAATTTATCGGTAGTCACGTACGTTGCTTCGCGCGCTTTTTCACGCGCCTGCTCAATCGCAGCTTGTGTTTGCACTACAGAATACTCGGTTTCCAAGTCAGGCGCGCAATCTTTACACAACCCACGCTCAGGGTTCCAACACGGCTCATCTACCCAATGGCTGCACCGACTACATCGTTTGAATTGCGGCTTGATTTGCTCGACTGCCGCGCGAAAGGCCTCGTCATGCCCCTTCTCCCACGCCGCCGAGCGCGCGCGTTGCCCCAACTCGGCGGCAGTATTAAAGATGCCGCCCAACAAGCTACCCGCTGTGTCGAGCAAATCGGTGACGGTACTGGCGGCCGAGCCTTGAAATTCAGTGCGATGCCCGCTGCCACAGCGGTCGCAGAAAAATTCAAATTGATAGCCGCGATTCGTGCTGAGGTCATTGTGATTGCGGACGAATTGAATGGTTTCCATAAGCCGTTCCCCTTCATCATCCCATATTAAAGTTAAACCGATTATAACACGCGCATATAGTGGGCGCAATCTTCGCTAGCGGCAGACTTCCAAAGTTTTGGAAACTTCGCAAGTCTTCGCAATGGGCTACTTCGTCAATGTCTCCAACAGCAGCGCCACAAAGCGCTCCGCATCCACTTCCACACACACCTCTACATTGGGCTCTTTGCCCCACAGACCACGCTCGTCGGCGATGGTGCGCCCCAACGATAAGCCCGTCGCCGTCTCCACCTCGACCCGTAGCCTGCGCGTTTGCACCAACGAGCGATCAAGCGCCACGCCGATGGCAAGCGGATCGTGCAAGTGCATGCGCGCGTCGCCATAGCGCGCCAAGGTGTGTTTCATCGTATAACGCGCGCAACGCGCCGCGAATTGCGCCGCTGGATGGCTTGAGGCTTCGAGTCGCCGCACTTCCGGCTCGCGCACCATCGTTTGCATGGTCACGTCAAGCCCCACCAGTGTCAGCGGCACACCCGACGTAAGCACCATCTGCGCGGCTTCGGGGTCGCCCAAAATGTTGAACTCGGCAGTGGGCGTCGTGTTGCCCGCGCGAAACACCGCGCCGCCCATCATGATGATTTCTTTGATGTGCGTCTTGATGGCCGGTTCAGCCGCGAGCGCCAACGCGATGTTCGTCAATGGCGCGATAGGCAACAGCGTGATGGGTTCGGGCGCGGCGAGCAACGTCTCGCTCAAGAAGCGCACGGCATTGAGACGATGGGGTAGCGCGTCGCACATCGTCACATCGTCAAAATCGCCAAAGCCTTCGCGCCCATGTCCAATCCAACCTGGCGTGCGTTGACGCACCAACGGTTGCGCTGCGCCTACGACGACCGGCACATCACAACGCTTGGCAATCTGCAAGATACGTCGCGCGTTCTGCGCGCCATGCTCAACCGAACAATTGCCTTGCACGACGGTGAGGGCGCGCACATCAAGCTCGGCGGCGCGCAACGCAAACAAAATCGCCACCGCGTCGTCGAGACCTGGATCGGTGTCAATGATGATGGGGAGAGGTGAAGTCGGCATAGGAGGTCAGAAGGGGGACGGATGACAGAAGGCGGAAGCCCGCGCTAGTGATCATGCCACCTTTCATCCCCGTCTTGCGTCTATGGTTGTTGGTCAACGCATGATGAGCGGCAAATACACCGCATGGACGATCACTGTTTCCGCGCGTCCGACGCTGAGGTTGTCCAGATAGAGCAGTTCGCCGCCGTTCAACTGCCGCATGGCGAAGGTGATGGTGATGGTTTGGCTCATGAAGGATGACAAATCAAACATGCCATGCGTCCACGCGTTACTGGTAATCGCCGGCGTCGTCGTGGTTTGCGTGACGCCGTTGCTGAGGGTGAGCGTGAACGGGACGTTGGTCGTGATGGGCGCGCGATAGAAGAACGAGAGCGTTGGCGTCATGCCTGTCGTGTCCACGATGCGGGATGATGATGTGGATGGCACATACAGTGTTTGTTGCAGCGATGAATCGCCGCCGACCGTGTTTGTCATGCCCAATGCGACGGCGAAGTTGCCCGAATAGGCGTTGGGAGTGATGGCTGGCGACAAACTACCGCCGCTGCTCCAGCCATGCAAATTGCCTTGCTCGAATTGTCCATTCGTCACCGCTTCTAACTTGGGCAATAGATACACGTTCACGTTGGCGAGGTTATCGGTCACGATGATGGTGAGCGGCGGCGGCGTGGTGTATTCGGAGCGCGAGGCGGTCAACGAATACGCGCCTGTCGCCGTGACATAAATCGCGTATTGGCCATCAACCCATGAAACGCCTTTCACAGCAGCGGTCGGTGTGAGGATGAGCGTCGCTAACGCAATGGGGCGCTCTGCGATGTTCAATGCGCGCCCTGTGATGGCATAAGGAATTGTCGTGAATGCGTCGTAGTCAGGCGAGGTTGGATACGCTTCGACGTTATTGGCTTGGTCGGTGGCGCGCGAGCGGAAGTAATAGGTGTGACCAGCTTGCCCTGTGAACATGGTCACGGTGTTCGTCGTGTTCGTCAGCAAATCCGTCCATGCACCCGCGCCGTCGCGCACTTGCACGTCATACGTCAACGTGTTGGAGGCGCTGACGTTGTCGCTGCCCGTCCATCGCACCGTGAACGTCGGGGCGAGTGAGTAGGTTGGCAGCGCAGCTACAGCGGATGAGGGGGGGGTGATGTCCACGACTGTCACGGTCATGGGCTCGGTGAACAAGCCAACCATACGGCGCGTCGGCGAGTCACCGGGGTTCCCGCCGCGTTGGAAAATCACAGGCAAGACGCGGAGTTGATAACTGTGTCCAACCTGTCCTGTGAAAGTGGTTTGAACCAATTCCGTTGTCGTCAACAGTTGCGTCCAAGTTGTCACCGTTGTATCGCGTACCTGTACATCATAGCCTAACACAGCGGGATTGGGGCCGCCCCAATAGTCGGACACATCAGGCATTTGCCCTGTCCAGCTCATATTGATAGCGCCTGTACTGGTGAGCGGCGCCGTCATTGTGGCGACGGGCGCTCTTCCCAGATACGCCGCATCCCAATACGCCAACGCGCCATGAAATTGATGGGGCCAGCGCACCCGCACGAACACCGTCACTTTGTCTGATTGCGCGCGTGCGGCCACGCTCAGGTCTTGATAACCATAGTACGTGCCAAACTCGGCGGCATTGCGCCCATTTTCTTCTGACCATACGACAGTCGTTGCGGTTGGCGCAGTTCCACCCGTCGGGTCAATGCCGACCGATTTCCACATACGAAAGTCACGACCAGTTTGACATTGATCGCCGCCGCCCGTGCCGCCGCAAAACGTGACGATGGAGGCGGCGAAGCCATACGCGGTGCCGCTGACAATGCTAGACACCTGCTGGTACATCACCGAGTCGAAGGGCTTGCCGGGCGTTGGCGGGGTCTCGATGTCTTGCGAGCGAATATAGACGGCGTTATCGCCTTCGGTCTTTTCGTTGTTGCCGCCGCAACCGCATTCGGTGAACGAATCAATATAAGTCGGATTGCCCACGATGTTCACCGCTGTCCACCCTTGCGGCACCGTGCCGATGATGCCCGCTTGCGACACGTACGTGCCATTCACGCCGCCGTTGTTGAGCATGTTTGTCGCATACGCGATGCCGAACGCCGCCGACAAACCCAATGCGACGACGAGCATCACCAACCAAATGCGAGAGAGAAAAAATTTCGTTTTCATAGGGCGGGATTATACCGATGCAGGATACAGGATGCAAGATACCGATGCAGTACAGGATGCAAGATACAAGATACAGGAGGCTAAGTAACTAACACTTTGCCAATCTACTCTTGCGAAGATTGGTGTACGCTACAAAATGCCTTGCCCATCTAACCTTCGCAAGGTTCGTTATACGAAAGGGTTAGTGACTCAGATACAGGACGCTTGTATCCTGCCACTTGCCACTTGCCACTTGCCACTTGCATCTTGCATCCTGCATCCTGTATCATGCGCCCATCTAAATTTTCGCAAGGGAGCAAGTGAATGGAACCGACGAAACCGTTTTGGTTGAACGATGCGCCGTATCAAAATTTTCGCAGCACACCCGATTTGCCTACACAAACCGATGTCGTCGTGATTGGCGGCGGCATCACGGGCGCGAGCACCGCGTATCATCTCGGCAAGCACGGCATTCAATCTGTCGTGTTGGAACGGCGCGGCTTGAGCGGCGGCGCGACGGGCCGCAATGGCGGACACATCTCGCCCGGCACCTCGGAGCGTTTTAGCGAATCGGTGAAGCGTTACGGCTTGGACATCACGCGCGCGATTTACGATTACTCACATCAATGCGCGGCGGCGGTGCGCGCCTTCGTGAATGAACATCAAGTAGATTGTGAGCTGCGCGTGAACGGCAGTGTCTCGCTCGCATTGACGCCTGATGAATTGAAGCCCGTGCAGGAATCGTACGAGGAGATGCAGAAGTATGGCATTCCCTCCGAATGGTGGGATGCCGCCACCTGCGCGGAACGCACGCGCAGCGAAAGCTTTTTCGGCGGTGTGTTCAGATCAACGGCGGGGCAATTGTGGCCCGCGAAGCTCGTCTTTGCCGTCGCAGAGCAGGCGCTGAAACTCGGCGCAAACGTGCAGACACAAACCGAAGTGCTTGCCATCGAAAACGAACAAGGTCAACTCGTCGTCAAGACGAATCGCGGCGACATCCGCGCGCAACACGTCGTCCACGCGACGAACGCGTGGGCGCGTCAGTTGTTGCCATTCCTTGCAACGACGATTGTGCCTGTGCGGAATCAAGTCATCATCACCGAACCCGCGCCGCGTTTGTGGAACTTTGGTTTGTCAACGAACTACGGTTACGAGTATTTCATGCAGCGACCCGATGGGCGTGTCGTGCTCGGCGGGATGAGGTGGAAGACGCCAACGCTGGAGGTGAACAATGACGACGATGCGACAATGGACGCGCGCGTGAGCGAGGGCTTGCGCGCGTTCTTGCCGCAACACTTCACCGACTTGCGAACCGTCAAGGTTGAGCAAGAATGGATCGGCATTATGGGTTTTAGCAAAGATCGTAACCCATTAGTGGGACCATTGCCCAATCGCCCGGGCGAATATATCGCGGCAGGCTTCACGGGACATGGCATGCCGATGACGTTTTTCGCGGGACAGAATGTGGCGGACATGCTCGCTGGCAAAGAACCAGAACCGTTTGTGGCAGAAGCCTTTTTGCCGACGCGCTTCATGCAATA
>CAZDYP010000203.1:0-2510 GCA_964509505.1 uncultured Anaerolineae bacterium | reverse complement strand
TTGAATCGCTAGGGTATCTTGCCCGCCTTAAACATGTCCACGTATTTCCGCGTCAGCTCGATATACAGCCGCCCATACTCCACCGTCTCCAAAATGCCTGACGCCTCGCCGAGTTCGTTCCACGTTTCAATCGCTAAAATTTTGCGGCGCGAGCGCAACGCCAATTTGAGGTTGGCTTCGTAAAATTTGCCGCCCTCTCTGTCCGTAAAGATGCGATTGGGGCCTGTCCCGCCAAATTGCGTGTTGCTGAAACCCGGCCCGACTTGCGCGATGGTGAGCCGTTTGTCTTCGTTGAAGCCAAACGGCGCTGCGCCCCATGCATACAGGCCCTCGGTTCGCAAAATTTCCTTGCCGTCGCTCGATTGGTGCCATTGCCACTCGCGCACGATGTAGGGCTTCAAGCCGCCGAAGTCTTTGGGGAATTGCTCATAGATGTAATCGAAGGTGGATTGATTGAACGGTCCGACGCGCTGTACGTCGTATAGCCAGACGACGGGTTTGTGGTCAATCGCCGCCCACAGATATGGTGGGATGCGTGAGTAGTAGTCGCGGATGGTCGCGTAGAAAATTTCCTTGCCGCGCTGCGTCGTCAAGTCTTCGTTGTTGCCAATCGTCGTATCTATGAACAAACCCAGCTTCAAATGTTTCTCGCGCGCGCGCAAACGCTCCAACGCCTCGATCATCGGCGGCAGCCCTTGCGTCGCGAAATAGTTGTAGATGGGCGCGGGCGCGACGCGCCGATTATATTGTCCCACCTCGCCCCAATAGTCGGGCAACACAAAATCAATCCCCGCATCTAGCATGTCGGAAAATTCTTCTTCATACCAAGCAGGATCGAGAAAGCTCATCGTCGCCTGATTGACAGGACGATACGGATAAACACCCGCGCGCGGCGGCGCGCCGCCTGCGCGTCCCGTCACATCGTACCAGTAAAAGAAGTACGTCGTCACCAGCGGCTGTGTGCTTTTGAAACTTTCGAGAGAAAACTCTTTTTGATAAGGTGAACGATATGGCCCCGGTCTTGCCCATGCGAGATAAGCGGGCGCGGGCGTTTCGGTCGGAAAGCCCGCAGGCACGGCAAACGTCGGCAAGGGCGTCGCCGTGGGCGCAGGGGTTGACGTTGCGCCTGGCGTGAAGATGGGACGCGGCGGCGTGGAGAGATTGAATGGCGTTGGGCGTGGCGTCGGTTGCGTTGGCAATGGGGTCATTGCTGGGGTCGCTGCTGGGGGGCGAGTTGCTGTGGCGCGCGTCGCTGCGGAGGGCGTTGGCGTTGCGTGGGGTGTTGGCGTATCGGTTGGTTGGCTCGTTGGCGTCTGAGTCGCTTGTACAACCGCAACGAGCGTGTGCGTCGCTATGGTGTGCGCCGTCGTCGGTTGTGCGGTAGGATCTTCTGCGCAGCCTAACACGCCAACCAACAAACCAGCCAACATACTGAGCGCACGGGTGATAGCGCAACGCTTCATAAGTTTCATGCGACGCGATTCTCCAAACTCACTTCGCCGACGACGACTTTGACGAAGTCGCCCACTTGCAGCGTGAACGCTTCGGGCGGCACGATGCCCGTGCCTGTCATCAAAAACACGCCATCAGGAAAATCAAGCTCGCGCGTCAGATACGCGACTAATTCGGCGAGCGGACGCTTCAGGCGCGCGATGCTCGTCTCGTCCGTGAAGACGCTTTGACCGGCGCGCACAATCGCCAGATGCACCGACAGCTCGCGCATCGCATCGGCGTCGCATAGCACGATGCCCGAGCCAAGCGCGCACGAGCCGTTGTACGTTTTGGCTTGCGGCAAGTAGAGCGGGTTCGCGCCTTCGATGTCGCGCGAGGACATGTCGTTGCCCGCTGTGTAGCCGACGATGTCGCCATGCGCGTTGATCACCAAAGTCAATTCAGGTTCAGGCACGTTCCATGCGCTGTCCTTGCGAATCCGCACCGCTTGACCATGACCGACGACGCGCCAGCCATTCGTCTTGAAAAAAATTTCGGGGCGCTCGGCGTCATAGACACGCTCATAAATATCGGCAACTTGTGACTCTAGCTTGCGCGCTTCACGGCTGCGCAGATACGTCACGCCGCTCGCCCACACTTCTTGCATTTCAATCGGCGCGAGCCATGCGCCCGTCGCGCGCGTGCGTCCTTGTGCTGCGTTGAGCATGGCCGCGTATTTAGCTGGCGGACGTTCCAACAGTTGCGTCAGCGAAAAAGTTTGCGCCAGATAGCGACCATCCAGAGCCCAACGTGGCCCTTGGCGCGTTTGATGTCGTGTGAGAATCATAAATACTCCAAAGTCATTGCGAGATTAGCCAGACCGTGGGCGGTCTGCGTGACGACCGAACCAGTGCGTAGTAACAACTTAAGTCGTTTCTACGTCAGTGTTCTGAGTAGCGTTGTTTGCGAAGCAATCTCCTAAAGGGGACTTTCCCCGCATTGCAAGAGGGAGAAAGTCCCCCTTAGAAAGTGTTTTGAAAATATCAGACCGAGACCCTAAAGGTTTCGCTGGCAAGCAA
>CAZDYP010000202.1:6281-8135 GCA_964509505.1 uncultured Anaerolineae bacterium | reverse complement strand
TCCCGGTCACATCCCACCGACACCTACTCCCTTACCTCAATGCCCAAGCTGGTATAGTAAGCCTGAAGCGGGTAAGGGGGTGTTGGTATTTGAAAACTATTCAGGTGCAGAATTCAACGTGTATGCAACCACGGGAATGAACTGGGAAGGCAAAATTGCCGGTAAAAAAGGCGATGAGATTAGTCGGCAAATCTTCCAATTGGCTCCTGGCCACTATGAATTTGATGCGCGCACGAGCGGTCCTAATTTCCACATTGCCCTTGACATTGCTGCAGGTCAATCACTCAGCGTCCCGCTCGTGGATCAACGCGGCGCAAAAATTGAAGTATATGGCTTGGCGATACCAGCAGGGTGTGAAGGCTACCAGGCTCCACCTCCAGTAACCGAGCCCTCAACGCGGTGTCCAGTGTGGTTTGCAACACCTGAACCAAGCAAAGCCGTGTTAGTCATTGAGAATCATGTTTTTCGTAATTACACTTTCACCTTGAAAAGCGACGATGCAAAAATTCCCGTCAATCTTGCCAGCAAAAAAGGCGACGAACCAGGTCGTGCAATATTTCAGCTTAAACCTGGACGATACGAGGTTCGGGATCAATCAGGCGATGCTCTCTATTTCAATCTCAACTTGTCCGCAGGACAGCTATGGGTAACTCCTTTTGGTGGTACTCCTTTTTTACCACACCCCGGCTTTGGGTTGAATATACCAACGGGTTGCCCATAATCACTCACCTACTTTCACCATTCCTAACTCAATTCGCTCCACGCCCTCTACCCCTCCTCCATCGAGCAAATACGCGCCCGCGACGAGTTGCACTTCTCCTTGAGTCGTCGCGGGCAGCGTCACCACATGCGCGTCGCGCACCACCTCGCCCGCCACCCATTGCGATGATGGATAGAAGTCGCCGCCGGGGAGGCGGTCGCTTTGCGCGATGCGCTGCCCATTCGCAAGCACATGCACGTACGTTTTGATGTCCGGACGCTCCGTGCCTTGCGCTTGCCAAAACAACACGACTTCGATTTGTGTGGGACGCACGCCCACCAGTCGGCTCCCTCTGCCAATCAGCTTGAGGGTTGGCGACTCGCGCGCGAGCGCAATTGGGGGATGCATGTCGTGAACACCTAAGACGCGCACGAGTTGACCTTGTGGCTGCAGCCGAAACTTGATGTTCAACCCATCCATCGGCTTGACGAAATAGACGGGGCGCGATGATTCGAGCGCATACTGGGTGAGTGGAACGACATGCGGGAGATTAGGGGAGATGAGGGGAAATAAAGGGATAAGGTCGGGGCGTATGCCTTCGACTAGTTGCAGATAGTAGAGGGGCGTTAGTTCGTCACGGTCGTTGCTAATGAGAATCGCAGCGCGCGGCACGTCTGGCAACAAGCGGTGCCATTGGGCGCGAGGCGAGTCGGCGTTGTGTTGTTGTATGGATGTGAAGTTGGTGATGAGCAAGGTGAGAGGCAATATCAAAAGTAGCAAGTAGCAAGTAGCAAGTAGCAAGTAGCAGGTAGCAAGTAGGAAGCGAGAGGAGAGGCGCGCTATATGCCATCGGCTATCCGCTATCAGCCATACGCCATGCGCGATGAACAGCGCGCACACGCTATAGACAGGCGTATAAAAGTCGGCAATGTCGCCAATCTGATACGCCGCATTGAACAACGAAAACGTCAGCAACATCACAGCCAACATCGTCAACCAACGCCATTGCCTACCTCGCACAACTTGAAATACGCCCAGCCCCATCAAACCCATCACCAACCATCCCCCTACCCCACTGCCAAACTGCTCGAAGATGTGTTGCGGCGTCGCCAGCCATCGCTCCTGCGCTGCCTCGTTCCACTGCAACGCGCCGC
>CAZDYP010000202.1:0-6181 GCA_964509505.1 uncultured Anaerolineae bacterium | reverse complement strand
TGCGGCGTCGCCAGCCATCGCTCCTGCGCTGCCTCGTTCCACTGCAACGCGCCGCCGAACTGCGCGCCGAGCGCGTGCGCGACGAATGCTTGCGGCGAATTTTCGAGCGTCGTGATGAGGTGTTGGTCGTCGAGCTTGATGTGCGTGTAGGGCGTCGCAGCGTAACGCAATGGTACGTAGAGATACAGCATGAGCGGCAATGCCAGCAACAACAACGCGCGGCGCCACACGCGACGCAAGCCCGTGAACGGATAGAGATAGAGGGCGAGCGCGGGCAGCATGAGGAGGATGGAGCGATGGTGAGTGAGGGCGAAGCCGAGAGTAAGGGCGAGCCAAGACCACGAAGGCGCGACAGGGTGACGGGGTGACGGGGTGACGGAGTGGCGCACAATGAAGGTCAAACCAAGCAACACGACGACAAACAACGAGTTGAGCGCATAGACTTCGGCTTGGGTTGCTTGCGCCCAGAAGGTGGGTGTGAAAGCAAGGAGTAACGCGGCAATGAATGCAGCAAAGGATTTGTTGGGAATTGGGAATTGGGAATTGGGGATTTGCGCAGCAACGAAATAGAACACGCCGATGGTGATTGCGCCACACACCGCCGAAAAGAGATTGACGCGATAGGCGATGGCGCCGATGGGAATGAATGTAAACAGTTTGGCGAGCAACAGGTAGAGTGGATAGCCCGTCGGATGGACGATGGTCAGCAATGGCGCAGCCATCTGGAGCTCGCCGCTGTCGCCGGGCAGCACATCGGGCGCGAGGGTGAGCAGATAGACGGCAAAGGCAAAGAGGGTGACAAGGAAGCAGGGAAGCAGAGAGCGGATGATGGGGTGAGGGGGTGAGGGGGTGAGGGAGTGAGGGGATATCATGGTTGGACTAAAATTAACTCAGCAGAAGGCTGAAGCAAGTAGAGCGCGCGCGAGGCAGTGCGCTTGGCTAAGTCGCGCACGACTTCATCGGTCAGTGGCGCATGAACCACCGATACATCAAGCCGCACGCCTTCGACGATTTGCAGATAACGCCAGGGCGTAATGTCAGACCATGCGCCTAACACGATGGCGTTCGCTTGCAATTGCATGAGCTGTTGTGAGGCGACTGCGCGATAGTTGGGATAGGTCGGCTTGAGCGTTGCGCGATTCCACAGAAACCACACACAACACAACGCGATGCCCACCGTCACCCATGAGCGCGCTCGAGGAAACGTCAAGGCGCTGATGCTCCAGACAATGCCAATGACGCAAAACAAGTATGTCGGCGTGTACAGTCCGCCCGCAGGTTCATTGAACGCCGACACGCCACGCCACACGACGAACACATTCGTCACCCACGCGACGAATAACAATGCAGCCAACGGCGTGTTGCGCCGCCACACGGCGGGCAACAACGCCAACAACGCCAATACTTCAAAACCTTGGAACTGCCTGTGCAACCCAGACAGATAATCGCCAACTCCACGTAGCCAATCTACTTGCGCGCCTGTTGCCGTGCTGCTCGCATAAAAACTTCCCATCACCACATTCGTCCACCCTTCCAAATAATGGGGCGTCACCCAACCATCCGTCACCGCCTTCGGATAGCCCAACACCTCGCCTTCAATCGTTTGCATCAAATAGTCGCCGCGCAACGGGATGTACAGGTAGAACAACAACGGCAACGCGAATGCTACCATTGGTTTCCAAACATGTCGGCTGAAAATCTGCAATCTGCAATCTGCAATCTGCAATGCGCCAATCGCCAGCGCAGGCGCGAGCAACCAAAACGTGCTGTGGTGCGCGAAGCCAAGCCCCGTCCCTAATGCTAATGCGATGAGTGAACGCAAATCACGTCGTTGCTGATGGCGCACAAACAGCCACAACGTCAGCGCGATGAAAAACGAATTGAGCGCATACGTCTGCGCGATGGTGGCATACGTCCAGAAGTCCGCAGAGACGGCGAGCGTGAATGCGCCGAGCAAGGCTATGATGGGCGCAACATTCAATGCGCGCAAGAGCTGATAGAGCGCGGCAATCGCCGCCGCGCCGCACACCGCCGAAAATAAATTCACGCGATACGCCAGGTCGCCCAGCGGCGCGAGCCGCGTGAATAGATGCCCGACAAGCGTGTAGAGCGGATAGCCCGTCGGATGCGCGACGCCCAACGCAGGCAATATCGTCTGATACTCGGCTGGGTCGTCATTCAACAAGCCGGGCGCGAGTGTAAAAATGTACAAGGCGAGTGGAAGAAAGAAAGAAGAAAGAAGAAAGACGAGTTCTTTCCTCTTTCTTCTTTCTATTTTCTGACTGTTCACTGACCACTGTTCACTGGGCACGGCTCACTTCACTCCCAGCACGTAGCGATGATGCGCCCAAATGGTTTTGATTTGCCATGGCAATGGCAGCCGCTCAAGAAACATATAGCGTTCCATCAGCGCTTTGAGTTCGGGACGCTTGCCGAGATAGTAGTCCATCGTACTCCAGCGCCAACCTTGTCCCTCGAAACGACTTGTGAATTTTTTTGAGCGAATGCCCAACTTCTGCAACACCAACGCTGCGGGCATCACCGTATCGGGCCACGGCGGCACATCCATCACGCCCTCCTCTTGGATGCGGAGTCCTACTTCTCGCAAAACTTTTTTCACACGCGGGATGTTAGCCCATGATTCATTCACCGTCTCGAAGAAGTGCGGCTCCAAGATAAACTTGCGGAGGATGTAACCCACCTGCATCCGATTCGGCATCGCCACGAACACGACGCGCCGCGCGACCCGCGCCATCTCGCGCAGCAACGCCGCCGCATCAGCCACATACCACAACGCCGCCCACGCCCACACCATATCGAAGGTGTTGTCGTCGAATGGCAAGCGCGCGAAGTCGGCGTGGCGCATGAACGTCGCGCGTTCCGTCAATTGCAGCTCGCCCCAAATACGCTGCACACCCGCGAGTCGTTCTGCGTTCTCATCCATGAGCGTGACATGACAGCCTGCTTGCGCGAGCGGCACGGAGTTGATGCCACTCACGCCCGCCATGCCATACAACGGCGCTTCGAGAACGCTATTCACATTGTATTTTTGCTTGAGGGCGAGCAAGTAATCGTTGAGGACGATGCGCTCATAGACGACGCCGAGCCCTTCGTTGTAGTCCGTGAGGTTCTTGCGCCAAACGGGGTTGGAGCGTTGGATATTAGATGGTGGATATTGCAGCTTGGTCATGCGGCGATTATAACATAGATAGGCATTACATCGTTGCGCCGCGAAGATACAAAGAATGCGAAGAAGCGTTGTATGTTTCTGCGCACTCTTCGCCTCTTTGCAAGGTTAGGAGATGCACCCTGAACCATTCGCCGCACCCGCTTGGGGCGCAGCGCTCAATATCTATGAGGCGGCGCAAGATAAGACTATTCTCACACTGTCTGCAGCGAGGAATGGGCGCTATCAAACAATTGGCTTGCCCATTGGCGCGTAAAGGAAGCAAGACGACGAGAATATGGCGCTCCCCTTGCCTCGTCTCTGGTCCTCCTACCATCACTTACTCATTGCGCATGACTCCCCCATCTAGCCGTTTCCCATTTGGCGCTCCCCCTTCCCCCTGTTATAATCTCTTTCGCTTCGATTGGGCGCTGCTCAATCACAGCCTTTCTGCGCGTCACCCAGCTCCCTCGTTGGCGCGATGCGTAATCCCAGAGAAAGGAGTGTCATGGCATGTCTGCAAAAAATTATGAGATGGTGTACATTCTCCATCCCGCCACGCCCGAAGAGGAAATTACCAACCTCTCGGAGAAAATCAAGCAATGGGTCACAGCGGGCGGCGGCGAGGTGACCGCTTTCGAGCCCTGGGGCAAGCGCCCACTCGCTTACCCCATCAAAAAGGTCAACGAAGGTTATTACGGCTTATTGCGCATGAGTACGCTGCCTGCGACGTTGACCGAGCTCGAACGCAACCTCAAGCTGATGGAACCGCTGATGCGTTACTTGATTGTGAAGCTGTAACACACAGAGGAGGAAGTTATGCCTCGCGGTTTGAACAAAGTTATTTTGATTGGCAATTTAGGACGTGAGCCTGAAATGCGCTTCACCCCCAACGGCCGACCCGTCACCGCATTCAGCCTCGCCGTCAATCGGGACTGGACCACCGCCGAAGGTGAGCGCCGCGAAGAGACCGAATGGTTCAACATCGTGGCCTGGGGCGATTTAGCGGAACGCGCCAACAAATACTTAACCAAAGGTCAGCGTGTGTATGTCGAAGGTCGGCTGCAAACCCGCTCGTGGGAAAGCGCCGATGGACAAAAGCATTCGCGCACCGAAGTCGTCGCCGCCGAATTCTTGATGCTAGATGAGCGCAAGGGCGAAGAAGAAAGCTCACAAACTCACGCCGGCGATGAAATTCCATTTTAATTACGACGACCTGACAGGTTTCCAAAACCTGCCAGCTCTCACACTGAGGAGAAGCTATGGCATATCCCCAACAGAGAAGGCCGAAACCCGCCGAAGGCGCGACCGAAGAGAACGGGCAAAAACGCTACGTGCCTGTGAAGAAATCGTGTCCCTTCTGCGCAGACAAAGAATTGAAACTCGATTACAAGAACACCGACTTGTTGCGCCGGTTTGTGACGGACCGCGGCAAGATCAAAGCGCGACGCAAAACGGGCGCGTGCGCCAAGCATCAACGCGCCGTCTCCGAAGCCGTGAAACGCGCGCGTCACATTGCGCTGTTGCCTTTCGTCGCCGACCCCCAACGCACCAATTAAAGGATGAAAACAGCGGGAGGCAGGATGAGGTTTCTCCTTCCTCCTTCAGATTTTGAAAAAATTATGTCGAAAAAATCGCAACGCAAACCACACAGCGTGCGGCAACGAATGTTGGAAGCGCGCAGGCAACGTGACCGTGAACAACAACGCAAGTACTGGCTTGCCGCTGGCGCCGTCGTGGGCATCTTGTTGTTGATTCTCGCGGCGGGCATCATTGATACGCAGTTCATTCGCCCCGCGCAAGCCATCGCCGAGGTGGATGGCGAAAAGGTTCGCACTGACACCTATCAAAAATACGTCAGATTCATTCGCGGACAAGCCATGGCGCGCGCACAACAATTGCAACAACAAAAACAACAATTCGGCGACGACCCCTCCCTCGCGCAATTCCGCGCCTTGATTGATCAAAATATCCAACAAGCCCTAGCGCAAGCCGAAGCCGCTTCCGCGCAAGCGCTAGAGGGGCTCATTGACAACGTGCTGATCAAAAAAGAAGCAGCGCAACGCAGCATCACTGTCAGCGAGCAAGAACTGAACGAAGAGATCGAGCGCATCGTCGCCAACAGCAAGAACTACGTCACCGCGCCACAAGCGACCGCCACCGCGGTGGCTGCCATCACGGCCACCGCCACCGCGGTCGCACAACCGACGCCGACCCCATCGCCAACGCCGACCACTACCACACCCCTCACCCCTACGCCTTCCCTCACGCCCACTGTCGAACCAACGCCCGTGCCGCCGCACATCATGACACCCGACGAATTCAAGCTCGAATATCAAAACCTGCAAACGAACATCATTCGCGGCATTGGTTGGAGCGAAGAGGAATACAAAGAGTTCGTGCGCGTAGATATGTTACGACGCAAGTTACAAGACATCTATGCGGCGACGGTGCCGACGACGACCGAGCAAGTTCATGTGCGGCACATCTTGACCGACACGAAAGAGCAAGCCGACGCCATCCTGCTGCGCTTGAAAAATGGCGAGCCGTTTGAAAAAATTGCAGCGGAAACCTCGAAGGATACCAGCAACAAAGACAAAGGCGGCGACCTCGGTTGGTTTCCGCGTGGGCAGATGGTGACGCCGTTTGAAGACGTCGCTTTCGCCTTGAAGACACCCAATGAGCTCAGCCAACCCGTCAGCACCACCTTTGGCTATCACATTATCCAACTCGTCGAAGGTCCCGCTGTGCGCGAACTCGACGCAGCGCTCTTGCGCCAAAAACAAAACATCGCGCTGACCAATTGGCTCAACGAGCGCAAAGACCAATTGCGTAAAGAGAACAAGCTGCAAACGTACTACTCGCCGTCGAAAGACCCTAAATAGGAATGAGGAATGAGGAATGAGGAATTGGGTGGTCGCAAGCAAAAACCCGTTGTCGTGGTGACAACGGGTTTTCTTTCCAATCTCCAATTACTAATTACTCATTACTCGCTACTCATTCCTCGCTACCGCT
>CAZDYP010000201.1:0-8405 GCA_964509505.1 uncultured Anaerolineae bacterium | reverse complement strand
TGTACAGGCCACCTTTGCTCATGGCGGATTTGCAATCCGCCATCCCTGCGCTGGATTGCAAATCCAGCGCGAGCGGCCCTGTACATCCATTAGGAAACTGATCTAAGCATAGCTACCTTATACGGCGAGTTTCACGTACAGCGCGGACCTCTGCATTGATTAGCTCATCCGTGATGTCATCGGCGGGTTCGTGTTCCACCAAACGTCGAATCAAGTCATCGAGCTGTGCATCGAGCTCAGTTTCCGTTTCGATCAAAACACGCGCTACCTATATGCGCGCTTCTTTATTCAGCTGACGAATTGCACTGAGCAATTGGTCAAGCGTCAATGTGACATTAGGCACATTGACCATCATGGATTGTGTTGACATAGTTCACCTCTCCAATTTTTACAACGCCTCCAACGCCAGCTCTGCTACATCCCGCACCCGCACCTGCTCCTGCGCCCCCTTCGTCGCCACCGCATCTTCCATCATGATCGTGCAATACGAACACGCGACGCCAATCGTCTTTGCGCCTACTGCCTGTGCCTCTTCGAGACGATGCGCGTTCACCTTCTTCGCGCCCTTCGGCGCAATCGGCTCCATCCACATCTGCCCGCCGCCGCCGCCACAACACAAGCCTTTGTCGCGTGAGCGTGGCATCTCGACCAGATTCGCATTCGGAATCGCTTTGATGATGTCGCGCGGCGCATCGAACTCACGGTTATAGCGACCAAGATAGCATGAGTCGTGGAACGTGATAGGTTCAGCCAATGGCTTACTCAGCTTCAAGCGTCCATCGCCAATGAGTCGCGCGATGAACTGCGAATGGTGCATCACCGCGAAGTTGCCGCCCAACTGTGGGTAATCGTTCTTGAGCGTATTGAAACAATGCGGGCAATGTGCCAGCACTGTTTTGAATTTGTATTGCTTCATCGTCTCGATGTTCTCGGCTGCCAATGTTTGGAACTGATACTCCTCACCCATGCGCCGTTGCCAATCGCCCACGCATTTTTCTTCGCGCCCGAGAATCGCA
Organism: uncultured Anaerolineae bacterium; assembly: GCA_964509505.1. Taxonomy (GTDB): domain Bacteria; phylum Chloroflexota; class Anaerolineae; order JACRMK01; family JACRMK01; genus CAZDYP01. The sequence continues at coordinate 7,389 of CAZDYP010000201.1, read as the reverse complement.
AACTTGACGTTAGCCGCTTGCAACAATTTCACAACTGCCTTAGCGACCTTTTGATTGCGCGCATCATAGGAGCCCGCGCAGCCAACCCAATATAACACTTCGATTTCTTCTTCGCCCACTTCCGCCGCCGTCTGCACGCCCAAGCCATCCGCCCACTTCGCGCGGTCACTCTGCGATTGGCCCCACGGGTTGCCGGCGCGCTCGACGTTCCGCAGCGATGATTGCCCGCTTGCGGGAATCGCGCCCTCTGCCAGCGCAAGATTGCGGCGCATGTCAATGATGTGGCCCACAATTGGAATGAAGACGGGACACTCTTGCACACACGCCATACAAGTCGTGCATGACCACAGCGCGTCGGGGTGAATCACGCCGCCCTCTTCGCCAAGCAACTTGGGCAGTTCGCCCGCGTTGGGGTGCGCGGCGGCGCGTTGATGGTCGCGCAAGTTGAGGATGACGCGCTTCGGCGAGAGTGGTGTCTGTTGCAAGAACGCAGGGCACGCGGCTTCGCAACGTCCGCACATCGTACACGCATCAAAACTCACACGCTGTTGCCACGTAAACTCTTCGAGCTTGCTCACACCCAGTACACCCTTCTCCATCGCTTCTTCGAGGTTGATGGGGGCGAGCGTGGGCGGCGGCGATTGCTTGGGCGCGAGGAAGGTGTTGATGGGCGCGATGAAGACATGCACCATATTATCGTTCCACGACATCAACGCGACGAACACCAGCGAGAGTGCTGCATGGAACAGCCACAACGCAAAGTGCAACGTCTCGCGCATCTCGACGGGAATCGCCGTGAACACGCTCGCCAGCCCATAGCCTACAGGCGACCACACACCCCACGACGGCACGAACACGGCGGCATCGCGCACGCCCTCATGCAACAAGCGCACACCCGCAAGCCGCAACCCTTCGATGAGGTAGCCCGTTACGCTGATGATGAGCATAGCCCACAATGCGACGGCGAAATCTTTGCGATAGGTGAGTTGCGGCGGACGCAGCGCCGCGCGGCGATAGACCGCATAGACTAATGCGGCGATGAACACGACGCCCGCAATGTCCAACACGAGCTCATAGACGAGATAGAACGAGCCTTGCAAGATGCGCATATTGAAGGGGCGCGTCACGTCCCAGTCAATCGTCGCCAGCGCCGTGCCGATGAACAACAGTACGAAGCCCCAAAACAACCCGACGTGCATCGCGCCTGCGGGTTGTTGGCGCACTAAACGCTTCTGTCCCAAAACATACAGCAACAAATTTTGAATACCCAGCGCGCCGTTGGCTTTCAGCGCGTCGCGCGCGCCAAACAGTTCTTTCAGGTTTTGGCGGACGACATGCCACGGCTTCATGCGTTGCCACAGTCCCCACGCGAGGACGGCGACAGAAACAACCGAGCTAACGTACAACGCGAGTTCAGCCCAAGGGGGGATGTTGATGAAGGTTTGACGAATGGGGTTAATAGGCATGAGGTTCACTCCACTGTGATGTGAATTTTATTTTTATCCTTTCTCTACTACCACCTGCATCCTCGGCTGCTCCGCCGTGGCTGCTTGTGTCCCATCAAACTCAGTACAAACGACCAAGCTCTCAAACCCGATGCGCTTTGCCAACTCGCAAAGTTCATCCGGCGTGTATAGTTGCCAATCGAATTCATCATACCAATCGCCGTAATCCAAGCGCACCGACAAACGATTGCCCGTCATGCGCTTCGTTTCGTTCACGGCGCGCGCGCCACGCTCGAACACGCGCGGCTCTTGATGTTGCGCGAAGAAATCACGATGATAGAGGTCGAGAATGAGACGCCCCTGCGGATTGAGCTTGCGATGAATTTGCCGAAGGATGTCGGTGTTCGTCGCGTCATCGAAGTAACCGAAGCTTTGCCACAAGCAGATGACCGCATCAAACGAGTTGGGCAACGAGTCCAGCTCGCGCATGTCGCGCTCCAGATACACGACATTATCTCTTTGGCTGCGCGCATACCCCAGCGCCAACGTGTTGACATCCACGCCCGTCACACGATAGCCGCGTTGTGATAGCCCATGCGCATGACGCCCCATGCCGCAACAGACGTCGAGCACGGTCGTGTAAGTGGGCTGCGGTAGCCAATGCGCGATGAACGCTAATTCGTGTTCCGTTTGCGCGGGTGTGATGGGCTGCAAGAAGAGCTCGAACCACGTGGGCGAATAGACATTAGTCTTCATGCGGGTCCACCCCCGATGGGCAACAATAGCTCTACGCGGTCACTATCCATCAAGACCTGCTCGAGTGCGGCGGCGACTTCATTCACATTAACCAGCCAAGTCTCATGGGCTGGCATCTTCAGTTCGGCGAGTAACTGTGCGACTGTTGCGCCTGCGGGCAACGCCACATGGACGGCGCCGTCTTGCTCGCCTTCGGGCAAGTAGCGGCGTAAATCGCCGTAGGCTATGACGTGAACGTGTATCATTGCAAGTAACCAGTAGCCAGAAGTCAGTAGTCAGTAGTCAGTAGTCAGTAGTCAGTAGCCAGATACTGACTACTGACTACTGATTAATTTTTACCTTTTGATAATGGGAATGTCCCCCGTGCTAATCAGACCTGGCGCTTTGCGTGTCATGTTCAACACGCTGACCTTTGCGGCGACTTGTTGCGCGGTTTCACGAAACGCTTTGGCTTCAAGCGAATCCGGCTTGGCGACGACGATCGGATAACCTCTATCACCGCCGAAACGAATGTCGGGATTGAGTGGAATCTCGCCCAGAAACGCTATTTCCCATTGCGCGGCGGCCTTGCGCCCGCCGCCATACGAGAAGATTTCGGTGCGCTCGCCGCACTTCGGGCAGATGAAGTAGCTCATGTTCTCGATGATGCCGAGAATCGGCACTGCGAGTTTCTCGAATGCGGTTACGCCCTTACGCACATCCGACAGCGCCACATCTTGCGGCGTCGTCACCATCACCGCGCCGGTCAACGGCACGGCCTGCGCGAGCGAGAGCTGCACATCGCCTGTGCCCGGCGGCAAGTCAATCAACAAATAATCGAGCTCGCCCCAAGCCACGTCGTTGAGAAATTGGCGAATGACGCCATGCAGCATGGGACCCCGCCACACGAGCGCCTGCTCTGGCTCGACGAGGAAGCCCATAGACATCAACTTGATGCCATAGGCGTTGATGGGTTGAATCTTGCCATCCACACCCACAGGACGCTCCATCACGCCCATCATCATCGGAATGTTCGGGCCATACACATCCGCATCCATCAAACCTACGGTTGCGCCATCCAACGCCAGCGACACCGCAAGGTTCACCGTCACGGTGGATTTGCCCACACCGCCTTTGCCCGAGGCAATTGCCACCGTATTTTTCACGGGGATATTCAGCTGTCCACGAATGCGATTATCGGCGGTTGTGGCTGCCGTCATCGTGGCATTGACGCGCTTTACGCCCGCTAGCTTCAGCACTGCTTGCTGCGCGTCGTTCTGCATCTTCTGTTTGAATGGACAGGCGGGCGTCGTGAGCATGATCGTGAAGTTCACGAGGTCGCCCTCAATCTTCACATCCTTAATCATGTTGAGTGTCACGAGGTCGCGCCGCAAATCGGGCTCTTGCACGGAACGCAACGCCTCAAGCACTTGCTGCTCCGTCACTTCGGCTTTCTTACCAAAACCAAACATCGGTATCCTTTCGGGGCTCAGTGTTTAGTGTTCATAATTCATAGTTCAATGTTCAATGTTCAGTGGCTTACTATCCCAACTGAACGCTGAACGCTGTTCACTGCCTATTGTTCACTACCTATTGTTTATGGTCTCCTATTCACTCCATGTTGTGGGCATTATAGCATTGTGAGATTGAAGTCTCAAAGCCTACCACCGTATCAAGGTCGCCTTTTGAAAACCCCAAGGCTCTCGAAGACCCTTCGAGTTTGAAGCGCTGCCGTATTTGCAGGGTGGCTGATCACCCGACGCTGACACTTGACACTTCGACGCTTGCCACTATGATACGCTGCGATGTCTCCTGCACACCTATCCGATGAAGAATTAGCGACCCGCTTTGTGGCGGGTGACATGCAAGCCTTTGAAGCGTTGATCCAGCGTTATGCCAAGCCCATCTATAATTTTGCGCTGAACTTTTTGGGCGGCGCCGATGACGCCGACGAAGCGGCTCAACGGGTCTTCGTGCAAATGTATCAGGTATTGCCGCGCACCCGCCTCGACATGCCGCTCAAGCCGTGGATTTATCAGATTGCGCGCCGCAAGTGCATTGATCTCTGGCGCAGCCGCTACGCCGCCAGCCTATCTATCGCCGACGAGGAAGACAGCGCGCCTAATGTGGTTGAGCCGATAGACACGACGCCCTTGCCCGACGAACTGGCGGAACGCGCGGATCTGCAGCGCGCTTTGCGTAAAGCTATCAACGCCTTGCCCCCTAACCAGCGCATGGCGGCGGCGTTGCGCTACGTCAACCAATTGTCATTTGCAGAAATCGCCAAGGCGATGGGCGTGCCAGAAAACACCGCAAAGACCCATTTCCAACGCGCGAAGAAAACCTTGCGCCGCAAGCTCGCGGCGTGGCGCTGAAACTTTCAAACCGCGAAAAGGGTGTTATGGATGAGGAGAATCTATGGAAATGTGTAGCGCAAATAGTCAATTAGCGTTACATGCGTGTTGAGGAGCCTGTATGGAATACAAACCCGACGACCTTGATCGTCTATACGACAAACTGCAATGGGAAAATCTCCCCCCTAATTTTACGGCGCGAGTGTGGGCGCACGTGCAACGCGAGCGCCGTATCCAACGCATCAGCGCCGTTGCCACGCTCAGTGCGCTTGGACTCTTGGCGCTCTTTGGCTTTGCGTTAGGGCGCGGGCTAACCTTTTCGGGGACGCTCGATTTTCTGAATACGCTCGTGACCAATCTGGATTTGTGGTGGGACGCAACGGACGAGATTGGACAAGCCTTGCTTGATATTGCGCCTTGGTTTGAGTTAAGCGCCGTGTTGTTGAGTTTCATGGGTATTTGGATCGTGACGACGGTCTTGCCTCGTCTGTTAAATCGCACGCTAAGAAATCGCTAACATGCTGATATTTCTCAATCGTTATTGGTTGTGGCTGCTGACGCCATTGATTTTTGCGTTGAGTTTGACAGCTGGTGTATTCAGCGCGAGGGCTGAAACGACGCGCGCCCCAATTGCGCCGCTGCCACCCAATACGCCATTGCCATTGGCGGCTCGTCCGCCGCGTGGGTTAGTGGGCGTCGTCGTCGCTATCGAACCGCCGCCAGGCTTTCTCGTCGTGCGCGCGTTGAATGGACGCTACACGCTCGTCTTTCCCACCCGCACCCTCAAGCTCCGTCTGGGCGATGAACCTGCGCGTCCGCGCGACCTCCGCGTCGGTGATCGTGTCATCGTCGTCGGCAAGCTCCGCCCCGACAAAGGCGGCATTGATGCGACTATCATCACCATCCTGCCCCGCTTCCGCTTTGCCGAAGGCGCAGCGAGCAAAGCATGGTTACTTGAAAACCCGAGGACGACAGCCAGCGTCGAGCCCCTGCGGGTTTTTCATAACGCTCACTTTGAAAGCGCGTCGCACTTGTGGTAAGCTCCGTGCTGATATGGTGTCACACACCGTCGCTACTGGCGCGCGGAGATGCGCCAACACATGCCCTATGCCGGTCTTGATCTGACTCGCTATTGTCGGCGCGCTGATTGCGGATGAATGAAAGCGGCATGTGGCATGTGTCGCAGCAGGTCTAATGTGCCAGATGCTCCTTGCCACGCGCCACATACTCATTGCCACAGACCACCTGCCACTTGCCACGCGCCACTGGCTACTTGAGCTGCATCATGTTCGCCCGTCTCAGTCTCTTGATTCTCCTCTTCCTCGTCGGCGCTATACGCGGCTATTACTGGCTACGCTATGGGCTCCTGCGGATGCGCTCACAGAAGCCGAAGGCGTGGTACGATTGGTTCGCGGAGGTTGGCGCGTTGAGCGTCGCGCCGCTGGGCATGGCTTACGTCGCCTTGGGCGAGTGGTTGCCGTTGACGTTCGCAGCATCTGAAGGTGTGCGGATGAGTGGGCTGGTGTTGTTTGCGCTGGGCGTGCTGTTGTTTGCGGGGTCACATAAAGCCTTGGCGCAGCAATGGACATGGAACATCGGCTTGCGCGACGAGCATAGGCTGGTGCAACACGGCCTCTATCGCTACATACGCCATCCGATGTACACCGCCATCAGCGCGTGGCTCCTTAGCTTGCTGCTCGTCATTCAATCGTGGCTAGGTTTGTTGCCACTGATTGGCTTGCTCGGCTTATATCGTCGCGCGCAAGTCGAGGAAGCGTTGCTCATTCAGACATTCGGCGCAATGTACGAAACGTATCGGCGGCACACAGGCATGTTCCTGCCGAATTTCAGATTTTAGAGAGCGAAATGGCGCTTTAGATTTTTAAGGGCCTCCTGACCTTGATGTGGAATGCTCAAGGCGGATGGACACATTCGCCGTTGGGCGCAGGCTGTACGACCAACGGGAGTCCCGCGCGAGCCATTTCCACACTCAATTGAGGAGAGCCATTTTTAATTAACGTCAATGCGGGATAAGGTTGCGGGCGATGGAAAATCACGCCGACTCACTGCGAAACCCGCCGGCGCGGGTTCAGTTCCAGCCGACGGCAGTCGGCTTGGCGCTGCGGTGCGCGCGCATTGCCTTCGCGGTGACTTATCCCGAATTCACGTTAATTAGATTGAGTCGCTTCGATCCAAAATCCAACATCCGCAATCAACAGCTTCAGCGGAGGGTTATGAATTGCTGTAGTCATCACCGTGGTCTTAATCGAATCTTCACATCCAACGTGGCGCAACGTGAGTTAGAAAATTTTCGACGCAAGGGCTTGGACAAGCGCGATAGCCATTTAGCAAAAGCCATCGCGCAACGCGGCGTGCAGGGCGCGACGATTCTCGAAGTGGGCGGCGGCATCGGCGCTATACAAATCGAGCTACTCAAGGCAGGCGCGGCACGCGCAATGAATGTTGACCTTGCCGCAGCTTATGCGACGGCGGCGCGTGAACTAACGCAAGCGCTGGGTTACGCCGCTGTAACTGAGCAGCGCGTCGCCGATTTCGCGCACGAAGCCAACACGATAGCCGCCGCCGATGTCGTCATCATGAACCGCGTCATTTGCTGCTATCCCGACATGCCCGCGCTAGTGCGGCCGGCCGCACAACACGCGCGCCGGTTGCTCGCGCTCGTCTTTCCGCGCGAGACGTGGTGGATGAAGCTAGGTGGGCGCGTGTTGAATTTCGGCTTATGGCTCATCCGCAACGATTTTCGTTTCTTCCTGCATCCACACGACGCCATCATCAGCGCGACCGCGCACGAAGGTTTGCAGCCCATCCTCAGCTGGTTCAGCGGACCGTGGCGG
>CAZDYP010000200.1:0-8407 GCA_964509505.1 uncultured Anaerolineae bacterium | reverse complement strand
GACTAAGTGACCACGCGACTACGGGACTAACCAACTACGCGCCTAGCGATAGCTCTCGGCTTGCAACGTAAACAGCCGCGCGTATGTTCCGCCCCACGCGAGTAGCTCTTCATGCGTGCCTTGCTCGCTGATGTGTCCTTGCTCGATGACGCAGATGCGGTCCGCCATGCGCACGGTGCTGAAGCGATGGCTAATCAGCACGGCGATTTTGTCCGTCGTCAGCTCGCGAAACTGTTGGAAGATTTTCAGTTCGTTCTCCGCATCGAGCGCGGCGGTCGGCTCATCCAACACCAGAATTTCACAGTCGCGCATGAACGCCCGCGCGAGCGCAATCTTCTGCCATTCCCCGCCCGACAGGTCGCGCCCTTTCGCAAACCAACGCCCCAGCGTCGTCTCGTACTGTTCAGGCAACGCGCTGATGATGGGATGCGCGCCGCTCTGCGTCGCCGCATGGACGATACGCGGACGGTCCTCAATCGCTTCGATCTGTCCGAAGCCGACGTTCTCGGCCGCCGCAAGATGATAGCGCACGAAGTCTTGAAAGATGACGCCGATGCGCTGGCGCAGCTCGCGCAAATCGTAAGCGCGCAAGTCCACACCATCCAACAAAATGTGTCCTTCGGTTGGATCGTACAAGCGTGTCAGCAATTTGATGAGCGTCGTCTTGCCCGCGCCATTCGGACCGACGAGCGCGATCTTCTCGCCGGGCTTGATGCGCAAGTTCACGTCACGCAACGCATAGCCAGCTTGCCCCGCATACTTGAACGACACGTGGCGAAACTCGATGCCGCAGGTGATGTCTCGTGGGACGCGCTGGGGCTGCGTCGCGATCACCATCTGTGGTTCGAGCGCGAGGAAGGCGAACAGGTTGGACATGAACAAGCCATTCTCGTACAGTTCGCTCAAGCCATAGAAGCTCGCTTCAAACGACGATTGGCTGCTGCGGAAGATGCCGAGATACAGCGTCATGTCGCCGAGCGTGATGACGCCGTCCACCGCGCGCCACACAATCCACGCATACGAGCCGTAATAGGTGAGCGTCGCAATCAACCCCAAGCCAAACGACGCGAGGCTGCGCTTCTGCGCGATGGCTTGGTCTTCCTTCAAAAATTTCCAGAACAGCGTGATGTAGCGCGCGAGCAACGGTTCACCCAAGCCGAACAACTTCACTTCTTTCACCGCGTCGTAATCGGTCAGCAAATGTTCGAGGTATTGCAAGCGCCGCGCTTCGGGGGCGCGCCACGACAGCACGCGGAACGATAGCTCTGCGAATTGGTTCTGCGCGATGAAGGCGGGAATGGTGGCGAGGAACAAGATGACCGCGAGCCATGGGCTGAAGCGCAAGAGCAACGCGCCAAACGACAACAACGTGAGAATGTTTTGTAAGAGGAAGAAGCCGCCGTTGACGATTTGCAAGCCGCGCCAATCGGCTTCGCGCCGCGCGTTTTGCAATTTGTCGTAATACTCGGCGTTCTCGAAGTGAGTAAGGTCGAGGTCGAGCGCCTTGCGGATGATGCGCGAGTTGATGGTGACGTTCATGCGCGCATGTAAGAGATGCTCCGAGAAACTACGAACTTGCCCATTCGCCGCTTGCACCATCAGCAACACAAATTCGGCGACGAGCAACGGCAGCGCCATTTGCAAACCTGCCTCTGCGCCTGCTTGGGTGTTGATGGCGTTCACGACGGCGTCCACGATGAGCTTGCCAATCCACGCTTGGCTCGCGGGCAGCAACGCGCCGACGAGCGTGCAACCCGCCATCGTCAACGCCGACGGCGGATGCGCTTCCCAGACGAGACCGAACGCGCGGCGGATGTTGACTGCTGCATTCCAAACTTTCTTGCGACCTGCGCGGATTTTTTCAAACCAATCAGGCGTTGGTCGCTGAGTGATGACCCATTCAGACATACCCTTCCTATGCAGACGCAGACCCGCGAGGCGACACCCAACCTCGCGGGTCTGATAGACAATCAGATTACTTTCATTGTATCCACAACGCTCTTACATCACAATCCATCAAACGGCTAGTTTTTGCGCTGTACGAATGGACAGTGCATAAGCTCACAAGCCTGCGAACACATCATCCTCGATGCCTTCGATACGGGTAGCGCGCGTATGCGCCAAGATCAAGTTCTCGACTTTACGGAACTTATCGAAGAGCTCGCGCGGTATCTTCGCCAGGATGTGGTTGGGATTCTGTTGTGTGGCATGGGACGCCCATGCTTGGGCTTTGGCTTCAAAAAATTCCGACACATCAATCTTAGTGGTGATGTCGGCTTCGGGCGTGCCTAAGCTGCCGCGTCGTTCAGGATTGAACACGCCGAACTGCGACAAGTCCATGCCTGCTTCTTTCATGTAGCGCGCGACTTCCATGAAAAATTCGCGCGAGAAGGCGGGCCAATAAATTTTTTGTGGCGTGTGCGGCTGCAAGCCATTTTGCCATTGCTCAGGATAACAGTGCGCGTTGCCCGCGATATGCCAGGCAGCCATCATCGCGTGATGAATCTTAATGTGGTCGGGATGCCCGTAGCCGCCGTTGGGATCAAACGTCATCAACACGTGCGGCTTGACCTCTCGGATCAACTGTACAACTTTGCCAATCACTTCGTCATCGGGCGCGTTGATGAAATTGTGCGGGTGTTTGTTTTCCTCTGTGCCATCCATTCCCGAATCACGATAATTCAAAAAATAAATTTCGTTCACGTCAGCATAACTCATCGCCTGATACAGCTCTTGTTCGCGCACCTGCCCCAGCGTCTCGCGCGTCGCATTCGTGCCGGGCGCGATCTCGCCGACTTCGCCGCGCGTCGCGCAAATGAGCGCGACACGCACACCGGCCTTGCGATATTTAGCAAACAAGCCTGTCACCAGACCCTCGTCGTCTGGATGCGCGAACGCCGCAAGGATGCAGCGTGGATACGACATACTTTCCTCCGTGTCTATGATCTTGGAGCTTGGCTACTAAAAGCAGTGAATCTAATCTGCCAAGCCTGAGTCACTAACCCTTTGTTAGGTTAACCGTGCGAAGGTTGCTGGGCGCTATGGAATGCCTTGAGCATCTAACCGTCGCCAGGTTCGCTATGCGAGAGTGTTAGTGACTCAATCTGCCAAGCTTTCTCAGCATGGTTTTACTCTCTACCTTTTCCGCAACACTCGCCTCAGCCGGTGTCCTCTTTCAACTTTCTGCGCGATGCACCATGAACTGCTCGAAGTCCGACACGACCAGCGCATTGGGAAAAATCGCGCGCGCCTCGTCTTCAACCTGCTTGGGATGATAGCGACGCGAGATGTGATGCAGCAACAATTGGCGCACGTTGCCCTCGCGCGCCAGCGCGGCGGCTTGCGCGGCCGTGATGTGACCATAGTGTTGCGCTTCGGCGCGCTCGTTCTCAATGAACGTCGCTTCAATCGCCAGCGCATCGGCGTCGCGCACGTATGGCAGCAGGTTGTCGGTGCGCGCTACATCGCCAATCCACACGAGCTTTGCGCCGTGTTGCTCTGCGCCCAGCACCTCGTCGGGTTTGATGACGCGCCCATCCGCCAGCGTGATGCTTTCGCCCGTAACAAGCCGTTTGCGTTCGGGTCCGAACGGCACGCCCAACCCCTCGGCTTTCTCGGCGAGAAATGGTCTGTGACTTTTTTCTTGAAACACAAAGCCAAAACAATCGGGGCCACGATGCGTCACTTCAAAAGCCGACACTGTATAAAATTGATTTTCGTAAATGAGGCCGCTTTGCAAATCAACGTATGCCAGCTCCACCTTTACGTCAATCGTCTTCAGCACGACATTCATCAAATCGCGCACACGACGCACCGCCCAGCGTCCGCCGATGATCTGCATGTGCCTGACCGCTTCCCAACGCGCAAACGACGAGACGAGCCCGCCCAAACCGAGAATGTGGTCGAGGTGTCCATGCGTGAGCAGCACCGCATTCAAACGCCGAAAGCCCAAGCCGCTGCGCAGCAGTTGTCGTTGCGTGCCTTCGCCGCAATCAATCATCCACCGCTCGCCGCGATGGATGACGACGGCCGAGCTGAGGCCGCGTTCAATCGAAGGGGCGGAAGCGGAAGTGCCGAGAAAGGTGAGGTCGAACATAGAGATGGCAAATAGCAGATGGCAGATAGCAGAGAGCCAATGGCAAATGGCAGCTAGTGGCAATTATTGTAATCCGCAATCGGCAATTGGCAATTTGCCATTCGCTATCAGCTCTTCGCCATTCGCTGTCAATGGTCGGCGATGCGATGTAGATGCCACAAGTAAACAGCGAGGACGAGCGTGAAAAAGTAGAGGTCGCGCCCGTACACGTGCAAGCCGACGAGACCTTGTTGCGCGATGGGCATGGTGTAGAGCCAATCAATGTCGAGCTGGATGAGAAATTGCGTCGCCGTCAAAATGATGGCCGCGATGCCGCCCGAAGCCGTCAACACTTTTACCCAATGATCTTGCTCAACCACATAGAGTAAAGCGACGTAACGCACATACGTCACCAGCCCATGCAACAAGCCCACGCCCGCGAGCGTGATGACGTAGAGATTGTTGAGCAACGTATAGGTCGCTACAAGATTGCCCGCCACTAGATAAACATACAACGCAAAGCACAGCGCGCTCGCTATGATAATCATTGCTATACCTTGCGTGAATTGGCGCATCAATTGCGGCAAGACCAGCGAGCCTTGCGCCTCGACGCCTGCGACGGTGAATGGGCGCGCAGGCAAGAACGAACCACCATAGGCAATGAGCGCGAGGAGGAACCCCACTGCGATGATGACAAAGGCTTCGCCATCGCCACGCGCGCGCCACAGCGAATGCGCGAACCAACCCAATTCCGCATACAGCGCCGCAAACGCGATGGCGCTGCCGACAGCAAAGCGCTTGTGTTTCTCGATCATGCCGTGAACGTGCGGCGTCACTCGTCCTCCGAAAAAAATCGGGCGATGTCACTCGCCCGACCAATTACCCATTACGCTTTGTTGCGCAGCGACGGAAACAAAATCACCTCTCGAATCGCTGACTGATTTGTGAACAACATCGTCAAACGATCAATGCCAATGCCTAAGCCGCCCGTCGGCGGCATGCCGTGCGCCAACGCTTCGAGGTAAGCTTCGTCAATCGGATGCGTCTCGTCGTCGCCTTGCTCTTTCGTCTGCGCGAGCTCGACGAAGCGCGCGCGCTGGTCTTGTGGGTCGTTGAGCTCCGAGAACGCATTGCCCGATTCCATGCCGACGATGAACGCCTCGAACCGCTCGACGACGCGCGCATCGCCGGGCTTCTTCTTGGCGAGCGGCGAAATCTCACGCGGATACTCGTAGATGAACGTCGGTTGAATCAGTTTGGCTTCCACGTATTCCGCAAAAATTTCCTCGACTTGTTTGCCCCACGACGGTTTGCGCTCAACCTTCAAGCCGAGCCGCCGAATCTCTTGCGACAACGATTCCATATCCGTCGCTTGCCTGATGTCGAGGTCGGTTTCATCCAGAATCGCGTCGCGCATCGTCACCCGTCGCCAAGGCGGCGTGAGATCGGCGACCTGTCCTTGATATTCCAGCTTCATTGCGCCCAACACTTCCTGCGCAATGGTCGAGAGCATTTCCTCGACGAGCTTCATCACATCCGCAAAATCCCAATAAGCCGCATAACATTCCATCATCGTGAACTCAGGGACGTGCGTTGTGTCAATGCCTTCGTTGCGAAAGTCTTTGCCGATTTCATAGACACGCTCCAAGCCGCCGACGATGAGCCGCTTCAGATAGAGTTCGTCGGAGATGCGGAGATACATGTCTTGGTCGAGCGCGTTGTGATGTGTCTTGAAGGGGCGCGCATTCGCGCCGCCATAGAGCGGCTGCAGCACGGGCGTCTCGACTTCGAGGAAACCACGCGCATCGAGATAGCGGCGCATCGCCGATACGATTTTCGTGCGCGTGATGAACGTGCGCCGCGCGTCCTCATTCATCATCAAATCGAGATAACGCTGGCGATAGCGGGTATCGGTGTCTTTGAGACCATGCCATTTTTCAGGCAAGGGGCGCAGGGCTTTCGCCAGGATACCCAGCTTCTCTACATGCAATGAAGGCTCGCCTGTCTTCGTGTAAAACAAGTAACCACTCGCCTCGATGAAGTCCCCAATGTCGAGGTCATGACGAAACAAATCATACAGCGCATCGCCCAGGTCGTCTTTGCGAATGTAAATTTGTAGCTTGCCCGTGCCGTCTTGCAAATGCGCGAATGCTGCCTTGCCCATCGGACGCATAGACATGATGCGCCCTGCAATCGTCGCAGTTGGCTTGGCGTCCGCGCTCGCTTGCTTGAGCGTCGCCAACGCCTCCGCCATCGAATGCGTGCGCGACGTGCGCGGCGGATAAGGGTCTATGCCCTTGGCGATGATGCGCTCAAGCTTCGCCAGACGTTGGCGCAGCAATTCGTTCAGCTCTTCCATAGGCTCGTGAATCGTGACTCGTGAAACATGATGCGTTTGGTCAGGTCTTGCTCACGCATCACGTTTCACGTTTCATTCAGGTATCCAACTAATTTTGACAATCTGGAATTTGCGTTCGCCGCCAGGCGTTTTGACGGCAAACTGCTCGCCGACTTTGCGTCCCATCATCGCCTTGCCGATGGGCGACTCGTTAGAGATGCGCCACTCGCTCGGGTTCGCTTCGGCGGAGCCAACGATCTGATAGGTGTCGGGACGAGGCTCGCCGTCTTCTTGCACAGTGACGTACGCACCCAGCTGCACGGCATCGGTCGGGCCGTCTTTGCCAATCATTACCGCGCTGCGGAGCATTTGTTCAAGCGTCATGATACGCCCTTCGAGGAAGGCTTGCGCGTTCTTTGCTTCGTCGTAGCCCGCGTTTTCTGAAACGTCACCGCCCTCTTTGGCAAATTTGATTTGTTCAGCGACTTGTGGGCGTCGCACGTCGCGCAAATAGTCTAATTCCTCCATCAAGCGGCGACGACCTTCGGGGGTGAGGTAGGTTTTCTTTTCTTCCATCGCTAAAAGCTCTCCTAATTGCCGCGCTGCCAAGTCACTGATGAATGTAAGGCAAGTCGGCAACTTGCCTCATTAGTGCCACGAGCGTACAAGCAAGCTGCCAACTTGCCCTACAACCGCGTGAGTTCAGCGCGCATAAAACAAAAGTAACTACTCGCTCGGCGAGTAGTTACAAACAAAAAAGCCCTCAAGGGCGTTTGGGTTGCAACCGAAATGGGGAATGGGGTGAACACCGCCTGCCCCTATGTTACGAGGCGCATTATAGGACAGGCTAGGCGAGATTGCAAATAGAAAAAACCGTTGCTCGCTGGGCAGCGAGCAACGGTCCGCTCGTATGCAGCAATCGCGCACGAGGCAGAGGCGGCATGCGCGATTGCTGCGCAGAAGCGATCAGCGCTACGACGCTGTGAGTCTCTCTGCTAACGTCAAACTCACCGTCAACATCTTCCCATCCCGCCACAGCGTGAGTTGCACGGTGTCGCCCGGCTTGAACTTTAACATGAGCGCGGGCAAGGGCGCTTCTTCGGTGAGCGCCGCGCCATTGATGCTCGTGATAACATCACCCGACTTCAAACCCGCACGCGCGGCGGGGCTGTTCGCCGTCACATCCTGAATCCATGCGCCCTCTTTCGTGTTCACGTTGTTCGCGGCGGCGACTTGCGCGTTGAGCATCTGATAGGTGATGCCGATGAAGGGACGCGTCACTTTACCTTTGTCGGTCAATTGCGCGGTGACGTACTTCACGGTGTTGACGGGAATCGCAAAGCCTAAGCCTTCGGCGACGTCGCCGCTGCTGGCGTCGCGCACGACCAATGTGTTGATGCCGATGACTTGACCCGCTGCATTCAACAAGGGACCACCTGAGTTGCCGTGATTGATTGCGGCATCAGTTTGGATCATGCCCTCTTGCGACGAGGCATCGTTCGCGCTCAAGCGCCGATTCAAACCACTGACCACACCCACCGTCACCGTGTTGCGAAAGTTTCCAAGCGCCGAGCCAATCGCAATCACAGGCTCGCCCACTTGCAAGTTGGACGAATCGCCGAGCTGGGCGACGGCGGGCATCGCCTTGCTTGTGACTTGCAGTACGGCTAAGTCGCTGAACGCATCCGCGCCGATTAACTTCGCTTCGGCTTTGTCGCCGTTCTCGAACAACACTTCGATCTTCTGCGCGCCCTCGACAACATGATTGTTCGTGACGATGTAACCCTTGGCGTCCACAATGACGCCCGTGCCTGTCGCCTGCCCGCGCCCGGCGCGTGTGCGCAGCGTGTTGAGCACCGTCACGACCGCAGGTTTCACTTTGCTCACGGCTTCGACAATCGCCGTGCTTTGTTGGAGCGTGATGACCTGTGAGGGCGTGTGGGGCTGTGACGCCGTTTGAGCGATAGGCGCGGGAATCGCTGCGGGCGGCGACG
>CAZDYP010000199.1:683-8428 GCA_964509505.1 uncultured Anaerolineae bacterium | reverse complement strand
CGCAGTGCGCTCGTGGTGGTGATGAACATTCCCCTGGCGATCATGGCGTCGATCCTCGGCTTGTGGTTGTGCGGGCACACCATCAACCTGATGACGCTGGGCGGCATCGCTTTGGCGGTGGGCATCCTCGTGGACGAAGCCACCGTCGAAAATTTGCGCCGCCAGTACGGACTCGATCAGCCATTACTCTTGCGCTACGTCACGTGGATTGGCGGCTTCCCGCGCGGTGACTTCGGCTATTCGCTCGACTGGAAACGCCCCGTCAGCGAGCTCATCGTTGATCGCTTGAGTTTGACGCTGTTGCTGTCATTGTTTTCATTCATCATCATGTGGGTTATCGCCATTCCTATCGGCATTTACTCTGCGCGCAATCAATACTCGTTGAGCGACAATCTGCTGACGCTGTTTGGCTTCTTTGGGTTGTCGGTGCCCGATTTCTTGCTGGGTCTCGTTTATCTATTCGTCGGCATTTTCGTCTTCGGCGTTTCGGTCACGGGCTTGTATTCGGCGGAGATGGAGAAAGCGCCGTGGTCGCTGGCGAAGGTATTGGACTTGGCAAATCATCTTTTCTGGCCCGCGCTCATCCTCGGCGTGGGCGGCATGGCGCAGCTCATCCGCATCATGCGCGGCAGTTTGCTCGAAGTGTTGGGGCAACAGTTCATCACTACGGCGCGCGCGAAGGGTTTGAAGGAAAATGTTGTCATCAATAAATATGCCGTGCGCGTCGCCATCAATCCTTTGATTAGCGTGATGGGCTTGCAGTTGCCCAACCTCATCAACGGCGCGACCGTGTTGGGCATCGTGCTCTCGCTGCCGACGACGGGGCCCATGTTCACGCGCGCATTGCTCAGTCAGGACATGTATCTCGCGGGCAGCTTCCTGCTCTTTCTCAGTTTGATTTTGATGTTGGGCAACCTGCTTGCCGACATCGCGTTGGCGTGGGTTGATCCGAGGATTCGGCTTGAATAAAGGTGTAGGACAAGTTTGCAACTTGTATCTTGCCTTACAAAGAGTTTAGGCGAACTGTATGAGCGTCAAAGTCCCAACTTACGAAGGGGTCATGTCACCACCAACATTGCGCGCCACAGAAGAGAAGCGTTACGGTCTCTCGCAATGGCAGTTGATGTGGCGCAAGTTCGTCCGCAGCCGCACCGCCATCATCGGCGGCAGTGTGGTTATGCTGTTTTATCTCACGGCGCTGTTCGCCAACTTCCTCGCGCCCTATGGCGGCGACCAACGCTACGTGACATACTTATACGCGCCACCGCAAGGGCTGCATTACGATTCGCAAATCGGCTTACACATCTACAAGCTGGAGAGAAAGTTCGACCCTGAAACGCTGCTGGCAACTTACAAGCCAGACCCCAACCAAAAAATTCCTGTGCGCTTCTTCGTGCGTGATCAGCCGTACAAATTGTTTGGCTTGATCGAGGCGGACGTGCATCTGTTTGGCGTCGCCGACAAAGACATGGGCGTATTCTTGCTCGGCACGGACCGGCAAGGACGCGATATGCTTTCGCGCATTCTCATCGGCGCGCAAATGTCGCTCACCATTGGCTTGGTCGGCGTTTTTCTGAGCCTCATCATTGGTTCGATTTTGGGCGTCACATCGGGCTACTACGGTGGGCAAGTGGACCATTGGATGCAGCGCCTCATCGAAGTGATTCGCTCGTTCCCCTCGATTCCATTGTGGATGGCGTTGACGGCGGCGCTGCCGCAACACTGGCCCCCCGAGCAAGTCTATTTCGCTATCACCATCATCCTGTCGCTCATCGGCTGGACGTGGCTCGCGCGACAATTGCGCGGCAAAGTGTTGGCGTTGCGCGAAGAAGAGTTTGTCATGGCGGCGCAGCTCGCGGGCGCGAGCGATGCGTGGATCATCTTCCGTCATCTCATCCCTGCCGTGTTGGGACACATCATCGTCATTGCGACGTTGGCGATGCCGGGCATGATTCTGGCAGAATCGGCCCTGTCGTTCTTGAACTTGGGCTTGCGCCCGCCGCTCATCAGCTGGGGCGTGTTGCTGCAAGAAGCGCAGAACTTGGAGACGCTACGCCACTTCCCGTGGCTGCTCTTGCCTGCCGCCGCGATTTCGCTCGCAGTGTTGGCGTTCAACTTTTTTGGGGATGGGTTGCGGGATGCGTCGGATCCGTATGCAGTGTAAGGCAAGGTTGCAGTCCACATCCATTTGCCATACAATCTCTTTTGAGGAGGTGTTATGCGCTTCATCAATCCCAAAATTGATTTCGCATTCAAAAAAATTTTTGGCTCTGACCGCAGCCAGCCGATTCTGATTAGTTTTCTGAATGCGTTGGTGTATGACGAACAGCCGCGCATCCAATCGTTGGAAATACTCGACCCATACCTCGCGCCTCCGATTCGCGGCATGAAAGACACCTATCTCGACGTGAATGCCATGCTGGACGATGGCACGTCCGTCATCATCGAGATGCAGGTGTTGAACATGGAGGGTTTCGAGAAGCGCGTTCTCTACAACGCGACCAAAGCCTACGCGCAGCAGTTGGCGGAAGGCGTGTCTTATACGGCGCTCAACCCTGTCATTGCCCTGACGATCACCGATTTTGTGATGTTCAAGGACATAGCTGCTTGGCAAACTCGCTTTGTGTTGAAAGAGGCGGAGCTCTTGCTGGATTACATCAGCGATGAGCTGATGCTGATGTTCATTGAGTTGCCCAAATTCCAAAAGTCGTTGGCTGAACTGAATGGAGTGCGCGAGCAATGGGTCTATTTCCTGCGACATGCCGAGGAATTGCAAACGATTCCGGAGTCATTAGCCACAACGCCACCCTTGCGTCAAGCGTTTGAGATTGCCAACCGTGCGAACTTGGGGCTGGAAGAATTCAATGCGTTGCAAAAGCGCGAGATCTTCTGGCAAGACCAGCGTGGCATGTTGCAATATGCTGAACGCATGGCGCGCGAGAAAGGGCATGCGGAGGGGCGTGCGGAGGGGCATGCGGAGGGGCTTTCAGAAGGGCAACGTGCAGAACGTCTGGCGTTAGGGCGCGCGATGTTGCGCGAAGGGTTAGAGCGTGCGCTCATCTTGAAACTCACAGGTCTCACTGACGATGAACTGGCAACCTTGCGCGAGTAATTGCGTAAACTAATGGGGCACGAAATTGCTTTGCCACAAAGGTTGTGCCTGTGTATGAGGTCAGTGAAGCAAATGTGGCGGCTACTTTGTGCTATACCACAACTTCCTATATACCATGATAAAGCTCAATGCTCTCTAATAATTTCCTCCTCCGAATCGAAAATCTCCGCACCTACTTCGACACGCCCGATGGCACGGTACGCGCCGTGGATGGCGTCTCGCTCGACATCAAGCCCGGCGAGACGGTGGGGCTTGTCGGCGAATCGGGCTGTGGCAAGAGCGTAACCGCACACTCTATCTTGCGCTTGTTACCGCCAAAACGCAGCCGCATCATTGAAGGCAAAATTCTCTTTCAGCGCCGACCTCACCCCTCACTCCCCAACCCCCTCTCCCCTCTCCTCAAGGAGAGAGGAGAGGGAGCGCAGGGGGTGAGGGGTGAGGTGATTGATCTCGTCCAAGTTGATCTGCGTGGCGACCTCATCCGCTCGATTCGCGGCAATGAGATTGCGATGATCTTCCAAGAGCCGATGACCTCACTCAGTCCCGTCCACACCATCGGCAGCCAAATCGCCGAAGCCGTTCTCCTTCATCAAAATGTGAGCCAAGGCGAAGCGCGCAATCGCACCATCGAGATGCTCCGCAAAGTTGGCATTGGCAACGCCGAGCAACGCTTCGATGAATATCCGCACCAGCTCTCAGGCGGCTTGCGTCAGCGCGTGATGATTGCGATGGCATTGAGTTGCAACCCATCGCTGCTCATCGCCGACGAACCAACAACTGCGCTCGACGTGACGATTCAAGCGCAAATCCTCGAACTGATGCAGTCGCTCCAAAAAGAATTCGGCATGGCCATCCTCATCATCACGCACAACCTCGGCGTCGTCGCAGAGATGGCTGACCGCGTCGCGGTGATGTACATGGGAAAAATTGTCGAGCTGTCCGACGCGCGCACCATCTTCCGCAAGCCGTTCCATCCATACACCGTTGGCTTATTGAACTCAGTGCCGCGCATGGGCGGCGACGTGAAGCAACGCCTCATGCCAATTCCCGGCAGCGTGCCAGACCCATACTCCGTGCCGCAAGGCTGCGCCTTCAAGCCGCGTTGTCCTAGAGCCAATGACGGCTCTTGTACTCTCACCGATGATGTCGCACTCGTCGAAGTTGAGCCTGGGCATTGGACGCGCTGTATGCTACGCTAAACGCCAACGTGTCAAGTGTCAAGTGTCGTATGCCACGTTGCCACGTTCACTTGACACCTGACACTTGACACGTGACACGTGATACGTGACACATGATACCTGATACTTCGACACTTCTTGAAGCGAAAGACTTAAAAAAACATTTTCCGATTCAACGCGGTTTCTTCCGTCGCGTGGTCGGGCATGTGCGCGCGGTGGATGGCGTGAGCTTCAGCGTGCGCGCGGGCGAGACGTTGGGACTCGTCGGCGAGTCGGGTTGCGGCAAAACGACGACAGGGCGGCTCGTGTTGCGTGCCATCGAACCGACCGAGGGACAAGTGTTGTTCCGCAGAGATGGGCAGTTGGTTGACCTCACGACGATTCACAAGCGCAGTGAGCTGAAGCCGTTTCGCCGTGATATGCAAATCATCTTCCAAGACCCGTTCTCGTCGCTGAACCCGCGCATGACCATCATGGAAATCGTGAGCGAACCGTTGCGAATTCATGGTTTGGCGCACGGCAGCGAGCTCAAGGCGCAAGTGGTGGACTTGTTGGAGAAGGTTGGCTTGCGCGCGCAACATCTCAATCGCTATCCCTATGCGTTTAGTGGCGGGCAACGGCAACGCATCGGTATCGCGCGCGCATTGGCGTTGCGTCCGAAGTTGGTTGTGTGCGATGAACCTGTCAGCGCATTGGACGTTTCGATTCAAGCGCAGGTGTTGAATCTGCTCAAAGATTTGCAACAAGATTTTGGTCTCACATATCTGTTCATCGCGCACGACCTCTCGGTGGTTGAACACATCAGCGACCGCGTCGCCGTGATGTATCTGGGGCGCATCGTGGAGCTCGCGCCCGCCGAAGCCGTGTATCGCGCGCCACGTCATCCATACACTGAAGCGTTACTCTCGGCTGTGCCGAAGACAGACCCCGACGCGACGAAACGTCGCATCATCTTGCAAGGCGATGTGCCGAACCCCGCCAATCCACCGAGCGGTTGCCATTTCCATCCACGTTGCCGATACGCTGAAGCGATTTGCAAACAAGAGACGCCGCCCTTGCACGAACTGTCAGCAGGAAATTTTGTCGCATGTCATTTGGCGGAGAAGTTGCAACTCACTGGAGTGTCAAGCTAGCGGTGAGATACCAAAAAAGAGAAATAAACAAAAACTGAGGCGCTCATTGGGTAAGCGCCTCAGTTTTTTCAATGCAACCAAGTTTACTTTCGCAATTTACCATGTTGCTGGCGGTTCAAACGCACACGCGCAACCTCCAGAATAAATTCACGTTCTTCGGCTGGTAAGGCCATCATCACTTCTACAATCTCATTGATTTGTTCGTCACGCTCAGTTAATGGCGAGATCAAGCCAGCATGTGAAAACACTTCTTGCTCTGAGACTCTTAGCGCACGCACAAGCGCACGGCAGGCATCAGGACCTGGTTTGCGCGCTCCACTGAGAATACGCGAAATCTGTGATGAGGTGATACCACTATGTCGTACGAGTTCTGCCTGATCCCAGCCTCGCTGATTCAATTTTTGATGCAGCCAATCTGGAAAATTCATCGTTGGCAAAAGATACTACCACGTTGTAAATTCCAGTGGGCATATTTTTATTGCCTATTGACAGCAGCTCAATATACCGATATATTGTCGCTAAATGGGAGTGCGTAATGATCAGCTCAAAGCTGGCGCGACTGAATACGATCATGGGATTGGCTCTGTTGATCATCGCTGGCATTGTGTTGGTGAGTGACGCGCAAGCATCCACTCGTTACTCATCCACTCGACAACCCCACGCAGGGAACCCAGTCGAGAAAGGGTTAGGCGGCGGTGTTCCTATTACACCCACTGCGGTTATCACGCTGACGCCGGGCGTTGTTGTCAGTCTGACTTATACCAATTTTCAAGGGCTAACGACTTCGCTTGATTTTCCTGCCGATGTGGTTACTCAAACCGTCACGGTGGGTATCTTTGACCGAGAGCAGGGTCTATGGCACGATGGTTTTATTTTTACAGGACATACTATTCAAATGCTGCCACTGACTGTGAATGGCAGAAAAGCTTTTCCTCATGCGCCTATCACGATAACCACACATTATGACGACAGTAATATGCCTAGCGGAACTGAAGCCAATCTACGATTGTATTTTTTCCCGGGAGACACATGGCAAGATGCAGCCCTGACTTGCAATCCACCCTCATCATATAGCCATGATGTGACAAACAACTATATCAGCGTCGCTGTTTGCATAGATCCTATATTCGTCTTACTCACTACCTACCGCGCATATTTGCCGATTCTCTTCAAGTAGCAGGAGGCCTTCCACATGAAGCAGTCTTCCCAATGGTTCAAGGCATTGTTGGGTATCCTGATAGTCTTTTGGGTAAGCGTTAGCGCATTCGCATTTTTTATCAACCAAGCGCGCAACAAGCCTTCACCTTCCGCGCCGCTCTCGGCCTACCCATTGCCTTGGACTCCTACCCCAAGTACACCTGTGCCGTCCTCCACCCCAACGGTGCGCCCTAGTCCCACGGCTACCTACTGGCCAAGTCCGTTCCCTACACCTGTGCGTCCGAGCGGTCCAACGCCGACTCCCTTGCCATTAGCAACGCCTCGGACAGATGCGGGCGGAAAAATTTGGTTTATCGGTGAGGTGGAGGTAGCTGGCAAAGGCAAGCAACGTCAGCTCTATTACCACACAATGAACATGGAGGGGCGCGCGACAGGAAGTGCGCCTACTAAAGTTGATTTACCCGAGTTGCCTAGTGGCATGCCCTTTGCTGCGCCGGGTGGCAAATATCTAGCAATTAAGCACGAGTGGTATGGCGCAACATTAATTAACTTGGTGAATCGCCAAGTTGTGCTACTTGAAGATATTGATCGTCGGCTGTCTTTTCAGCAGCTCGAATTTGGGGGTTGGCATCCTGACGGAAGACACTTCATTCTATTCAGTCGTAGCGGCACTGGTATATGGCTATTGGATGCAGAAGGGAAAGAATCCTCGCGCCTATTGTCAGAGCATGTAGCCGATTCTGTGGTGTTCTCACCCGATGGACAAAAGTTGGCTTTTGCTGAACGTCCGCGACTCAGCACCCAAAGCATTCTTTGGTTAGGAGCAGCCGATGGGAGCGGTTTACAAAAGATAATGGAGAGACCAGGCGGCCAGTCAATTAGTGAGCTGTCGTGGTCGCCCGATGGAAAACGTCTGGCATTTGTGCTGGGCGGAGGACAAATTTGGATACATCCAATCGGAGGACAACCACAGAACTTGGTGAATGGTAATGAGGGAGGGTATGACTATCAATGGTCTCCTGATAGTCGTTTCATTGCTTTCGTTGGTCGCGAAGTGCCAATGCCAAAACCCATACCGCCCTTGACTCCATTTTCAGATGAAGCCTATATATGGGCTTTCAACCAGCTCAGTCTGTATATCGTTGAAGTCAATACTGGACAGAA
>CAZDYP010000199.1:0-673 GCA_964509505.1 uncultured Anaerolineae bacterium | reverse complement strand
TTTCTCGGATAATCAACGCGGCGATGTCAACCCTTCGTGGTCGCCTGATGGAAACTATCTAGTGTTTACATCCATCCGAGGCGGAAAGATAGGAACATGGATCACCGAGGCGGATAGCAAAAATTTGCGTCAACTATCTACAAATAACATACGCCCTATCAGGTCAATTTGGCTTCCCTGATGCAAGGAGTTGATTCTCATGTTTCGTTACAAAATTCTTTCTCTGCTGATAACCAGCTGGTTGTTTCTCTCATCTGCATCCTCTATCTCACAGGCAGCCAGTCCAGCCACTCCGCTTCACCAGTCATCCACTCCGTTTTTGAGTACGCCATACTATGGGACGAAGAGTATCAATTCGTATTTCGATCATGAGTACCCCAATTATGGCACCAATGGAAGCATCGTGATTTATACGGGCGCACGACGCAGTCCGGCCTCGTCACAAAATTGCACACTCGGCTTCAGCTGCTATGACGGGCACGATGGTTACGATTTTAACATGGTCTATGAACGAGTACTAGCAGCTGCTGATGGTGTAGTCACGGTAGCGGGTTGGCATATTCCCAATTGTCATGATCCTGTGCAAAATCCAACCACGAATTGCGGCTATGGTCTCTACATAGAAATTAATCACCCCAATGGTTACACCACTCGCTACGGCCATTTAAGCGCT
>CAZDYP010000198.1:5195-8440 GCA_964509505.1 uncultured Anaerolineae bacterium | reverse complement strand
GGCGCGAGTTTCATCGTCATGCTCACGCGATTCGTCGTCGGCGCGAACACGCCCTCGTCGCGGTTCATTTTATCTTCGAGCTCTTGCAATTTTGCGTCGCTCAGTTGCAACAGCGCCAAGGCGACGGCGCGCGTGACGACGAGCAATGGGCGCGTCTCGCCTTTGCGTGGGCTGTCCACGACAAATGAGCTCTTGAACGTCACTGCCGCAGGATTGTTGTTGATGACCAGCACCCCCGCCACGCCCTTGTCCCACAGCCCCTTGACCCATTGCAAAACTTGCGTGTTCTGTGGCTGAAAGACCAACACGATTTTACCCGTCAAATCCCCGCCCGCAGCGAGGTCTTTGTCTGTGCCGCGTCCGAGGAACACAACCGCGCCATTCGCGTTTGCATTCTCCGTCAGCCATGTGCCGCTCTCGCGGAAATCGGTGTGATGCTTGAAGGCTTTATTCACACTCCCATCGCCATTCAATAGTTTCAACGACACTTCAGCCAAGTCTATGAACGGCATCGTGAAATTTTGGAAGTAGGTGTTGTTATCGCCAATCGGCTTTAAGCCTGCCGCTTTGAATTTGTCGGCGATGTATTGCGCGGCTTTGTCTCCACCTGTCGTACCATATTTGCGTCCCGCCATTGCCGGCGTGGTCAACGCGCGCGTATGCTCATACGCCGCTTGACCATCGAACTGCTGCGCGAACCCGACGAGCGGATCGCCTGTGGGCGTCGCCGTCGCTGCAACTTGCGGCGCGCGGGTGGGCGTCGCTGCAGCTGGCGTTGCTGGCGTTGGATTGCTGCCGCGTGTCGCAGTCGGCGCGGCTGTGGCGGCTGCGGTCGTCGCCAACACATCCACTGTGATGCGCGGTGGCGTTGCGTTCACGACAGGCGCTCTGGTCGCCGTAGGCTCGGACGGCATGGAGACGAGCTCAGTCAGCGCACAAGCCGTCACAAGCGCACAGAGAAACATCGGCGCAAAAAGTTTTCGTGTCAAAAATTGGGTCATTGGGAATCGGAAGACTCTCCTTTTTCAAAATATCGTCACAGCCGGCTAAATCATAAACCGCAGCCGCGCCAACGCATCGCCAATGTTCGTCAGATGTTGCGCGGCGGCGGGTTTACCTTGCGCGCGCAGTTGTTGCGCCACGTCATTGACGACGCTAAAGAAGGCGCCATCTACCCTGCTCATGTGGACGCCCATTCTATCTTGCAGCTCTTCTTTCGTTTTTGCCGCCATCAACTCTTTGATGACGGCAATGGATTCTTGATAGGTCATGTGGGCAATCATAATGCAAGGTAGGACGAGAGACAAGTAAACGAGGAACGGGGAAACGGGTAGATGGACTATCCCCGCTTCCCCGTTCACCCCCATACCCTTTTACTCGTGTAACGCCTTGACGCAAAGCTCAAAGCGCATACAATCTGAGACGGAGACTAACCTCATTCGCAATTGCCAAAAGGAGTGTCCTATGAACAAGCCTTGGCTCAAGGTGTATGAACCTGGCGTACCATTCGCGCAAAATTATCCCGACCATTCCCTCGTGAAGTTTCTCGACATTGCCGCCGAGAAGTATCCACACCGCCCCGCCATTTATTTTTATGACGAGCGTCTGTCGTATCGCTCGCTCGCCCATTGGGTCAATCGCTTCGCGCACGCGCTCATCGCGTTGGGCGTGAAGAAGGGTGACCGTGTGGCGCTGCACTTGCCCAACTGTCCGCAATTCGTCATCGCCTATTATGGCGCATTGCGCGCGGGCGCAGTCGTCGCCGCACACTCGCCTATCTACACCGAGACCGAGCTTGAACATCAATTGAATGATTGCGGCGCAGAAACTATCGTCACGCTGACATTGACTTATGCGCGCGTGAAAGCCGCACAACCCAAAACAAAAGTCAAAAACGTCATCGTCACAAACATCAAAGACTTCTTCCCCATCCACTTGAATTGGTTGTTCACGGCATTCCGCGAAAAGAAGGAAGGCCATCACGCCGAAATCCAAAAAGAAGATCACGAGTTCGAGCCGCTCTTGTTGAAGCATCCAGACACCCCCCCCACAGTCGAGGTGAATGGCGCTGACCTCGCATTATTGCAATACACGGGCGGCACGACGGGTGTGCCCAAAGCGGCGATGCTCAATCATCGCATCCTCGTGACCAATGTGATGCAGGGCGCGAGTTGGAACACGGCGGCGAAAGAAGGGCATGAAACCTTTTTGTGTGTCCTGCCGTTCTTTCATTTGTATGGACAGCAAATCGGCATGAACCAAGCGATCTATCTCGCCTCCTCGATGGTGCTGTTCCCACGCTATGAGCGCAAGGCGACGCTAGAGGCAATAGACAAATACCATCCGACGGTGTTCCCCGGCGTGACGACGCTCTACAACAATTTGATGGAAGACCCCGACCTTGCCAAACACGACTTGCGTTCCATCAAAGCATGTTTGAGCGGCGCGATGGCATTGCCGCAAGAGGTACAAGAGCGCTTCGAGCAGATCAGCGGCGGGCGTTTGGTCGAGGGCTATGGCATGACGGAGACGGGACCACTAACACACGCGAACCCTATCTATGGCAAGCGCAAAATCGGGAGCATCGGCGTGCCTGTCAGCGACACCGAAGCGCGCATCGTGAGCATCGAAGACGGCGAGACGGAGATGCCAATGGGCGAGACGGGCGAGATTTGTGTGCGCGGGCCGCAAATCATGTTGGGCTATTGGCAGCGCCCCGACGAAACGGCAAAGATGATTCGCAATGGTTGGCTGCACACGGGCGACATCGGCAAGATGGATGAGGATGGCTTCTTCTTCATCGTGGACCGCATGAAGGACATGATCATCACGGCAGGCTTCAAGATTTTCCCGCGCGATGTCGAGGAAGTGTTGCACGCGCATCCGAAGATCAAAGAAGCCGCGCTCATCGGTCTCAAAGACCCCGTGCAAGGCGAACTGCCGAAAGCCTACATCGTCTTGCGCGAAGGCGAGACGGCAACCGCCGAAGAAATCATTGCGTATTGCAAGACCCAGCTCGCGCCGTACAAAGTGCCGAAGTTTGTTGAGTTCCGCAGTGATTTGCCAAAGAGTTTGGTGGGGAAGATTTTGAAGAAGGAGCTCATCAAAGAGGCGGCGCAGAAAAGTTAAACTCGAAGACGCAAAGCATTCACAAAAGACGCGAAGAAAAGAAGGAGCATACTTCCATAACGCAGCATCATCCAAACGGTCGGCGCCGCCAAATCGGCTTGAAATTCAGGCGGCGC
>CAZDYP010000198.1:0-5095 GCA_964509505.1 uncultured Anaerolineae bacterium | reverse complement strand
GCAGCATCATCCAAACGGTCGGCGCCGCCAAATCGGCTTGAAATTCAGGCGGCGCATCATCCCAGGCAGGCGGACTGCCCACGCGCAGGATGCGCAGCCGTTCAATGCCTCCATGGGGCAGTGATGACAGGCGGACTGCCCACGCGTAGGATGCGCAGCCTCACAGCTTCGATTGAGCGGCGCATCGCGTCTGCCGTCTTCTCTAAACGCCAATATAGATTTTCGGACTCTTGCAACATGACGGTTTCAGTAGCCATACGGATTTCACCTTTCGGTTATATTTTGCCGCAAACCAACCGCACAGGCGTATGATGGAGGGGAGAGGGTCCTACTACTCTCACATTTTGGAGCACGTTTATGACACCACCGACAGGTACAGTTACATTCTTGTTCAGCGACATCGAGGGCAGCACTAAACTCTGGGATCGTTTTCCCGACGAGATGAAGGTCGCCCTCGCCAAACACGACGCACTGATGCGTCAGGCGATTGAAGCGCACAAAGGCTACGTCTTCAAGACGATTGGCGACGCGTTCTGCGCCGCATTTGAAACGGTGACCGACGCGCTCGATGCGGTCATTGCCGCGCAACGCGCGCTGATTGCTGAAGATTGGGGCGAGGTGGGCAAGATTCGCGCGCGCATGGCACTGCATAGTGGCATCGCGCAAGAACGCGACGGCGACTACTTCGGTCCCCCTGTCAATCGTGTCGCGCGCTTGCTCGCGGCGGGACATGGTGGACAAGTGCTGCTGTCGTTGGCGACAGTCGAATTACTGCGCGACCACATGCCCGAAGACACAAGTTTGCGCGACTACGGCGAGCGGCGGCTCAAAGACCTCGTACGCCCTGAGCATATCTTTCAATTGCTCGCGCCCGATTTGCCGTCGGAATTTCCGCCGCTCAAATCGCTCGAAAGTTTTCCCAACAACTTGCCCGTGCAGCTCACCAGCTTCGTCGGGCGCGAGAAAGAAATCGCGGAAGTCAAGCGTCTCCTGACGGCGACGCATCTGTTGACGTTGATGGGCACAGGCGGCGCAGGCAAGACACGACTCTCATTGCAAGTCGGCAGTGAGCTGCTCGACGTCTATCCTGATGGCGTCTGGTTCATTGAGTTCGCGCCCTTGACCGATGCGACGCTTGTGCCGCAAGCGGTCGCCTCTGCGATGGGTGTGCGCGAGGAGCATGGGCGTCCCATGTTGAGTACGCTCACCGATTACCTGCGTGACCGCACAGTGTTGCTCATCTTTGACAACTGCGAACATGTCGTCGCCGCGTGCGCGAAATTAGCCGAGACGTTGCTGCGCCATTGCCCCAAACTGCGCATCATGGCAAGCAGCCGCGAAGCGCTGGGCATCGCAGGTGAAACGGTCTGGCGCATCCCTTCCCTCTCGTTGCCTGATCCCAAGCATTTACCATTGGATACGCCTAATGGTCTCAAATCGCTCACGCAATACGAAGCCGTGCGCTTGTTCATTGACCGTGCAATGGCTGTTGCCCCGAAGTTCGCGGTCACGAATCACAATGCGCCCGCCGTTGCGCAAATCTGCTATCGGCTCGACGGCATCCCCTTGGCGTTGGAGCTCGCAGCCGCGCGCGTGAAAGCGTTGACCGTCGAGCAGATCGCGCTGCGCCTAGATGACCGCTTCCGTTTGCTGACGGGCGGCAGTCGCACTGCCTTGCCTCGTCAACAGACGTTGCGCGCGTTGGTGGACTGGAGCTATGATCTGCTCACAGAACAGGAACGCGCGATGTGGCGACGCATCGGCGTCTTCTCAGGCGGCTGGACGTTGGAAGCCGCCGAAGCGATTTGCGCCGATGAGCAAATCGAAACGTATGAAGTCATGGACCTATTGATTCAAATGGTCAACAAGTCGTTAGCGATTGCCGACGACCACTTGGGCGAGACGCGCTATCGCATGTTGGAGACCATTCGCCACTATGCGCGCGACAAGCTCGAAGCATCGGGCGAAATGGCGGCACTGCGCGACAAACATCTCGCCTTCTATCAGCAATTGGTGATGACTGCCGAACCGAAATTGCGCGGCGGCGAACAGGTCGCATGGTTAAATCAGCTCGACAGCGAATACGATAATATCCGCGCCGCGCTGGAATGGTGCCTGGCAAAAAACGATGGCGAAACGGCGCTGCAACTCGCTTCGTCGCTCTGGTATTTTTGGCTCGTGCGCGGCTATCAAACTGAAGGGCGCGAGCGTTTGAACCATGCGCTCGGCTTGTCCAAGGGCCAGACCGCGCTACGCGCGAAGGCGCTCAATGCGTTGGGGTTTCTCGTTTACTTCCAAGACGACTATCCATTGGCGCGCACGTTGCTCAACGAAGCGTTGGCAATGGGACGTGCGCTCGACGCTCAGCCCGCCATTGCGTATGCGCTGTATGGTTTGGGTTGCATGGCATGGACACAGGGCGACTATCCGTTGGCGCGCACGCGCCTGGAAGAAAGCATCACGCTCTTCCGCGCTAGCGGTGATGTGTGGGGCACGGCGTCCGCGCTGACATATCTCGGCGATACCCTGAACCATTTGAACGAATGCGAGCTCGGCATCAAATTGCACGAAGAGAGTTTGGCGCTGGCGCGTTCCATCGGCGACAAAGGAGGGCAAGCGTTTGCGTTGTATGGGCTCGCATCGTTGAAGTGGACGCAATACGCGGATCACGCTTCCGAAACATTATTTGAAGAAGCCTTGGCGCTATATCGCGCCCTCGGCGACCGTCCGGGCATCGCGCGCACCCTTGACCGTTTGGCTGTCTTAGAGTGGCACGAGCATCAATACGACAAAGCGCGCAAACTCTTTGAAGAGTGTTTACTGTTAGATCGCGAATTGGGCAACCGCGATGGGATCGCGCACGCGCTCGAAGGCATGGCCGGCTTGGCGGTGTGGCAGAAGCAGAGCGAGCGTGCGGCGCGGTTGTTCGGCGCCGCTGAAGCATTGCGCGAGAGCATTAGCGCGCCGATTCCGCCCGCCGAGCAGGACGATTATGCGCGCAGCCTCGCGCCGTTGCGTGCACAATTGCCAGAGATGACCTTGCAAGCTGCCTGGGCAGAAGGCAGGCAGATGACGGCCGAGCAGGCCATTGTGTATGCGTTGAGCGCGTGAGGTCAAGCCAATGGGCAATACAGCGTATCTGTGTTCCACACGCCAGCTTGAGCGCGATAGACGACGGAGTCCATAATCCGCATGAACGATGCGCCTATCCATGACCCGCTCACAGGCGCATACACCCGCGCGTTGTTGAGCGAACAACTGCATACCGAGCTCGAGCGCGCCCTGCGCTACGGCTCGCCGTGTTCGCTGATGTTGTTTGACCTCGACCACTTCAAGAGTATCAACGACGCCTTCGGGCACGCGCGCGGCGATGAGGTGCTAATTGAGGTCGTACGGCGGGTGCAACACACGATTCGCGCGACCGATCAGCTCTTTCGCTATGGCGGCGACGAGTTCGTCTTGGTGTTGCCCAACACGGCGAAGTCCGACGCCACCATCCTGGCTGAGCGGTTGTTGGAGGTGGTGCGCGCCACACCGATTGAAGGCACGCCGTCTTTGTCGCTGACGTTGAGCATCGGTGTAGCGACATGTCCCACCGATGCAAGCGTCGAGCGCGCGCTGTTGGAGAAAGCCGATGCGCGCAACTACGAGGCAAAACGGCGTGGACGGGCGCAGGTCGTCGCCGCCGATGCAAGCGCGCCGCCGAGCTTGCCCTTTGCCGAAGTCTCACGCCTGATTGAGCGTGATGAAGCGCTGGAGCAAGCCAAGGGTTTTTTGGCGGCGTTGAACGCGCAGAAGCGTGGGGTGTTGAACATCAATGGGGCGGTGGGCGCGGGGCGCTCGCGTTTCCTAGCCGAAGTGGGGAAACGGGCGCACTTGCAAGGTTTTGCGGTCATCACCTTGCGCGGCGCGCGAGAACTAAAAACGAAGCCTTATGGCGCGCTGTCGAGTGTCCTTCAAGCGCTCTTTGGCGCGCCGCCATTGCGTTTCAGCGCAGCGGAATTTGATGAGGCTTTGCGCCGCCATGTTGCCGCGCAAGGACGTGACCGTCTGCTAATCGGCATTGACGACTTGTCATACCTCGATTGGGGAACGATTGACTTGTTGCGCCAGATCCTTGCTACATCGGCGCTGCCTGCGCTGGGTCTTGTATGTGTGTCTGACCCCAACAGCGCCCGCCTCGCTTCCTCGTTTCATGCGCCCGTGCATGAGCATATCGCGCTCCACCCGCTGTCGCGCGGTGGTTTGCAGGTTTGGCTGCGCGCGTTGATGCAATGGGAACCGCCCGTCGAGTTCATAGATTGGCTAGCGCAGCACACACAACGCTTGCCCGCGCAGGTCGAGCAAACGTTGACACATTTGCTGAAGCGCGGCACACTGGCGAAACACGCGGCAGAATGGACACTCGACAACGATTACGCGACGCTCGGCGCAGACAGCTGGTTAAGCGCGCACAAACCGCCAACGCCACACAATTTGCCGGCGACGCTCACCAGTTTCGTTGGGCGTGAGAAAGAGCTGGTGGAGGTTAGGCGCTTGCTCGGTATGACACGCCTGCTGACGCTCGTTGGTGTGGGCGGCGCAGGCAAGACGCGACTCTCGTTGCAAGTCGCCGCCGAATTGTTGGGCGCGTTTCCAGATGGTGTGTGGTTCGTCGAACTCGCGCCGCTCACGAACCCCGCGCTCGTGCCGCAAGCGGTGGCTACTGCTTTGCGTATGGCGGCTAACCCTATGCTGCCGCTCAGCGCGCAACTAGCCGATGAGTTGCGCGCCAAACAAATGCTGCTCATTTTAGATAATTGTGAGCACTTGATCGACGCGAGCGCACAATTATCTGATGAGCTGCTACGCGCGTGTCCGCACCTGCGTATTCTGGCGAGCAGCCGTGAGGCGTTGGACATGGAAGGCGAAGCCATTTATCGTGTGCCTTCGTTGTCATGCCCCACGCTTGACCCACAACTGCTCATCAGTCACTTGATGCAATTCGAGGCTGTGCGCTTGTTCGTGGAGCGCGCACTGCTAGTTCAGTCAAATTTCAGTGTGACTACGGCGAATGCGCTGACCGTGATTCAAATCTGCCAACAGCTCGATGGCA
>CAZDYP010000197.1:3830-8476 GCA_964509505.1 uncultured Anaerolineae bacterium | reverse complement strand
CTGTGAAGTAAGTCGGCATGCCATGCCGACCTACCAATCTATCTGTGAAGTAAGTCGAAATGGCACTCTGACCTACCGACCTACTTCAACAACTCCCTCACCGTCTCATCCCAATCCAACGCCTCGCCCGCCTTCATCCCCGCCTCCACCACCGACGGGTCAAGCGCCCATTCGGCGAGCCTCACGTTCAGGTAGTGCTGGAAGTCACTGCTCCGAGCGGGGTGCTGGCGCGCTAAGCCACATAATGCCAACGCCCGCGCGGTCTGCCCTTCGGCGTGGGCGAGACAGCCAAAATACAGAATCGCTAACACCACCGACGGAAGCGTGCCAAGCCGCAGCGCCAGCGCCAGCCCTTCGCGCAAACCTGCGCGCGCCGCGGACAGTTGACCGAGTTGGATGTCAACACTCGCCAGATTGATGAGATGCAGCGCGATATTATTTTGCGTGCCAATCTCGCGGGCAAGCGTCAACGCTAGCTGAAAATATGCCTGTGCCGCCATGTAGTCTTTGCGCTCGCTCGCCACTATGCCCAGGTTGTTGAGTGCGCTCATTGCCCGCTCGCGGTTGCCCGCCGCCAGCGCCCGCGTGTGGACTTCGGTGTAGAGCCGTTCTTTTTCGGGCAAATTGGTGAAAGGGGTCACTGTCCCCAGACGATTGAGCGCGAACAACTCGCCGGGCAGGTCGCCCAGCGCACGTGCCAATGTCAGACTTTCATCCAGCGCAACTTTGGCGTCGTCCAGTTTGCCTTGCCGCCAGTAATTATTGCCTAACGCAGACAGCGCGCGGCACAAAGTCAGTGGGGCGCCGCTCGCCCGCGCCAGTGGCACGGCTTGCGCGAGAATCGTCTGCGCTTCGGCGTAGTCGCCCAACTGGCTCGTCATCTCGCCCAGCAATGCCAGTGCGGATGCGAGGTCGGTATCGGTCGTTGCCGCGGCTTGCGCCTGGGCGATGGCGGCGCGCGCCGCGGTAAAGTCGCTCAGGAAGTAGTGCGCTTCCGCCAGTTGCAATGCCAGCGCAGAACGGGCAGGGTCGGTGGCGGGGGTCAATTCCAGCAAACGCGCCAAATAGTCCACCGCTGTGATGAAGGCGCTCACGTCCAATGCTGCCTGCGCGGCCTTGCGCAAGTATTCGCGCTGTTTGGCATGGTTGTCACTGTGCAGGTAATGAAACGTAATCGTGTCCAGTAGAGACGTTGCATGCAACGTCTCTACGGATGTTTCTAGATACGTCGCCAACTGCTCATGCAGTTTCGCGCGCGTGGCAAAGGGCAAACTCTCGTAGGTCACCTCATGGGTGACGATGTGCTTGAATAGATACGCCAACTCGGGCTCGGGCGTGTCAAGTGGGGTGATGTCTAATCTTGCCAGTTGCTCCAAGTCGGCTTGCACACGGGTCGGCGCGCCCAGTTCAGGATAATACCCCGTCAGCCACGCAGCGCGAAATGAGCGCCCGACAATGCTCGCCACGCGCAGGGTGGTCTTCTCGCGCTCGCTCAACTGGTCAATGCGGCTGAGGATGAGCGTGTGCAAACTATCGGGCAGTTCGATTTTTTCCAGCGCATTGGGTTCGCGTGGGTCGAGGCCGCGGTCGCGCAAAAAGTTGAGCAGTTCTTCCAAATAAAACGGATTGCCCTGTGCGCGCGCCATCAATTTTTCCACGAGGATGGGCGGCACTGCGCCGCTGCGTGCAGATACAACTGCGCCAGTTTGGCGCGGATGGCTTGCGCGGCTTCGGACGCATTCAGTTCGCTCAATGGAATTTTGGTGAAGTTCGGCAGGGCTTCAAGGCGCGGGGCTGGCAGGCGTTGCAACTGCGGTGGGCGATAAGTCAGCACAAAGCAGATAGGGCAATCGGTCAACGCACGCGCCAGTTCTTCCAGCAGGTCATGCGAGAGCGCGTCAATCCAGTGTAGGTCTTCGATGACAATCAAGAGCGGTTCATCCTTTGCCGTCGCGCGCAGACAGTCTTCCAGCAACGCCCGCAGTGCGCTCTGGCGATATTGCGGTTCAAGCGGTTTCGTAAAATCATTGTCGGGAATGTCGAGATTCAATAGGGCGCCCAACAATGGCATCGCTCGCAGGCGTTCAGGCGTGCGGTCTTCGATTTCATTTTCAAGCGAACGGATTTGTTTTCGCAACGGCGCAGACGGGTCCACATCAAAGAACGCCGCCCCAATCGCCTTCCACGCCTGATACGGCGTGTTGATCGCATCGGATTGACACACGCCGCCATAACCCGCGAAGCCCTTTTTGCGCGCCGCGCGAATCACTTCCGCGACGAGGCGGGACTTGCCCATGCCCGCTTCCGCGATGATGCCGATGACTTGCGACTTGCCTTGCAACGACAAATCTAATTTGTCGTTAATGATTTGCAGTTCGCTTTGCCGTCCCACCATCGGCAGCGTGTATGTTGGTTCTTGCAAACGGATGGCGCGTTGTTTCCTTTCGCTTGTCACCGCGAAGACGGGCAAGGATTCGGCTTTGCCTTTCAGCGGTAACGGCGGGCGCGGCTCAAAGGTGAACACTTGTCCTGTCAACTGCTGCACCCGTCCACTCACCAAAATTTCACCGACCATCGCCATGGACATTAACCGCGCCGACAGATTCACCTCATCGCCTTGCACGCTATACACACAACGCGTCGTGCTGCCATACGTCCCCGCGCGCATAATGCCTTGACTGAGACCGCTATGCACCGCCTGCACAAACGGCAGCTCACGTGGCAGCTCACACAATGCCAAAGCCGCATGAATGGCGCGCCGCGCATCGTCTTCGTGCGCGATGGGTGCGCCGAAAATCGCCAGCAAGTAGCTGCCCTTGTCGCCAATGACGAACTGAGACAATACACTCCCATAGCGCGTGATAATGGTTTGCGCACGCCGCATGAACGTATCCAATTTTGCGCCCGCCACTTCGTCGCCATCGTAATCAATCCCTGCAAAGCGCACGAACAGCGCGATGGCAGGACGCAATTCGGTTAGGAACGCGCCGTGTCCGCTTTGCTCGCGCTCATACACCGCAGGCAACACCCACGCGCGCACCACCTCGTCGGGCAACTCCGTCGTTGCAGTAGTGATAGACGATAATTCAAACGTGGCAGACGACGACGCGATGACCGCGAAGCGTTGTTGCGTTTCTGCGTCCACACGCCACTCATTGAGGCTCAACGCCTCCCTACACGCCTCGACGGTTGGCTCATCGGCGATGACTTCGCCTCTCTGCGCGAGATGCTCGGCGACAGCGAGCCGTGCGACCGTTGCGCCTGCGAGCGCATCCAGCAGTTGAATGTTTGGGTCACCGACGACGAAGCGCCGCGCCGCGCCCGTCGTCACCGCCACCTTCAGCGTGAGCTCGGGGAACGCGCACATGGCGGCTTGCATGGCGAGCGCGCACAACACCGCGCGATTGGCTGATAGCGGATAGCCGATAGCGGATAGTGGCTGTGGTTGTTCGCCATCAGCCATTCGCCACGCTACGCGGCCATTTGCTATTTGCCATGCGCTATTTGCGAACCAGCATGTGATCGCGTCGCCCGCAAACGAGATGACGCTGCCACCCTGACGCTCGACTTCCGCGATGAGCGCGTCGTACACGACATTGATGTGTCGCGTGAGTTCTTCCGCGCCGCGCCGCGTGCCAAGCTCACGGGTGAGTTGTTCGGTGAGCGGTGTGAAGCCAGAGATGTCCGCAAACAGCGCGGAGCCGCGCGTGCAGTCAGGCAACGTCTCGCCGCGCGCCAATGCGTAACGACGGTCTTGGGGGATATAAGCGCTCAAGGCATTCATGGAAAATTGCCGATTGCCGACGAAGTGACAGTCATCAGTTATCAGTCAGCAGTTATCAGTTGTTGGTGAACGACTCACACTGATTACTGTTCACTGTTCACTGTATCTTCGCTCCCAGTCGCACAATCCCCCCGTCCACCACAATCTCTTCGGCGGTGAGGTGCGCGCCATCGGTCGCAAAGAACAACACGGCGCCTGCGATGTCTTCGGGCGTCATGATGCCTGTGGTATGCACACGCTTCGCTGCATTCTCTGCCGCCGCGCCGCCCGGCGGCATGACGAAGCCTGTATCCACGAAACCCGGCGCGACGCAGTTCACGCGAATTGTCGGCGCGAGCGCGCGCGCCAGCGACTTGCTCATCGCCGCTAACGCCGCCTTCGTGCCGCAATAGATGACGGAGCTGCCTTGTCCCATGATGCCTGCCACTGACGTGATGTTGACGATGAGTCCCGCGCCCGCTGCTTTCATGTGCGGCACGGCGGCGCGGATGCAATAGAGCGGTCCTTTCAAATTTGTGTTGATGGTACGGTCAAGCAATTCTTCGGTGAGCAAGTCGAGTTGGTCGTGTGGGGTGCGCCGCGTCCAACCCGCGTTATTCACCAGCACGTCGAGCCGTCCAAACTTCTGCACCGCTGTATCTATGAGCATCCGCGCTTCGGCGTCTTGGCTCACATCAGCGCGCACGGCGATGGCTTGCCCGCCCGCGTTAGTAATCGCGTTGACGACGGCATTCGCTTCGCTTTCCGAGCGCGAATAGTTCACCGTGACAGCAGCGCCCTCGCGCGCAAACGCGAGGCTGGTCGCGCGCCCGATGCCTTTGCCGCCGCCCGTCACGATAACGACTTTGCCTTGCAGTTTCAT
>CAZDYP010000197.1:0-3730 GCA_964509505.1 uncultured Anaerolineae bacterium | reverse complement strand
CATGCAAATCGTCCGTCTCAGTCTGATCAATGGCGCGAAAGAAGCGCGCGGTCTGACCGTCATCATTGACGTGTATCGCGCTTGCACCTGCGCCGCGTATGCGTTGGCGCGCGGCGCGAGCGAAATCGTTTTGATTGGCGAAGCCAAAGATGCTTTCGAGCTGAAGAAGCAAAAATACCCTGACGCAATTTTGATAGGGGAAATTTTTGGCAGGCACATCGAGGGCTACGACTTCGACAACTCGCCAACGCACATCGCCGAGAGTCCGCGCGACTTCATAGGCAAGCCGTTCATTCAACGCACCAGCGCAGGCACACAAGGCGTGGTCCACGCCAAGCATGCCACCGAAATCGTGCTAGGCAACTTCGTGTGCGCGAGCGCGATTGCCAACTACATCCGTCGGCAAAATCCCGAAGTGGTTTCGATTGTGGATATGGGGGATAGCGGCGTGGCGCGCACGATGGAAGATGAAGCGTTTGCGGAATGGCTCGCGGCGTCGTTGCAAAACGCTGCGCCGGTGGACAGCGCGCCCTATTTGCAGAAAGCGCGCAACGCGCCCGCGGTCCGGCATTTCGAGAAGAATACGCCCGAAGCGCCATTCGCCGACGTAGATTATTGTCTGCGCTTCGATGCGTTTGACTTCGTGATGACCGTGCATCAAGAGGAGGGGCTGCTGGTGGCGCGGAAGAATGTGTGGTTGTAGGAGTTATTGCCCCAAATACAAATCGAGTATGCCCCCATCCGTCAACAGGTTCGCGGGGATCACGTTGCCCCGAATCTCCGTGCGCCCATTGATGATGGCATAACGATACGCGCCCTCGCCATGCGTGCGTATCGTGAGGTGTTTCCCCAAATGTTTGAGGCGCGCCGTGAGACCGCCCACTGTCGGGTTGACGCGCAAGTTCTCCACTGTGCGTCCTTCCCAATCAGGCTCGACGCCCAAGTAGGCGCGATACAACGCATGTAAAAACGTGCGCGCCGACCACTGATAGGCAGGCACGCCGCCGCCCTTCCCATTCGCCCCATACCACTCGTACGCTGAACCCATACGCGCATCGGCGAGCTGTCCTTGAAACGCACTCGCCATGCCGACGATGGTGCGCTGCGTCAGGTCGTGTTGGTTCGCGCGCGCGAAGGCTCGCGCTGCCAGTGAACCAATCGGCAACCAATACGCATTGTGATATTCGCCGTCGCGCAATTTGTGCTGCACCAGCGCGTAGTCGCGTGGGTCGTAATCGCCATACACGGTTTTCGCCGGCGGTGGTGCGCCTTGCTGCGGACCGAGCAGGTAATCGGCATGGTCACGTATAAATGAGATGATGCTAGTCGTTTGTGATGTGTCCGCGATGCCATAGACAATCGCTTGCATGTTTGTGTCGAGCTCAAAGTAATCGCGGTCAGCAGGAATCCAACTGCGATAATGTCCGAATTCACCAACGGCGGGTGCGTTGCGCGCGTGCGGTGCTTGCGTCGTCCACAAGATGCGGTTGATGTCAGACTTGATGCCTGCGGCGAATTGCCGATATTGCTCGGCAGCAGTCGCGTTGCCTAAGGTCGCTTCCATCAACGCCATGCTTTGCGTCGCGCGATACCACAGCATGTTCACTTGTCCGGCGAAGCCGCGCCGCGCGACTTGATCCGCCCAATCGGCGGCGACGGGCGGCTCGTTGGGCAACGCCGATTGCAAAATCAGCGGCACATAAATCAAGCGTTGACTTTGTTGGCTGTTGACGTAGCCGCGCAGCCACGCCCACGCGCGGCGTAACGCGGGTGCGCGTTCTGCCAGCGCGCGCTTGTCGCCCGTGATGAGATACGCTTCCAACACCGCGCTAATCATAATGGAGGTCTCGTCGTAATAGCCCGATAACAACACCGTCGCGAGCTGCCCATTGTTGCGCTGAGTGTTCAGCCAATAGCGAATCTCGCTGTTCGTGTAGGGTATCAGCTGCGGATAGACATCAAACGGAATCATGCCCCATGCAAACGAATCACGAATCCACGGCGCATCGTAGCCCGGCCCCGCCGAGTGCGCGCGTGGTGGACCTTGCGGCTTGTCGCCATCCATCAGGTTATATGAGATGATGCGCAGCGCCTCATCTTTCGCATGATTGATGAACTCGTCCGACGCGCGAAACATCTGCAGGGGGTCGGCGGGCCCCGGCGTGAAGGTCGGCATGGGCGTTTTGGTCGCCGTCGAAAGAGGCGCAGGCAATGGTTCGCTAATTTGGGGTGTGAGCAACGGGCGCGGTGCGGGCAGTGGTTGACTGACCAACGGTGGAATCGGTGTGCGTATGGCGCGACGTGGGGGGGCTGCGGGGGCCGTGCCTAAGATCTCCGCGACCCAATCGCTCACGAATGGTAATTCAGGCGACCACCTATCGAGGACTAACACACACCCATAGCAACCAAAGCATGTGAGGGCAAAAGCGAGGATGATGGCTTGCGCCGTCGTGTACTGAAAGCGTTTGCGCGCGAACCGCGCGAAACGAATGTTGCGTTGGGTCAAAGTAACTCCGACAAGACCTGCGAGGTGCGCGCCCTTCGACGCCGCGAACGGCGCTGTCAGGATGCTAACCTTGCGGGTCTCATGCTGGCAATAATCTCCACACGAACGCATTCCAACCATAACCTGCGCGTTCGCTTGCGGTGTCGCCTAAGTGTGCGGGGTGAGTGATGATGAACTCGTGCGAGGCGCGGCTGTGTTTCACTTCCGATTGCAAACGACGCAAAAACAACTCCGTCGCCCCTGGCGTGTGATGGCGCATGCCGACGTAGAGCGCGAGCGCATCGTACAACAGCCAACTGCCGCCGTTGTGATAATGGCCCGCTAGATTGAGCTCCGGGTGAATGAACTCGCGCTGTGGACGATACGAGCCATCGAAATCGCTAATGACCTTGAAACCGAGAAAATCGCCGTTGGGATATCGCACTGGAGCGAAATGTTCCAACGTCGCACGGACACGCTCATCACTCAACAACGGCGTGTCGAACCAATACAACGACAACGCTTCGCCAATCAATGATGAAACGTCCATGACGGTCGAGCCTGCGCGTTGCGGCAATGTGCGTCCATCGGCAGGGTTCACGACGTTGGCATAAAAGCGTTCGGCTTGTTCACGCACCTCCCGATGTATGTTGACGCCCATCGCTTCCAAGCAACGCAGCGCCACACATAACAAGCCTTGATTGTACGTGATGATTTCGGGTGTGGCTTGTGGCTTGCCTGCCGGACGAAATGTATCTGCCCAATAATGATATGCGCCCAGCGTGTTCACCTGCTGCGCTGAGTGTTGGTCGCCCATCGTCACGTACCCGCCAAAATGTAGCTTCGACAAGAGGAAGGTGTAAGCGCGTTCCAGTGAAGGATGCTCAATCTCACCTTGCAAGCGATAGAGCAAGTAATTGTGCAAAATGTATAACAACGTGCTTTCATCATCGTGAGCTGGCGCAGGCGTGTCTGGCGCGTAAGGCGGCGCGCCCGGCACGCGATAGAGCGCCGTGCCAACTTGTCCATTGGATTTTGTCGCCTGCAGGCCATGAAAGCGCTTGACGGCGATAGACGACAGTCGCCGATCGTGCAATGCAGCCAATAGCCAGAACGAATCACGCACGAAAAAATAGTTGGCGTAGGGTTGGCTCGGAATCACCCACTGCCCATCTTCCAAGACGCACGCCTGCGCCGTTTGTTGTAACAATGCGCGAAAGTCTTGCGTGAACGCGCTTAACCCAT
>CAZDYP010000196.1:0-8598 GCA_964509505.1 uncultured Anaerolineae bacterium | reverse complement strand
AAAACAAAAGACGGAGGACAAATTGCTATATCCTCCGTCTGATATACCCCTAGCGGCTGTTACAAGGTTCAAATTACTTTTTACTCTTTACTTTTCAAATAGGCTTCCACCTTCTCCGTCAGCGCTTGCCACGTATAGCTCGCCATGTATTCCTTGAAGCCCAATGCGTCGTTGATCTTCAACATTGGCTCATTCGAGTAGGCATTGCTCGTGCGAATGTATTTCGCTTGTGGTCGGTCGCGCAAAATTTTTTCGAGCATCGCCGCCTTCAACCAACGCCCCAAACCTTTGTTGCGATATTTGGGCCACACGCCCGTGTTGCCTTGATTGACCAGCTCGGGTTTTTCGGGATTCCACATCACGTCGGTGAAACCTGCAAGCTCACCTGTTGTCGTCTCGCGCGCGTACAGCGTCCAATGCTCGACGCCGCGCTTCATCATGCTTTCTTCCATGCTTTTGATCTGTTCGGGCGTGAAACGAAAATCTTCCATGTCCATGTTGTCGCGCGGCTGATCATTCATCACGTTCATCAACTCGGCAATCACGGGCAACGCATCGTCGGGATACGGTCCAAACCAATAGCCCAGCTCGAACCCTGCGGCGCGTTCGGGCGCGCGCGTCAGCCATTCACTTACGAGCGCGCGGTTGAGCTCCGCCAGCTTCAGTTGATTGACGCGCATCGCCAAACCCATCTCCGCGCCCAGTCGTCGCATGAATGCTTCACCCGCGGGAATGGCGCTGCTCGTGCTGGTCACCATCAAGCGTTTGTTCTCGCGCTGCACTTCAGGCAAGATAAGCGACAACAACCGTTTGCCCCAACCTTGACGACGATAGGCAGGCAACACGGAAATCTCAAATTGCGCGAGATGTTGATTTTGCTCCATACGCAAGAACGCGACATTGGCTTCGGCGACAAGACGCTTGCCATCGCTCACACCCCAAGCCAACACATCTACAAACGCAGGAATGTTTTGCGCCATCGCAATGTCTTGTGGCAACGACAACGGCGGGTCATCGGGCAAGCGTTCCAAACGCATTTGATTGTTAAAGACGTTCATCGCAGCGTATTCTGCTTCGCTCGCGTGACGCAAATCGAAAGGTCTAATCTCTAAGGTCATAATGGTTATGCCTCACTGTTCGGATATTCAGGGATCAGTGGTCAGTCTGCCATGAGTACCGTTCACTGAACACGGATTACTGCTTACTTATTTACTGCTTGCTTTTTACTTCCCACCAACTAATCCAACCCAATCACCACCGTCGTCTTCTTGTGCGTCTTTTCTTCCTCGACGCGAATCAATTCTAGCCCCATACACGATTCAATCAAAGACTCGATCGCTTGATAGTTCGCGGCGTCGTCTTGCGCGAGGTCAACCACTTGCGCGGCTTGGTTCCACGTCAGATGTCGCTTGAGCAGCGCGCCGATGAGGGGAATGGGAAGCGGGATGGCGAGGTTGACCTTCGTGGTCTGTCCGCGCTTCGTCTCGTCCACGTAAATTCGCAGCCACACGAACACCAAACGGCGCAACAGCGAGGTGGGGCGCGTCGCCGTCACGTCTTGGATTTGCTTGATCTGCTCCTGCACCACTGCGAGCGAGCGCGTGGGCGGCGCATCGTTCACGATTTCGACAGCGCGCACGGTGCTTTCTTTGTATGGCACGGGCAGGCGCTCTCGGCGTTGTTCGTAAGTTTCGTCTTTCAAAAATTCATTGGTCATCGGCTCTCCTTGTTCAAAGTGTCAAAGTATTATGTGTCATGTGTCATGTGTCATGTGCGCCACTTGACACATGATACTTGACACTTGACAGATGACCCGTGACACTCTTTTATGTAGGTTCAATCACAGTAATCGTCGGGCGTTCTGCTTGTTCTGTCATTAACAGCCACGCCGTCACACCAACCACCATCCACAACACGGCGGCGATATTGAGAACTAGCGCCGTGCTGAGGATGTCGCCTAACGCGCCCGCGAGCGCCAAGCCGACGATG
This sequence comes from uncultured Anaerolineae bacterium, assembly GCA_964509505.1. Lineage (GTDB taxonomy): Bacteria > Chloroflexota > Anaerolineae > JACRMK01 > JACRMK01 > CAZDYP01. The sequence continues at coordinate 6,609 of CAZDYP010000196.1, read as the reverse complement.
TTCGTCAGCGCAGTCGTCGTCATAAACGCGCCCATCACACGCCCGCGAAATTCGTCGGTGGCGCCCAATTGCGCGAGCGTGTTGATACTAACCATCATGCCAACCATCGGCAAACCCGCGCACGCAATCAGCAGCAACGCAAGCCACAGCGACGGGAAGTTAATGATGCCCAACATAATCACGCCGCTCGCAACACTACCTATGATGATCATGTGTTGTGGGGAAATGCGTTTGGTGATGCGTCCCATCAGCAGACCGCCAAGCAGTCCACCCACACCTTGCGCGGTCATCAGCCAGCCCAACTCCAACGACGTGATATGCATGATGTTTTGCGCGAACGGCACCATCAACGCGGTGAAGATGCTGTCTGCAAAGGTCATCACGCCCGTCACGACGAATAACGCCGAGAGCATTGGCACGCTCTTGACGAAGCGCACCCCTGCGAGCCACTCGCGCCAGAACGTCATCCATTTGGCGAATGGGGTGGTGGACGTCATGCTCTCTGGAACGGTCATAGTCCTTGCGCGCGGCGGCATGGCGATGAGCGCAATCATGATACCCGACACGATGAACGAAGCCGCATCCACAATCACCACGCTCGTCAAGCCCGACCATGCGAGCAACGCGCCACCCAACGAGGGACCAATGAGCCGTGTCACCGAATCGCTCACAGCAGTCAACGAATTCGCCGCGAGCAAATCACGCTCGCCGACGAGTTGCGGGATGATGGCATTTTTGGCGGGGAAGAAGAATTGCGAGATGACCGTCATCACGAAGGCGACGACGTACACTACCCAAATCAAGTCCGCCGATTGCACGAACAACAAGGGCAACAACACGAGTGCGCGCAACGCATCGGCGACGATCATCATGCGCTTGCGATCCCAACGATCGGCGAACACGCCCGCAACTGAGCCGAGCAACAAGCGCGGCAACGCCGACGCCATGAACATCGCGCCCGTCGCCAACGCCGAGCCAGTGAGATTGTAGATATGAAACGGCAAGGCAATCAGCAAAACCCAATCGCCGATCATGGAGATGAGTTGACCGAACCAGAGCAAAGCAAAGTTCCGTTGTTTCAATGGAGCAAACATGTTAAAGGTATCCTCGCATCAAAAGGGAAATTCGTGTAGATGAGGGGAGATAAAGGGAAATTAGGGAAGATAAGGGGCGCACCTTCCTCTTATTTCCCCTAATGTCCTCTATTCCTCGCCCAAAGCTCCGAACAACATCTCTGCCTGCTCTGCCGTGATGCGCTTTTCGGCGAGCATCTTCAAGATGGTCATGCGCTCTTCTTCGCTAGGACCTTGCTTGGGTTTGGGCGCAGCGGCGGGTTGTTCTTTGGATGGTTCGCGCTGCTTGCCAAAGCCAAACGAGAACGAGAAGCTCGGCGCTTTGGGCGGTTTCGGAGGACGTGGTGGTTCGGGTGGTTCAGGCACATGCACATCGAAATGCCGACGCAACCCGCGTAGCCCATGCCGCAATTCGCGGTTTATGTTTACATGCACATTGCGCTTAATCTCGTCGCGCCAACGGTGTTGCTGCTCGCGCATCTCATGCTTGACGCGCTTCAGTTCGTCCTTCGCGCGCCGCACTTCGTCTTTCGCGCGTCGCATTTCTTCCTCAATAATCTCTTTGTGAAATTCCACATTGCCCTCCCTTTGGGCTTTGATTTTGATGTCGCCCCCTGCGCTCAAATTCACAGCGGGACCGCCTTTGCCAATCTCTGCTTGCCATGCGCCGTGTTCGGCGTGGACATGCTTCTCGCCGCCGAATTTGCTAATGATTTCGCCGCCCGCGCTTGCGTTGATCTTCGCCGTTGCGCCTTCAGGCAACGTCACCACCAGATCGCCGCCGGCGCTGAAGCTGTAATCGTGTTCGGGTGAGAAGCCACGATGTGTTTCCAACACCAAATCGCCGCCTGCCGACAAAGAATTTACACGGCCACTCACATCCACCAAGCGGGCATCGCCGCCCACCTCCGACAGATTCACATCGCCCGCGATCCCCAGCAGCTTCGCATCGCCGCCCACGCCGCCGACGTTGATGTTGCCCGTAATGCCGCTCGCACGAAAGTCGCTGCCCACGCTGCCCACGTTCAAAGCTTCAGCGCCCGACACAACCAAATCGCCTGCCACGCTGGATAGATTGATTGAGCCGCGCACACTATTGATGCGCGCCGAACCATTGATGTTGTCGGATACGTTCACAGCGCCAACTTCCGTGATGTGTAGATCGCCCCTCACCCCTTGCAACTGTACCCCATCACCTACTGCAACGATCTGCGCGTCACCGTGTAACTCGCCCGTGATGGTCAATGCGCCGAGTTCATTCGCTTTCAAATCACCAGCCACTTCGCCGATTTGTACCCGCCCTGTCACCCTGCTGATGACGATGTCGCCCATGCTGCCATCGAGGGAGAGGTTGCCTGCGAGCTCGCTGGCGCGCAAGTCGCCGAATTGTCCGCTCACCTGCACATTCAACGTGCGCGGAATGAAGAAGCGACAATCTTCATCGAGGTTCATCGTAAGCGTGCCGTTTTTCCACTGGACATTATAGTCGCTCGCTTCACCTTCACCCTGCACGCGCACATACGTTTCGTCCACGCCGCTCAAATGCGCGTCGGCATGACCACGTTCAAAATGCAAATGCAAATCTTTATCGAGTCCTGAAAATGATTCTTGAAACATAATTCATCTCCGACAGACTTGTGAGGCGCGACTGGCGTCGAAACCTCACCAGTCTCGTTTATGCGGATTGGCACTCGGCCATCAGTTGCGGTTGCGTGTAGCGTTCTTTCAGTTTGGAGCCCAACACGATCAAGCCCTCGCCCACGCGAGCCAGTAAAGGCAGGCGTGTTTCTGACTCAACGAGCAAGCGATCAATTTCCGCATCGCGCAACGCTTCCTGATACCGCTCTTGTGCCTTGTAGATATTCATGTAGAAAAATGGATCGTTTATCACGACTCCCCTCCTCTGCGCCGACATCGGCGCCATGCAATTGATACTCGCGCATCGCGGCGTGAGACAAAAGCCATCGGGTTCGACCAGCTCGCCAGGTATGAGCTATGCGCGGAGTGACCGGCGTTTAGTCAATGTAAACCTCGACCTTTTCGCCGTCTTGATTGTCTTCGACATCTACAATTTTGCCCTGCGTGCCGCCGCGAATCGCCTCCATGATTTCGTTCATGTCCACGCTGCCGAGCTCGGGCGCAAACTTCGCGCCCATCTTCAAGCCGACATTGACTAACGCCAATGGCAAATTCACGTTGACTTTTGTTTTGCCTGAGCGCATGTCGGTGACGCGCACACGCAGATACTTGCCTTGCGTGGCGGCAGTAGTCGCGGCCGCTTCCGCCTTCTTGCTGCCATCGAGCGCGGCAAGCAACTTCGCGCCTTCCTCTGCTGAAATTTTCCCTTCTTGAATCATTTGCAAAATTTGCAAGCGTTCTTCTTTGAGATTCATAGTTCCTCCTGCTTACTTAGAGATTGGATATTAGAGATTAGATATTGGAAATTAGAATAATCCTCGCAATATCAGCAACAAACCAAGCGCCATCAGGGGCACGCCGATGATGGCTCCGATGATAGTCACAGTTAAGATGAAACCCACAACGCCGAGCACGAAGCCCAAGATGACAGCGAGAAATCGTCCCGTGAGTCCCAAGATAAATGTGACCAGTCGCCACAATGCGACAAGGGGCCACAAAATCCAAGGAAGATGGTGGTTGTGGTGATTGACATGAGTTGTCATGTTGTCCTCCCCAATTAACCGCGCAACTTCTTCAATGCTTGTTCTGCCGTCAACTTCCCGTCCGCCAGTTCTTTTAAGACACGTTGGCGCTCTTCAGGTGAGACACCGCTTTCTTCGTCATCCTCCAAATCGAAACCCAACGTGGTGATGATCTCATCCAACTTCGCGCGCCCCGCCGAGTATGGAATGCCCAGCTCGTCACTCACACGGTTGATGCTGCCACGATGCTTCACCATCACCTCGACGAAGAGCATTTGTTCTTGATTGAGCCGAGTCAACAAAGGCATCTCAAATGAACCACTCAACTCTGAACCGCACTGCCTGCACTCCAACTTAGTTACGGTCATTTGATCGCCACAGACAGGGCAGGTTGTTCTGATAGGATACATAACGTCTCTCTTGTTAAAATTCTTTTCATATAATATCAAAATATTTTCAAAAAGTCAATAATTTTTGAAAATATTTTTCAAATTTTCAAAACAATTTTTTATTTAAAATGTCAACATGAAATATATCTTGTCAGGAGACCCACAATATCAAATTCAAGAAGGCTACTCATGCCAACACAAACATGCTCCACCCACACAACACCGCAAAATAAAAACCCCGTCGTCGGAAAGGACGGCAGGGTGAAGTTTTACGCTCACGTGTAGAATATAGTACTGGTGAAGTTTTATACAGCAACACTCGCCACACGTTTGTTTTTTTGTAGCGACTCATTCGCATCGCAGGTCGCACCATATCCCACACCACTTCGGGACGTTTCGCGGCGATTTGCAACGGAAGCATCAGCTGCCAATCATGTTTCCTTTGCCTCCTGTCTCACCCTCCGCAACACTTTCATCACCTCATTCTCCCCACGCCCAAAGTAATCGTGCAAGCGCCGATATTCTGCGAACAATTGCCGATACACCGCATGATGCGCCGCGATAGGCTCATACACGGTGTCCTTGAGCTGTGCGATGTGCTGCGCCGCAGCGCCGATAGCGTCGTAGCCGCCTGCTGCTTGTCCTGCCGCCAACGCGCCGAACATCGCCGCACCCAGCGCCGATGTCTGTGCTGCTGCCGCTTGCTTGAAGGGTCTGCCTGTCACGTCCGCATAAATCTGCATCAGCAACGGGTTGCGCTCCGCGAGTCCGCCGCACGCGACCAACTCGTTCACTGCCACACCGTTCTGCTCAAATGTCTCGATGATGATTTGTGTGCCAAACGCCGTCGCCTCAATCAACGCGCGATAGAGGTCGGGCGCGCGTGTGCTTAACGTCGCGCCGATAAGCAAGCCGCTCAACTCCGCATCCACCAACACCGAGCGGTTGCCGTTCCACCAATCGAGCGCGAGCAGACCATGTTCACCCGGACGTTGTTGCGCTGCCTCCTCCATCAGTAACGCATACACAGACGTGTTGGCTTGTTGCGCGCGCTCATGGTATTCGGGCGGCACGCCATGCTTCACAAACCACTCGAAAATGTCGCCGACGCCCGCCTGCCCCGCCTCATAGCCATACAGCTGTGGCACGATGCCTTCCCACACGACGCCGCTGATGCCCGGCACGAGATGCGCTTGCGTGTCGAGCAGCATGTGACAGGTTGACGTGCCCAGAATCAGCGCCATGCGTCCCGGTGTGGTGACGCTCGCGCCTGGCACAGCCGCATGAGCATCAATCGTCGCAGCGGCGACGGCAACACCCGTGTGAAGTCCCATCCACTGCGCCGCTTGCACCGTGAGAAAACCGACGCGCGTGCCGGGCGCGACAATCGCGCCGCTCAACTTCGTCTCGTTGAAACCATCGAGCCGCGCATCCAACGCGCGCAAAAAATCGTTGCTCGGATAACCGCGCTCCTTTGACCACAACGCCTTGTAGCCCGCCGCGCACGCATTGCGTCGCTTCTCGCCCGTCAGTTGCCACACAATCCAATCCCCCGCTTCGATGATCTGCTCGGCAGCCTGATAAATTTCGGGCGCTTCAGCCACGATTTGCAACGTCTTGCTATGCAACCACTCCGACGAAATTTTTCCGCCATAGTACGGCAGCCATGCTTCGTTGCGTTCACGCGCCAGCGCATTGATGCGATCCGCTGCGGGCTGCGCGGCGTGATGCTTCCACAACTTCACCCACGCATGAGGATTACTTTTCCACTCGTTCATGAAACACAACGGCGTGCCATCGTGGCGCGTCGGCAGAACCGTGCAAGCGGTGAAGTCCACGCCGATGCCGATGACATCTTCAGCGCGCACGCCGCCTTGCCGCAACGCTTCAGGCACGGCGTGTTTCAATGTCTCAATGTAATCGTTGGGATTTTGCAACGCCCAATCAGGTCCGAGGCGAATCGTCGCGCCGGGCAAACGCTCGTCTATCACCCCATCGGCATAATGATAGATGGCGCTGCCGACCTCGCGCCCCGTCGCTACGTCAATGACGAGCGCGCGTCCCGATTCCGTGCCGAAGTCAAGTCCAATCGCAAATTTCGTGTGGGCCATGGTTGTCCTCTATAAACACTACGAAAACAAGCTGCGCCACCGCATCATCGCGCAGTGGCGCATCATTGTAATCAGTGCCTAGCTAACAGCAAAATTGCAGACTCACACCAACACCATTACCTCACAATGAGTGGGAGATAGACGTAGTTGAGTGAAGTGGGCGTCGTGTCCTTCAAGGCGAAAGGCGAATAGCTCGTCACGCCCGTCGCTTCGACATACAACTCATCGCCGCTGCCGCCGCGCGTCGAGCTCAACGCATCCCACACGGAGCCGTTTTGATGATAGGCATTCGGCGCAGTGTTGTCATTCGCTTCGCTTGCGCGATAGTAAAACTTCACCGTCGCCGTCATAGGATTCGCTGGGGTGATGTCGTAGC
>CAZDYP010000195.1:0-8775 GCA_964509505.1 uncultured Anaerolineae bacterium | reverse complement strand
CGCGATGGTGATGCACAAAAATTTTATCGAAGGGCAAAAGGCTGGCTACCAGACTGACCCGCGCTACGATACCGATGAATATCTGTCGTTCTTGCCGCTCGCATGGATTACTGAGCATGGCATCGGCATCGCCGCGCATTGCATGTGGGGCATCATCGTCAACTTTCCCGAAGAGCCAGAGACGGTGCGCGAGAATTTGCGCGAAATCTGCCCGCACGCCATCTTTTACAGTCCGCGTATTTGGGAGAGTGTCGTCTCGCTGATTCAGGTGCGGATGCAAGATGCGAACTGGCTGAACCGCAAGTTGTATGACATCTTCATGCCCATCGGCGAGAAGGTTGCCGAATTCCAGTATGCCAAGAAAGCAATCCCTTCATCGTTGCGGTTCTTGTATCGTCTCGGCGATGCATTGATTTATCGCCCATTACGCGAGAATCTCGGCTTGAACCGTGTGCGTCTGGCCATCTCTGCTGGGTCGGTGTTGAGTCCTGACGTGCTGCGCTTCTTTCACACGATTGGCATTCCTGTGCGCCAACTTTACGGCTCGACCGAAGCAGGCTTTGTGACAATCCATCGCGCCGACGATATCAAAGCCGAAAGCGTCGGCAAGCCTTTCCCCGGCGTGGCGATCCGCATCTCGTCGCAGGGTGAAATTCAAGTGAAGGGAGACGGCGTTTTCAAAGGCTATTACAAAAATCCGAAGGCGACAGCGGAGAAAATCATTGACGGCGGTTGGTATTGCACGGGCGATGCAGGGCATACGGACAACGACGGTCATCTCATCTATCTTGACCGCGTCACCGAACTATTGGAGCTGGCGAGCGGCGAGAAGTATTCGCCGCAATACATCGAAGGTCGCTTGAAGTTCAGCCCATATATTAAAGATGTGATGACGGTGGGCGGGCGCACACGCCCGTTCTTGTCGGCGCTCGTCAACATTGACTTCGAGAACGTCGGCAAATGGGCGGAGGCGCGCGGCTTGGGCTATACGACGTATGTTGACCTGTCGCAGAAGCCTGAAGTGTATGAGCTGATTCGCAAAGATGTGGAGCGCGTCAACCAGACATTGCCCGACAAGGCGCGCATCCGCAAATTCGTGTTATTGCACAAAGAGTTCGACGCCGACGAGGGCGAGCTGACGCGCACCCGCAAGCTGCGCCGCAACGTCGTCGAGCAGCGTTATGCCGACATCCTCCACGCGCTGTATGGCGACGGCGAAGCGGTGAGCGTGCGCGCGGAGGTGAAGTATCGGGATGGGCGCACGGGTGTGGTAGAGACGGCGATACGGGTGGCAGCGCTGGCGAGTTAGTCAATTGAGTAGAGATTCAATGAAAGCAATGAACATCAATTATGTGGTGCGCCGCCTGCCGCCCCCACCCAAACCCACCCTTCGCGGCGTGCGGCGCGCCTTGCAGGCGTTGCCTGAAAAGCAGCTCAAGCAGGCCGAGGGCATCGCGGTCTTCGGATCGTTGGCGCGCGGCTACGATTGGCACGAGCGCAGCGATATTGACATTGTGGTCGTCGTGAAGAAGATGCGCGGGCGGCATGGGTTGGACACGATGAGCACTTGGTATCATCGCATGCGCGACGCGCTCAGCCACTATCGCCGCGCTGTGACGGTACTGGTTTACACAGTAGAGATGGTGAAGGAGGTGCCCAGTTGGGAGGCGCTGCGGATGTGCACCGATGCAAAGGTCGTGATTGACAACGATGGCATTCGCAAATTGTTCAAGAAAGTCGTGCAGGCAGCGGAAGACGCAGGACTAAGACAGAAGTGGGATGGGCGTCGTTGGTTATGGTATAAGCCGCGCATGAAGTGGAATGAGCGCATCGAGTTTAGAGTCAATGAATAATGACAACGATTTTCGCGGTTGGCTGGCGGATGCGGAAGCACATTTGAGTCGCGCCGAAATGAACTTAGAGCATCAGGCTAATCCAGATGCGCGCCCGGTCATCGTGCAGTACGCGCAACTGGCTCAAGAGTGCGCGGCGAAGGTCATCGTCAGTTATTATTACGAGCCCGAATGGACGCACGATCCCAGCAAAGATTTGCAAAACGTCATTCGTACCTATGGCAAGAAGCTGGAGAAACGCTTGGGCAAGACGATGTTACGGGAGTTACGGCAACTTGCCTTGGCTGTCAAACAGTATGCGCCATGGCATGTTGGGTCAACGTATGGGCGACATGAGCGGGGCGGTCCTCATCTTTCACTCTCTGAGATTGGCACGGCGGAAATCGTCGCAGAGTTGATGCCTCGCGCTCGCCATGCTGTTGCGTTGGCGCGTCACTTCGCGCAAGCCATGTCTTAAAAAACAAAGGAACACGCATGAACAAAGATTTACTCATCGAAGTTTGCGTTGACTCGCTCGAATCGGCGCTGGCGTCGCAAGCAGGCGGCGCTGATCGCATCGAGTTGTGCGACAACTTGCTCGAAGGCGGCACCACGCCGAGCGCAGGCACGTTGGCGATTGCGCGCCAATGTCTGACGATTGACATCATGATGATGATTCGTCCACGCGGCGGCGACTTCTGCTACACCGACGCCGAGTTTGAGAGCATGAAGTACGACATTGGCGTTGCCAAGCAGCTCGGGGCGAATGGTGTCGTCTTCGGCTTGCTCAATCCCGATGGCACAATTGATGTGGAGCGCACGCGGACGTTGGTCGAGCTCGCGCGCCCGTTGAGCGTCACGTTCCATCGCGCCTTCGATGTCTCGCGCGATCCGTATGAGTCGCTGGACGCACTCATCGCGTTAGGGGTGAATCGGCTGCTGACTTCGGGGCAAGAGCCATCAGCGCTAGAAGGACTTGAGCTCATTACTGAGCTCATTGCGCGCGCCGCTAATCGCATCATCATCATGCCAGGTTGTGGCTTCACAACGCGCAACATCGGCAGGATTATCGCGCAGTGCGGCGCGCGCGAAGTGCATGTAACAGGCTTCGCGCCCATCGAAAGCCCGATGCAATTTCGCAATGACCGTGTGTTTATGGGCGGCGAATTGCGACCGCTTGAATATACGCGGATGGTCACGGACGCAGCGAAAGTTAAAGCGTTGCGAGAGGCAGCACAATGAAACTCGACCATAACCTTCTCCCGCTCGCCGATTATCACAAAGCCAAGAAGCTGATGTGGGATCCACGCGACATTGACCTGAGTTCTGATAAAGTTGAATGGCCCAAGCAGACCGCGCGCGAGCGCGATTCGACGCTCATCCTCCTCTCACTCTTTCACGCGGGCGAAGAAGCGGTGACGCACGACCTCACGCCGTTGCTCATGGCGATTCGCCGTGACGGGAGCCATCTCGAAGAAGAAATGTTTTTGACGACGCAGCTCTTTGAAGAAGCCAAGCACTTCGAGTTTTTTGATCGTTGGTTTGATGAGGTGTTGGGTTATGAGCTGGATGTCGCTTCACGACTCGGTCCGTCATATCGTGAAATCTTCTACGACGATTTGCCTAACGCGCTCAATCGCTTGCACACCGATTGCTCACGTGCGGCCATCGCCGAAGCGGTCGTCACGTATCACATGATCATTGAAGGTGTGTTGGCGGAAACGGGCTATCATTCCGTGTTGGGCAGCTTGCAAGAGAACCAGGTGCTGACGGGCTTGGTCGAGGGCATGACGCTCATCAAGCGCGATGAGGCGCGGCACATCGCGTATGGCGTATATCTCTTGCAACGTCTCGTGCGTGAGGAGGCGAGTGTGTGGGATGTGATTGATGCCAGGCTGAATGCGTTGTTGCCGAAGGCGCTCGGCGTCGTCACCGAAGCGCTCGCGCCGTTTGGCGACGACGTGCCTTATGGCTTGAGCTTGGACGAGCTGATGAACTACGCGATGGGGCAGTATGCGGCGCGGGTGAATGCGATTCAGAGAGTCGTCAGTAATCAGTGATCAGGAGTCAGTAATCAGGAGTCAGGAGCCAGATGATGGGCTCGCTGGCGATTAACTTCTGGCTACTGGCTACTGGCTACTGGCTACTGGCTACTGGCTGCTGACTACTAGCTACTGGCTGCTGGAGACTGTTATGAACTGGGAAGCCTTTCCTCAATTTTTCGTCACGGGCATTTTGACGGGCGGGGTGTATGGTTTGGTGGGCATGGGCATCGTGCTGATTTACAAATCCACGCAAGTCTTCAACTTCGCGCAGGGCCATCTGCTGATGATTGGCGCGTTTGTCGCATGGTGGTTCGCGGAGAACCTCGGCTTGCCGCTGTGGGTGAGTGTGTTGGGCGCGGTCGTGGCGGCGGTGTTGATAGGCTTGGTTGTCGAGCGGTTTGCATTGCGCCCGCTCATTGGGCAGCCGATTTTTGCGACGGTGATGATGACGCTCGCGCTCTCACAGCTGTTGCAAGGTTTGTCGTTGCTCACCTTTGGCGGGCAGCATCGCGCCTTCCCCGAGCTTTTCCCATTGCAACCCATCCGCTTAGGCGATGTCGTCGTCAAACAAAATTTGCTGATGTTGTTTAGCGTCGCTGTCGTAGGCTTCGCCGTATTCGGTGTTTTCTTTCGCTACACCAAGGCAGGTTTGGCAATGCGCGCCGCTGCCGAAGATCACCAAGTCGCGCAGAGCGTCGGGCTAAATGTGCGACGCATCTTTGGTCTCGCGTGGAGCATTGCCGCCGTCATCGCCACGCTGGGCGGCATCTTGCTGGCGAGCATCAGTGGGGTTGAGCAAGGGCTGGTGTTCATTGCATTGAAAGCATTTGCAGCGGTGCTGTTCGGCGGACTCGAATCCATACCCGGCGCCATCGTCGGCGGCTTGACCATCGGCGTTGTCGAGAGCCTCGCAGCCGGCTTGCCCGCCGACCCCGCGATTCGCGCGCTGAACCTGCACGACATCGCGCCGTATATTTTTATGCTGATTGTGCTCATCATTCGCCCCGATGGGTTGTTGGGGTTGAAACGAATCGAGCGGATTTAGAAGTCAGTAGCCAGTAGCCAGTAATCAGATTCGACCATCTGACTCCTGCCTACTGACTACTGACTACTGACTACTGACTACTGACTACTGACTACTGACTACTGGGAGACTTTTATGCGCGTTGCTGGCGACTTCGACACGACGTACTCGCACGATATGGCGTTGATTCGCAATCGTTTTCAATGGACGGTAACGCTTGGGTTTTTGTTGGTGTTGTATGCGTTACCGTTGTTGCCGCGCTCCATTGTGAGCGGCTATCACTTCGGCATCCTCAACACGATTTGCATCTTCGGCATCGCGGCGCTGGGGTTGAATATCCTCGTCGGCATGACGGGACAAATCTCGTTGGGGCAAGCGGCATTTGTGGCAGTGGGCGGTTATGCTTCGACGTTGCTCGTCACCAAAGCAGGCGTGCCGTTCTGGTTTGCATTACCCATCGCCGGGCTGTTCACAGGCTTGATTGGGGTGCTATTCGGCTTGCCATCGCTGCGCATCAAAGGGTTCTATCTCTCGATGGCGACGCTCGCCGCGCAGTTCATCATCCCCTGGTTCTTTCGCAACGTGTGGACGGATGTCTTGGGCGGAACGAACGGCTTGCGCGTGCCGTCGCCGACGATTGGCGATTTTCGTTTCAACGAGCAACACACGATGTGGTACATCATTCTCACCGTGACGGTGGTGTGTATCGTCATCTCACGCAACATCACGCGCACACGCCTGGGGCGCGCGTTCGTTTCGATTCGCGACAACGACATCGCCGCCGAAGTGTTGGGCATCGAGCTCTATGCCTACAAACTGCGCGCCTTTTTCTTGGCATCGGTGTATGCGGGTATCGCCGGCTCGCTGTGGGCGCACTACAATCGTGACATCAACCCTGCCGAGCCGTTCACACTCGCGGACTCTGTGTTCTATCTCGGCATGATCATCGTCGGCGGCGCAGGCACGACGTTGGGCCCCATCGTGGGCGCAGCCTTCGTGCGCTTGCTGGAAGAACTGTCTATCGTCGCCGCGCCGACCATCTTCAACTTCTTTCCTGCGGTCAGCGCCAGCTTCCTGCAATCATCCAAGCCCATTCTGTTTGGCTTGATTCTCATGGTCTTTCTGATTCTCGAACCGCGCGGCCTCGCGCATCGTTGGGACATCGTGAAGGCGGCGTGGCGCATTAGACCATTCGCCCACTAGCGAATAGCAAATCGCGGAGCGAATGGCGGATGGCGATTTGTTACGCGCTGGTGCTATCCGCTATCAGCCATTCGCCATCTGCTATGTGCCAAAGGAGGTGACATGCGTTTAGGCTCTCGCACGGCACAGTCATTAAAACCCAAAATCAAAAATCGAAAATCAAAAATGACACAAGGAGGAGTGACCATGAAACGTCTCTCGTTTATTGGCGTGTTGTTGTTGACATTGAGCATGATGGCGTGTAGCGCGCCGTCGTCGGGGCCGGGCGCGGTGCAGCAGCCAACGGGACCACGCACCAAAGCAAAGGAAGGCGAAACGATCACGCTCTACCACTTCGGCGATGTGAGCGGACCGTATGCGGCTATCACCACACCGTTGGTTGCAGGCTTCAACGACGCGGTCGCGTATGTCAACAAGAGTGGCGGCGTGCGCGGCGCGCAAATCAAAGTTGAGTGGTCGGACACGGGCGGCAAGCTAGAGAATGCGACCTCCGTCTATAGTCGTTTCCGCGAGCAGAAGCCCAAGCTGTTGATCATGTACGGCTCGCCCGAAGGCGAAGCGTTGAAAGATCGCATCACCGAAGACAAGATTCCGACACTGAACTCCGGTGTGAGCGGTAAGGGCTTGTATCCCGCTGGTTACAGCTTTGGCACAGTGGCGCTCTATTCGGATCAGTTCGGTTTGTTCCTCGATTGGGTCGTCGCCAATTGGGACAAGGTGAAACCGAAGAAAGGACAGAATCTCGATAAACCCGTCGTCGCCATCATCACATGGGACAGCGCCTATGGCAAGGGCGCGTGGACGGATGAAGCCAAAGCCTACGCAGAGAAGAAAGGCGTGAAAGTCGTTTCGCAACAGCTCTTCCCACTGACGGGCGTAACCGATGTGACGACGCAAATCTTGAGCGCAAAGAAAGACGGCGCTAACGTGATTTATACCAATACGCTCGCACAGGGCCCCGCGTTGATTGCGAAAGACGTGATTTCGCTCGGCTTGAAAGAGGAGTTCTTGCTCGGCGCGAACACATGGGCGATGGATACGTCGTTCCTCGGTTTGGCGAAGGAAGCCGCCGAAGGGTGGTACGGCATGCAGTTCAACTTGTGGTACAGCGACGCGGACAATGCGGGCATCAAGCTTGTCACGCAAGCGCACACCGACAACAAACGCACACCCGCCGAAAAATCGTTGGGCTATTTGCTGACGTGGTCGGTGGTGGATGCGGCTAAACAAATCTATGAGAAGACGATTGACCGCGTAGGCTTCGACGCGCTCAGCGGCGAGGAAGTCTTTAAGACGATGACGACGATGGGCGAGATCAAAACGCTTGACGGCGTGATGATTATGGGACCGTACGACAAAGACGTGCGCGCGGGTCGCAAAGCGCGCATGGTGCAGGTGCAAGGCGGCACGTTCAAGCCAGTGAGTGATTGGATGTCCGCGCCCAACCTCGCGCCCGGCGCGAAGTAAGGGTTGTGTGTCAAGTGCCAAGTGTCAAGTGTCAAGTAGCATCGCCATGCACTTGACACTTGACACTTTGACACCTGACACTTATTTTCGTAGAGACTACTATGCTGAAATTAAACAACATCGAAGTCGTTTACAGTGACGTGATCCTCGTCTTGCGCGGCGTGTCGTTGGAGCTGCCCGCGGGCGGGTTCGTCACGTTGCTCGGCGCGAACGGCGCGGGCAAGACAACGACACTCAAAGCGATTTCAGGTTTGCTTGGCACAGAACTGGGTAAGGTCACGCGCGGTTCGATTGAGTTCAACGGGCAGCGTATTGACGGCCAGACGCCCGAAGCAATCGTGCAACTGGGTATCGTGCAGATTATGGAAGGGCGACGCTTGTTCGCGCATCTGACCGTTGAAGAAAATTTGCTGGTTGGCGCGATGGCGCGGCGCAACGGCAAAGACGAGAAGCGCGACCTTGAGATAGTCTATAACTACTTTCCACGCCTGCGCGCTTTACGAAACAAAGTGAGCGGTTATTTGTCGGGCGGCGAGCAGCAAATGTGCGTGATTGGTCGCGCGCTGATGGCGCATCCAAAGGTGATGTTGCTCGACGAGCCATCGCTCGGTCTTGCGCCGTTGCTCGTCAAAGAAATTTTCGAGATCGTCCAACGCATCAACCAAGAAGAGAAAACTTCGGTTCTGTTGGTCGAGCAAGACGCCAACGCCGCGCTTGCCATCGCGCAACACGGTTACGTGATGGAGACGGGCCGCGTCGTGTTGGATGGGCCCGCCGAAAAGCTGCGCGAGAACGAAGACATCCGCGAGTTTTACTTGGGCTTGACGCAGTTGGGCGAGCGGAAGAGCTATCGAGAGGTGAAACATTATAAGCGCAGGAAGAGATGGCTGGGATGACAGAACCGATTGAAGGCAATTTCATCCTTCACGACTTCCACTTCAACAATGGAGAGGTATTGCCTGAGCTGCGTTTGCATTACACGACGCTCGGTTCGCCGCGCCGTGATGCAAGTGGTGTGACGCGCAACGCCGTGTTGATTCTACACGGCACGGGCGGCAGTGGGCGTGCGTTTCTGCGCGAACAATTCGCGGGCGTGCTATTTGGCGCGGGTCAGCTGCTTGATGCAAACCAATACTTCATCATCTTGCCCGACGGCATCGGGCATGGCCAATCGTCCAAGCCGAGCGATGGCTTGCGTGCGCGT
>CAZDYP010000194.1:0-8834 GCA_964509505.1 uncultured Anaerolineae bacterium | reverse complement strand
CTACTGGCTACTGGCTACTGACTACTTTTTCCAGCGATGAGACGGTTGCCCAATCTGGTTGACATTTCTATTCTCATCATTATCGTAGCTATCTTCGCCAACATCTTCAGCGAAGTCGAGATGCCTGAGCGCGCCTCGCTCGCCACAACGCCTCCAGCTGCTGCCACAACAACGCTGGCGACGACGCGCGCCCCCGCGCCCACATTCACGACCACGCCGACACGCACGCCATCACCATCACCCACCTTCACCCCAAAAGCCTCGCTTGTGCGTGCTGCATCGCCGCTCATCGCATCCCCTACATCCACACCTACTCCGACTCGAATTCCTAGTCCAACTGTTGCGCCTACGTCCACGCTCACCCCTTCACTAGCTCCTCAACCCCTTGACCAAGTAACTAATCTGACCGATTCAGCCAAGTCAACCAATACCTTGAATATCGTGTTGTTGGGCAGTGACCGTCGCCCCGGCGAAACGATTGGCCGTACGGACACCATCATCGTTGTGATGATTAACCCACAAAGCAAACAAGCGGGCGTGATTAGCATTCCGCGCGATTTGTGGGTGCCCATTCCGAACCACGGTTACAACAAAATCAACACCGCAGCAGTGTTCGGCAATTTTGCGACGGTCAAGCAAGTCGTGGGCCATCTGTTAGGGCTTCCGATTGATTATTACGTGCAGGTGGATTTTGAAGGCTTCAAGCGAGCCATTGATATCTTGGGGGGCATCACGGTAGAGGTTGATTGCCCATTGGAGGAAGTGTATCCCGACCCAACTGCGGCGGGCGGCGTGCGGCGCGTGAAGTTCAACGTGGGGAAGATGCAGATGAATGGACAGCTCGCGCTCGACTTCTCGCGCTCACGTCAAAGCACAGGCATCTTTGACCGCATGAGACGACAATCGCGCGTGTTGCTCGGCGTGCGCGAGAAGGCGCTTAACCCTGCGGTGTTTTCGCGCGTGCCTGAATTGTGGGATGTGATGAGTCACTACGTGCAGACCGATGTGCCGGCGCGCAATGTCTGGCCCCTCGCCAAGCTCGCCAGCGAAATCAAACTGAGCGACGTGCATGGTTTGACCATTGACACGCGCTTGTCACAACAAACGTATGCTGCAGGAGGCTCGTGGATTTTGGCGCCCAATGTGCCGAAGATTCAAGCGGCAGTGCGGAATGTATTTCAAGCAACGCCGTTGACGGCATTGGTAAAGACAGAGAAGCCGTGTCAGTGAGGAACCGCTCAACGATTGGAAAGCGGGCGCTGCGTCATGACCTTTTGCGCTTCGTCCATGTTCGCCACGAAGATAACATGCTGCGCGGTCGAGCGATAAACGCCGTTGAAAATATCAACCGCGATTTTCACGAGGCCGCTGACGCCAATGACGATGGTGTAAGCCAAATTGTGTGGGCGTTCTTTCGAGAGGTCGGCGATCTTACGCATTTGCGGCACGTACGACGAAGGCAGCCCTGCGTCAGTCATATCCACCCATAAGACAACGTGATGGTTGACGGTTTGCGCCAGCTGATTGAACGTCTGGTTCATCGCCCAGAAGTCATCCCAGCTCCAGCCGCGCTCGAACTTGACGTAGAGGGTGGTCTTTTCGGAATCGCGCCACGTGACAGGAATTTTCATAGTTAGTGAGTGGAAACCCTTTGGGTCTCAATTGTAATGCGATTCGCGCTGCTGGCAAGTTGCATTATAATTGCGCGCGATGAGTGTAGCCCGTCTCCCTTCACTCCAACCGCGGCTGCCGCCCGGCCCGCGTGGGTATCCGCTCGTCGGCGTGTTGCCTAATATGTGGGCGGACCCGTTGACCTTCTTCCTCAGCGCAGCTCGCGCTTATGGCGAGGTCGTGAGTTTGTCCTTCGGCTCGCGCCGCGCCTTCTTGCTCAATCATCCCACGCACATCAAATACGTGCTGCAAGATCACAACCGTAACTACCGCAAAAGCACAACGGTCAAAGTTGTCTCGCAAGTGTTGGGCAAAGGACTAGCCACCAACGAAGGCGACTCGTGGTTGCAACAGCGACGTTTGCTGCAACCCGCTTTTCATCGTCAGTCGCTCGCCCAATTGGGCGAGCTCATCATGCGCGAAGTCACGGCGCTCGCGGCGCATTGGCAAAGGCTGCCGCCAGACGAACCCCTTGATATGCTTGCGGAGATGATGCGCCTGACGTTGCGGCTCGTGCTAAAGACGATGTTTGGACACGATACGCGCGACAAGGTGGACGAACTGGGCGCAGCGTGGACGGAGGTGTTGCAGTACTTCAACGCGCAATCGTGGTCATTGGTGCAATTGCCCGACAATCTGCCAACCCCTGCCAATCGTCGTTTCCACCACGCGCTCGCGCTGCTGAATCAAGAAGTGCAGCGCATGATTGCCTTGCGACGCAAGGACGCCACACCACGCGCAGATTTGCTCGACTTGCTGTTGCGCGCGCAAGATGCAGGGAGCGGCCTTAGCATGTCGGACCAACAAGTGCGCGACGAAATCATGACCATCTTCCTCGCGGGACACGAAACGACAGCAACGACGTTGAGCTGGACGTGGTATCTGTTGGCGCAACATCCAACCGTCGCCCAAGCCTTACGCAACGAATTAGCCGCCGTGTTAGCCGGTCGCGCACCCACGGTAGTTGATTTGCCGCAATTGCCCTACACGCGCATGGTCATTGATGAAGCCTTACGCCTTTATCCACCGTTCTGGTTGATTTATCGCGCGCCTTATGCCTTGGACATCATCGGCGGCTATACGCTGAAGCCCAACGATATGGTCTTCATCAGCCCTTATGTTATGCACCGCCTGCCTGCGTGGTGGGAACAGCCCGACGTATTTGACCCGACGCGCTTCACCGAGGCGCGCAACGCCAGCCGCCCGCCGTTTGTGTATTTCCCGTTTGGCGGTGGGCCCCATCAGTGCATCGGCAACAACCTCGCGCTGATGGAAGCGCAACTCACACTGGCGACGCTGGCGCAACAATTCGACGCACACTTATGCGCCGACGCGAAAGTGACGACGGATGCGTCAGTGACGTTGCGTCCGCGCGGGCTGCGGATGCGCTTGGCGCGCGCGACGTAATGGCTTCAGCGCCGCGCATCCGTCTTCGCGGGCGGATGATCTCTCCACGCCGCCTCAATCAACAAATACAATCCGCCGCAAATCAACGAATGCCCACCAAGAATGATGGGGATGGCAGCTTGCAGCGCCGCTTGGGTGAAAGCGCGCAGCCATTCGTGGTGAATCAAGTCAGGTCGCATGAGGTCGGCGTTAAAGCGGTCGTGCGCGCTCAACTTCAATTGACGGTGCGCGAGCAAGACGCGCGTATCAATTAAAGCCGCTGTCCCCAACTGTGCGAGCAGCTCGAAGCCGCGCTCGACGCCATACGCATCGAACACAAAGCCCAACACCGAGCGCGCTTCGCCGCGCGCCTCACGGCCGCTCGCCACCAGTCCCCGTTCCTCCGAGATGAGCCGCGTGCGACACGCAATGTTGCGCTCGAAATTCAACCACACCTCGCCCGAGACGCGCCCATACACCAACAACTCCTTGTCATGTTGTGTGAGATGCGGCAGCACACGCTCGATGGGTTGCGTGGACAGTTTGACTTCGTTGAGAAAACGCCGCGTATAGTCGCCCAGTTGTTTGCCATAGCCCAACAACATCACGTCGGTTGGCGTGTCCACATCAAATTGTGTGCCGACGGTGCGCGGCAACGATTTGAGCGGCAACTGTCGTTGCGTGCGGAGGAGGAACGCGAGGTTGTTATCGGTGGGCTGCGGAGGCAAATCAAAGGCAGCGCTGCTTGGCGCAAATGCGATGAAATCCGACGAGAACAAGTTGTTCGGAATCATAATGTTCTCGGCGTCGCGCAACGTCTCCGCAATGCCGCGCATTTCGTCGAGTGTCAGCAACGCCGCCGCGCCGCCGCCGATGTAGAACGGCTTCTGCACGTCATACTGTTTGAGGATGGATTCGAACCGCGCACCAAAATCAAACGCTTGCCCGTCGTGCGGTAAATCGTAATCGGCGATCACTTCGTAAGGCCGCAACGTCTCGACGAGCGCGCGCGAGTCGGTGACGACGATGATGCGTCCAATAGCATCAATCGCGCGCGCGCGCGCGATCACGTCGGCGGTGATGGCGTGACGCGCGCGTGTGACAAGCCGCTCGGCGTCGTCGCGCTCGTCGCCTGCGGAGAAGACAATCAGCGTGATGTCGTTAGACATGGGTGAGAAAAGGAAATTAGGGGAGATTAGGGGAATGGAGGCAATAAAGGGAAATGAAGGCAATCAGCCATTCCCTAATTTTCTCTAATCTCCCCTAATCTCCTTTGGGTTGCTTTGTGATTACGCAAGTTCCGCGCCATTGGTCAAATGTTGGTGACGCGCACGGTCCAACGCATCTTTCATTTGTTCCAATGCTTGCATCAACTGTGAACGTGGGCAACCATAGTTGAGGCGCACAAAGCCTTCGCCGCCGGGTCCGAAGGTCGCGCCGTCATTCAGGGCAACCTTCGCATGATTCAAGAAAAATTCGTAAGGTGTGCCGTGAATCTGCAAGCGGCGGCAATCGAGCCACGCCAGATACGTCGCTTCGGGGCAGGTGATGTGAATGTCGGGCATGTTTTCGGTAACGTAATCAATCAGTGTGTTACGGTTCGCAGTGAGGTAGGCGCGCAGTTCGTTCAACCATTCATCGCATTCGGTGAACGCCGATTTCACGGCGGCGAGTCCGACAGCGTTGATGTGCAAGCCAATCGCGTTGTGGCGCACACGACGGCGGATGACTGCATCGGGGATGATGGCGAAGCTGGTGTCGAGGCTAGGCATGTTAAACGTCTTGCTTGGCGCCATCAGCGTAATCGTGCGTTGCGCGATGTCGGGCGAAAGCGCAGCTATCGGCGTATGTTGGGTGTGATCCATCAACAAGTCACAATGAATCTCGTCGGAGCAGATGATCAAGTTGTGTTTCGCGCAAATTTCGGCGAGCCGTAAATTTTCTGCGCGGGTGTATTCGTGACCTGTGGGATTGTGCGGGTGGCAATGGATGAACAGCGCCGTATTCGGCTTGATGGCGCTCTCGAATTTGTCGAAGTCTATTTCGTAGCTGATGAGGTTGCCGTTGGGCTTCAAAGTTTGCTCAACCTTTGTCACGGTCAAGCCTTGATTCGTCGGCGCGGTGAGGAACGGTGGATAGATGGGGCTGAACATGAGCGCATCGTCGCCGGGGCGCCCTACCGCGCGGCACACATTGTTGAGCCCATACACTAGTCCTGGAATCCACACGACCCATTCAGGGTTAACCTCCCACTGATACAGACGCTTCATGCGCGCCGCGACGATGTCGCTCACTTCTTTTTGCGAGCCCACATAACCGAACACGCCATGAGCCACACGCGCGTGCATCGCCTTCAGCATCGGCTCCGGCGATTTGAAGTCCATGTCTGCGACGAACATCGGCAGCACATCGGGCGCATAGCGTGTCCACTTCGCGCTGTTGGTGCCGCGACGCTCAATCGGCGTATCAAAATCGTACGTCATTGGTATTCTGTTTTCTCCTCGTTTAGGTAATTGGTAGGTAACGTCAATGCGGGATAAGGTTGCGGGCGATTGACAATCGCGCCTACTCACTGCGAAACCCGCCTGCGCGGGTTCAGTGCCAGCCGACGGCGGTCGGCTTGGCGCTGCGGTGCGCGCGCATTGCAGTCGCTGTGGCTTATCCCGAATTCACGTTAAGTAGCAATGAGTAATTCTCTAATTACTCATTACTCACTCACCTTATGTGGTCATGGCAAGCGGAGCAGAGCAAGCTCCTTCCTGCGGCATGGTGATTGCTTCGCAAACTGCATCCTGAGCATGTCGAAGGAAGCGCTTGCAATGACATTTCTGCGTAACGTAAGCTACTCATTACTCACTACTGGTTACTTTTCTTTTTGCTGCCATCAAGGTATGCTGCATCAACATCGCAATCGTCATCGGTCCGACGCCGCCTGGCACAGGCGTAAGCGCGCCCGCAACTTCCTTCACGGTATCGAAATCCACATCGCCGACGAGTCGCTTGCCTGATTTTTTGGTCGCATCGGGAATCTCGTTGATGCCCACATCAATCACCAGCGCACCCGATTTTACCATATCGGCGGTGACGAACCGCGTCTTGCCGATGGCGACGACGAGGATATCGGCTTGGCGTGTGATGGCGGCGAGGTCTTGGGTGCGCGAATGACAGACGGTGACGGTGGCGTTGCGTCCAAGCAACAACAACGCGACGGGCAAACCGACGATGTTGCTACGTCCCAATACAACAGCCTGCGCGCCGTCTAGCTGCGCGCCGCTGCGGTCGAGCAGCTCAATGATGCCTGCGGGCGTGCAGGGCGCGAACGTCGGCACGCGGTTCTTCATGCCAAGCTTGCCGAGGTTGATGGGGTTGAAGCCATCTACGTCTTTTTCGAGCGCGACCTCGCTCAGCACGGCTTCCTCGCTGATGTGCGCGGGCAACGGCAATTGCACGAGGATACCATGCACGGCAGGGTCTGTGCTTAGTTGGCGCACGAGCGCGATGACTTGCGCTTGCGTTGCGTCCTTTGGCAGCTCGTGTCCAAACGACGTAAGACCGAGCTCGGCGCACATCTTACGCTTGGAACGCACGTAAGCATGCGACGCAGGATTGTCGCCGACCAACACGGTGGCGAGCCCCGCGACGACGTTATACTTTTCTTTTAACTCTATGACTTCACGTTTCACTTGGTTGCGGATATCTGCGGCGACTTTCGCGCCGTCAATGATTTGGGCGGGCATATTCATTCCTTACAGTGTATAATTTCCGTCATGAAAAATTTAAGTTCCCTCTCTCTTCACTCCGCCACCCCCACCGACCTGCCGCATCTCGCCGCAATGAACAAGCAGCTCATCGCGGACGAAGGCAGCCCCAAGAGCGCAAAGTTTTTCTTCGTGTTCTTTGTGAATCTGTGCGCCGTCGTGGTTAATACCGTCGCAGCGTCGTCATCGCGGGCGTCATCCGAAACATCTGCAAGCCAATGGGCATCAGGATAATCGTCATGCAGAGCGCATACGCGATGGACATCCAGATGCCGCTCCACCACCAACCGATGAGCAAGAAGAACACCGTGCGGACGAAGAAGTTGACTTGCGGCGGCGCGATTTCGCTGATGCGCGTCGAGCCGTCGCGTGAGGTAACGCGCAGATATTTTTCGGGTTCTTGCAGCGCGATGAACTTCGGGATGTTGTTCAGAATCGCCATGCCAACGGGCAAACCAATGATGATGGTATTCAGGAACCACGCCAACGTGGTCGCCGCGCCGCCCAACCACCAGCCGACAAACAAGAACCACAATGCCTGCACGAGGCAGCCAGGTCCTTGCGTTTTTTGAATAATCGTCGTTTGCGTTTGCGCTGGCTTCGATGGTTGTGTCGTCATATCACAAGCCTCCTATACTCTCTATGGTCTGTGACTCCGAAAGTTACACCACTGATGAGAACTTTTTACTCCCCACTTTTTACTTGTACCCGATACACTCTCATCGTCTTACTTACACCCTTCATCGCCGCTTGCTCTGGTTGCACCGCGCAACGCGCCAATGCCTCACTGACTCCCTCTGCTACATACACATCCTGACTCAGGTAAATCTCATTCGCATCCGCCAAGCCCTGCACCCGCGCCGCAATGTTCACCGTCTGCCCAAAATAATCGTAGCGATCATTCAACGTCACCGCAATCGAATGTCCTTTGTGAATGCCAATCTTCAAGGTGAGCGGTTGCGAGATGGTACGATTGAACACTTCGATTTCGGTGAGCATCTCGACCGCCGCTTGTACGGCATCGGCAGGTTGGATAAAGGTTGCCATGACCGCGTCGCCGATGGTTTTGACGATGGCGCCGTTGTGACGCACGACGACGCGACCGAGCGTATCGAAATGTTGACGCACGAGGAAGAAGGCTTGTGGATCGCCAATCGCATCGTACATCGCGGTTGAGCCTTTGAGGTCGGTGAACAAGAAGGTGATGTCTTGGACACCGATACCCTCTTGCATGGGTGCGGCGTCGGAGCGGAATAAGTCGCGGAAGGTCTGCGTCGTCAACAAGCGTTTGCCCGATAAGAACGGCGCGAAGTGTTGCATGGGTGGCCCAAACTCCATGGGCAAATGAATCAACCAGAGCGGACATTTTTGGTCGCTGATATTTTCGACCTCGACGCTAACCTGCCCACTTTCTAAATTACCAAATTGTGTGAACTTGTAATTGACGCCATTCAACACCAATGTCCCTGGTGCGATGGTGTCTTGGCTGTGCTTGATAGTGCCATCCATCACGCGCAAGGGCACACTCTGTGCCGTCGCTTGTTGGTTTTCACTGACAAGGAATGCGATGCCCGTATTGTGGCGCATATCACGCACTTGCACGGTGCCGGGGATCGTTTCAAATTTGACTGCAACTTTTTCGCGCGGCTGCACGTAGGTGTGCGCTTTCGTCAACGATAAAATCGCGTCGCGATAATTTTGCCCGTTGGGCAACGGTAACGTCCCTTTGCTGATGTAATAGTTGAACATGAATTCGTCAATTGATAGCACGTCAGGCAGCGTCGCGGGATGATGATAGATAATGTCACGCACTTGCGGCGAGATGGTGAACGCGACTTGAATGAAGTCGTCGAGGTTCGTCGTCTTGTCGGCAGAGCAAAGGTTGCACGTGAAGTGCGCGTGGATGCTGCTCAACTCGCGGAAGCTCTCGACGACGTGCGCGCAATGGGGGCAGACGAGATGCCAATTCATCTCAAAAAGGCCGTGCTTCGTCGCATAGAGAAAAAGGTCAATCGCCTC